>NZ_MCWZ01000331.1:23938-93317 GCF_002877365.1 Vibrio sp. 10N.261.55.A7
CCACCGCTTTCAGAACGTCACCTTTCTTAACTTTACCGCGAGGAATTGCTTCCTTAACAGTAACTTTAATGACGTCTCCGATATGTGCATAACGGCGATGTGAACCACCCAGGACCTTAATACACATTACTCTACGAGCGCCGGAATTATCCGCAGCGTCGAGTGTACTTTGCATTTGGATCATGTTAGTGCTCCGCTAAATATTAATACTAGACCCTCTCGGGTCGGGCTCCCTATATATAAGGGACGCGAATTGTACCACCCTTTCTTTCGATTGGGTAGACAAAAAACAAGCGGCTCCAAAAATAAAATGGAGCCGCTTGAATATCAAAGAAAACTCGAAATTAACCTTTCGCTTTTTCTAAGACTGATACCAATGTCCAAGACTTAGTCTTAGACAGAGGACGACACTCTTGAACTTCAACTTTGTCGCCTAGGCCACATTCGTTGTTTTCATCGTGTGCGTGTACTTTAGTCGTACGCTTAGTGTACTTCCCGTAAATTGGGTGCTTCACTGTGCGCTCGATAGCAACAACGATAGACTTGTCCATCTTGTCACTAACAACACGACCTTGCTGGGTACGTTTCTGTTCGCTCATTATGCGCCTGCCTTTTCAGTCAAAACAGTTTTCACACGTGCGATGTCACGGCGTACAGCTTTCAGAGTATGAGTTTGCTGTAGTTGACCAGTTGCAGCTTGCATGCGCAAGTTAAACTGTTCACGTAGCAATTCTAATAGCTCAGCATTAAGCTCTTCAACGTTTTTCTCGCGTAGATCTTGTGCTTTCATCACATCACCTGCTTAGTTACAAATGTAGTTTTGAACGGCAGTTTGCGAGCCGCAAGACGGAACGCTTCACGAGCCAATTCTTCAGGTACACCGTCCATTTCGTACATTACCTTTCCAGGTTGGATTTGGGCAACCCAGTACGCAACTGAACCTTTACCTTTACCCTGACGAACTTCAAGTGGTTTTTCAGTGATAGGCTTGTCTGGGAACACACGGATCCAGATTTTACCTTGACGCTTAACGTGACGCGTCATAGCACGACGTGCCGCTTCGATTTGACGAGCAGTTAGACGACCACGGCCAGTAGCTTTAAGACCAAATGTGCCGAAGCTTACATCTGTACCTTTAGCAAGACCACGGTTACGACCAGTCATAACCTTGCGGAACTTAGTACGTTTAGGTTGTAGCATCTGTCGACTCCTTACTTACGGCCTTTACGCTGCTTCTTAGGCTTGTCGCCTTTTGGCTCAACAGCGTTAGCTGCTGGCATACCACCTAGAATCTCACCTTTGAAGATCCAAGTTTTAATGCCGATCACACCGTATTGAGTGTGAGCCGAAGAAGTTGCGTAATCAATGTCTGCACGTAGAGTGTGTAGAGGTACACGACCTTCACGGTACCACTCTGCACGTGCGATTTCAGCGCCGCCAAGACGACCGCTTACTTGCACTTTGATGCCTTTAGCGCCTAGACGCATAGCATTTTGTACCGCACGCTTCATAGCACGACGGAACATAACGCGACGCTCTAGTTGAGACGCGATGCTATCACCCACAAGTTGAGCATCAAGCTCAGGCTTACGTACTTCAGCGATATTGATTTGCGCTGGTACACCTGCGATTTTAGCTACAGCTGCGCGTAGTTTCTCTACATCTTCACCTTTCTTACCGATAACAACACCTGGACGAGCAGTGTGAATAGTCACACGAATACTCTTAGCAGGACGCTCGATAACGATACGTGATAGAGATGCTTTTTTCAGTTCACTTGTTAGGAACTGACGTACCTTGAAGTCGCCGTCTAGGTTGTCAGCGAAATCTTTGGTATTAGCAAACCATGTAGCATTCCAAGGCTTTACAATGCCAAGACGAATGCCATTAGGATGTACTTTCTGACCCATTGCTTACTCTCCTAGTCTAGCGATCAGCTACAACAATACTGATGTGGCTTGAACGCTTCAAGATACGATCCGCACGACCTTTAGCACGAGGCATAATACGCTTCATGATAGGGCCTTCGTCTACGAAGATTTTAGCGACACTTAGATCGTCAATATCTGCACCTTCGTTGTGTTCCGCGTTAGCGATTGCTGATTCAAGAACTTTCTTAATTAGTTCAGCAGCTTTTTTGTTGCTGAAAGTTAAGATTTCTAGAGCCTGATCAACAGATTTACCGCGAATTTGGTCTGCAACTAAGCGAGCTTTCTGAGGCGAAATGCGAGCAAAGTTATGTTTAGCTAGTGCTTCCATCATCTACTCCTTAACGCTTCTTAGCTTTCTTATCTGCAGCGTGGCCGCGATAAGTACGTGTTGGTGCGAATTCGCCCAGTTTGTGACCGATCATTTCTTCGGTAACAAATACTGGAACGTGCTGACGACCATTATGGACAGCGATGGTCAAACCAATCATTGTTGGGATGATCATTGAGCGACGGGACCAAGTCTTAATAGGCTTTTTGTCTCCGCTTTCCACCGCTTTCTCTACCTTCTTCAGCAAGTGTAGGTCAATAAAAGGACCTTTCTTGAGAGAACGTGGCATGGCGATTCCTCTTTATAGATTATTTAGTGCGACGACGTACAATGTACTTGTCGGTGCGTTTGTTTTTACGAGTCTTAAAGCCTTTAGTAGGCTGACCCCAAGGTGATACTGGGTGACGGCCACCAGAGGTTTTGCCTTCACCACCACCGTGTGGGTGGTCTACCGGGTTCATTACCACACCGCGAACGGTAGGACGAACACCGCGCCAGCGTGTAGCACCAGCTTTACCTAATTCACGTAGCATATGCTCAGAGTTACCAACTTCACCAACCGTTGCACGGCCTTCAGAAAGTACTTTGCGCATTTCACCAGAACGTAGACGGATAGTTACGTATGCACCGTCGCGAGCGACGATTTGAGCATAAGCACCAGCCGAACGAGCTAGTTGTGCACCTTTACCAGGCTTAAGTTCAACACAGTGTACAGTAGAACCTACTGGAATGTTGCGCATCGGCAGAGTGTTACCTGCTTTGATTGGCGCATCAGCGCCAGATTGAATCTGGTCACCGGCTTGAACACCTTTAGGTGCGATAATGTAACGACGCTCACCGTCTGCGTACAGAACTAGAGCGATGTTAGCGCTACGGTTTGGATCATATTCTAGACGCTCAACTTTCGCTGGAATACCGTCTTTAGTACGTTTGAAGTCAACTACACGGTAATGGTGCTTATGACCACCACCGATGTGACGTACTGTAATACGACCGTTGTTGTTACGACCACCGTTCTTAGAGTTTTTCTCTAGAAGTGGTGCGTATGGCTTACCCTTGTGTAGGTCAGCGTTAACAACTTTAACAACGTGACGACGACCAGGGGAAGTCGGCTTACATTTAACAATAGCCATTTTTAACTACTCCTGTTACTCAGCACCGCCAACGAAGTCAAGATCTTGACCTTCTTTCAAGGTAACATACGCTTTCTTAACGTCGCTGCGGCGACCTTGGCGTAGACCTTGACGTTTGGTCTTACCCTTATTAATAAGAGTATTTACAGACTTAACTTCAACTTCAAATAGCTTCTCTACAGCTGCTTTGATCTCTTTCTTAGTTGCATCAATAGATACTTTGAAAACGATAGTGTTCGCTTTCTCAGCAGCCATAGTTGCTTTTTCAGAGATATGTGGAGCACGTAGAACTTTTAGTAGACGCTCTTCAGTGATCATGCTAGAAGCTCCTCAACTTGCTTGACTGCTTCAGCAGTCATTAGAACCTTGTCGAAAGCGATTAGGCTTGCAGGATCAATCCCAGCAACGTCACGCGCATCAACTTTATAAAGGTTACGAGCAGCTAAGAATAGATTCTCATCTACTTCGCCAGTCACAATAAGAACATCGCTTAACTCAAGTTCATTAAGTTTAGCTACAAGCTCTTTTGTTTTTGGTGCTTCTACTGAGAAGTTATCAACAACGATTAAACGCTCTTGACGAACAAGCTCAGAAAGAATGCTTTTCATAGCACCGCGGTACATTTTCTTGTTTACTTTTTGGCTGTGATCTTGTGGTTTCGCAGCAAAAGTAACACCACCTGTACGCCAGATTGGGCTACGAATTGTACCAGCACGTGCGCGGCCAGTACCTTTTTGACGCCATGGCTTAGCGCCACCGCCAGAAACTTCTGAACGCGTCTTTTGAGCACGAGTACCTTGACGAGCACCTGCTGCAAATGCAACAACTACTTGGTGAACAAGGGCTTCGTTGAACTCACGTCCGAAAGTAGTTTCGGAAACAGTTAGTGCATCAGCACCTTTAACCATCAATTCCATTACTTACTCCTAGACGTTATGCTTTAATAGCTGGTTTTACGATCACGTTGCCACCTGTTGAGCCCGGTACTGCACCTTTAATAAGGAGAAGATTGCGCTCAGCGTCAACACGTACGATCTCTAGGTTTTGAGTCGTTACACGCTCAGCACCCATATGACCTGCCATTTTCTTGCCTTTGAACACGCGACCTGGAGTTTGACATTGGCCAATTGAACCCGGTGCACGGTGAGACAAAGAGTTACCGTGAGTCATATCTTGAGTAGAGAAATTCCAACGCTTAATTGCGCCTTGGAAGCCTTTACCTTTAGAAGTACCAGTAACGTCTACTTTTTTAATTTCGTTGAATAGTTCTACGTTTAGCTCAGCGCCAACTTCAAACTCTTCTCCGTTTTCTAAACGGAATTCCCAAAGACCGCGACCAGCTTCAACACCTGCTTTCGCAAAGTGACCAGCTTCTGGCTTAGTTACGCGGTTAGCTTTCTTAGCACCAGCAGTTACTTGAATTGCTGCGTAGCCGTCATTCTCAATAGTACGTACTTGAGAAACGCGGTTAGCTTCAACTTCAACAACAGTTACTGGGATAGAAACGCCTTCTTCGGTAAATACGCGGGTCATACCCACTTTACGTCCGACTAGACCAATCATTATTCTAATCTCCCTTAACCTAGGCTGATTTGTACATCAACGCCTGCAGCAAGATCTAAACGCATAAGAGCATCAACAGTTTTATCTGTTGGCTCAACGATGTCGATCAAACGCTTGTGAGTACGAATTTCGTACTGGTCACGTGCATCTTTGTTGACGTGTGGAGAGACAAGAACAGTGAAACGCTCTTTACGAGTAGGAAGTGGAATAGGACCACGAACCTGTGCGCCGGTACGCTTTGCTGTTTCTACGATTTCCGCAGTAGAAGCATCGATTAGCTTGTAATCAAATGCTTTAAGGCGGATTCGGATACGTTGGTTCTGCATCAGACAGAGCTCCAATAATTAAATATTACACAAACAATATCGCCACTCAAGCTCGTAAATACGAGAGAATGCCGATTGATTTATGTGAAACCGTAGCATCCAAGATTAGGACGCATTGTCAGTTAATTTTCGATTAACAGCCCCCAAAGCTAAAGTCACCTTTAGAATGGTTATCCTTTAAAATAAGCTGCAAATTGTATTAACCGCGAACATAAGCTGAGTCTACATTACCTAACTAATCTAATGAAAAGCTAGCTCCTCGACGCTCATTGGTTCACAACTGGCTTAACCAGTGCGGTGCATTATACAGATCACAGTTTCACATGCAAGGGGTGTTTGAAAAATAAACGAATGAGGGAAAAATGGAATAGAATTCAAGTTAGCTACCTCTAGGTTTCATCAAATGAACACTAAAGGTAGCAATGCGATAAGCCTTAGCCGATGCGCTGTCTCACAGCTTCAAATAAACAAATTCCCGAAGCAACGGAAACGTTAAGGCTAGATACACTTCCGGCCATTGGAATTTTAATCAAATCATCACACGTTTCTCGAGTGAGTCTTCTCATTCCATCCCCTTCAGCCCCCATCACGATGGCCAGTGGACCCGACAATTTAGCTTGATAGATATCGTGTGTTGCTTCGCCAGCTGTGCCCACAAACCAAATGCCTTTTTCCTGCAGTGCACGCATAGTACGAGCAAGGTTCGTTACGCGTACGAGTGGAACCATTTCAGCTGCACCACAAGCAACTTTGCTTACCGTTGCGGTTAGTGGCGCTGACCTGTCTTTAGGCACGATCACTGCTGCAACACCTGCTGCATCAGCGTTTCTTAAACAAGCTCCAAGGTTATGTGGATCAGTCACACCGTCTAGCACTAATAAAAGTGGTTGTTCATGTTGCGCGATGATTGAGTCTAGATCATTCTCATTAAGCGGTTTTGCCGCTTTAACTTTTGCAATCAGGCCTTGGTGATTTGCGCCTTGAGCTTTATCATCCAGAGCTTTTCGACCCATTTTTTGGATCGATACACCACAGACCTGAAGTTCATTCAATAACGGAAGTACTCGATCATCTTGACGGCCTTTCAACACATAGGCTTCAATGAACCTTTCTGGGTCTTTTGTTAGCACCGCTTTAACGGCATGAATACCATAAATTAATTCATTACTCATTATCTAATCCACTGCTTACTTTTTAGCGCGAGCTTTATCAGAGCCTGCGCGAGATTTCTTTTTACGAGCGTTGGGCTTTTTCTTACCGTTCTTATTAGATGCCTCTTCTTTTGAGCCATCAGGACGCTTTGTAGGTTCAACCATCGCCTTCGCTTTTTCGCCCGGTTTTCTGCCTTTGCTCGAGCTACGACGCTTATTCTTCGCCTTCTCTTGCGCTTCGGCTGCCCGTTTCTTCGTTGTCTTACCTTTGCCACGCACTTTACGCTCAGTACCAACCAATTCAAAATCGATTTGACGGCTATCAAGATTAACCGCTTTAACGGTTACTTTAACTGAGTCTCCTAAACGGTAGATCATACCGCCGGCTTCTCCAATAAGACGTTGCCCCATCGGATCAAACTGATAATAGTCATTCGCTAGTGATGAGATGTGTACTAATCCATCAATATGTAATTCAGTTAGACGAACAAAGAAACCAAAACCAGTCACATTAGCAATAACGCCGTCCATTTCCTCACCGACATGGTCCTGCATGTATTCACACTTGAGCCAATCGTTGACTTCACGCGTTGCATCATCAGCGCGACGTTCAGTCATTGAACATTGTTCACCGTAGAAGTCCATGTCATCGAAAGAGTAATGATACCCGCCAGTTGGTGTCCAACGGTCTGTATTATTCCCTTTTTCTTTCGCTACTAGATACTTAATTGCACGATGAAGTAGCAAATCAGGATAACGACGAATTGGAGACGTAAAGTGAGCATAGCGTTTTAGCGCTAGACCGAAGTGACCGCAATTATCCGCGTTATATACAGCCTGCTTCATTGAGCGTAATAGCATCGTTTGAATAAGCTCTTTATCTTCACGCTCGCTTATCTGGTGCATCAACTCAGCGTAATCTGTTGGAGAAGGTTGCAACCCACCACTTAAGCTCAGGCCTAGCTCACCAAGAAAGCTTCTAAAGCCAGTTAGCCTTTCCTCTCCTGGGGTTTCATGAATTCGATAAAGTGCCGCTTCTTTGGCTTTTTCAACTAACGATGCTGACGCTATATTCGCGAGAATCATACACTCTTCAATGATCTTATGCGCATCGTTACGAATCACAGGTTCAATACGGTCGATCTTACGGTCCGAATTAAAGATGAACTTGGTTTCCACCGTCTCAAATTCTATAGCGCCGCGTTTGTCCCGAGTTTGTTTCAGTACCTTATACATCTTGTGCAGCTCTTCAAGATGCGGAACCTCTTTTCCATATCGAAGACGCAGGTCATCGTCACCGTCTAATATTGAGCCTACTTTATTGTAAGTAAGGCGAGCATGTGAATTCATCACCGCTTCGTAATGTTTATAACCGGATAGTTTGCCGTTTGCTGAGATGGTCATTTCACAAACCATACATAAACGATCCACTTGTGGATTCAACGAACACAGGCCATTCGACAAAACTTCTGGTAACATCGGTACAACTTGAGATGGGAAATAAACCGAGTTACCGCGATTTATCGCTTCCTTGTCTAAAGCTGTATCTGGACGGACATAATAGCTAACGTCCGCAATGGCTACCCATAAACGCCAACCGCCGCCTTTCTTCGCTTCACAATAAACAGCATCATCAAAGTCTCGGGCGTCTTCACCATCAATGGTTACCAATGGCAGTTCACGTAGGTCGACTCTGTCTTTTTTAGCTTCTTCCGGTACAAACTCACCAAGATTGGCAATTTGCTTATCAACGGCTTCAGGCCACTCATTAGGAATTTGATGTGTTCGAATCGCTATTTGGGTTTCCATACCAGGCGCCATATTTTCACCCAATACTTCTGTAACCTTACCCATCATGCCGCGACTTCGCGTGCCACGATCGGTCAGTTCAATCACGACAACGTTACCCATCCTTGCTGCACTCTTATGTTCAGTAGGGATAAGGATATCTTGAGTAATCCTAGAGTCGTCACAAACAACAAAAGAGTGACCATACTCTAAGAAGAAGCGTCCCACGAGAGGGGTTGTCCGCTCTTCGAGTACTCGAACCAGGCGGCCTTCTTTGCGGCCCCTCTTGTCGGTACCTGTCTGTTGAACTAGTACAAGGTCGCCATGAATGATATGACGCATTTGATGATGAGGGAGTAAAACATCGTTGTCTTTACCAATACTCCCCTCAGGCCGAACCCAGCCAAAACCGTCTTTGTGTCCAATAACTAATCCTTTAATAAGATCTAGCTTTTCTGGAAGGGCATAACACTGACGACGAGTAAAAATTAACTGACCGTCCCTTTCCATAGCACGAAGACGACGACGAAGCCCTTCGTACTGCTCTTCTCCTTGCAACTCAAGAGCTTCGAATAGATCATTTCTGTTCATTGGAACATTAGCCGTCGTTAGAAATTCAATGATGAATTCACGACTAGGCACTGGATTTTCGTAGTTTTTAGATTCACGTTCCGCAAAGGGATCGCTATTGCTTTTTTCTGACATATACTCGCCTACTGAAGCAAGGAGGGGTTAATTTTAGTATATCTGACTCCTCAACTAAGCTACAGGATTGCTTTTAAGATAGAGAAACAAAATGCCTAGCAATCAATTGCTAGGCATTTCATAAGTAATAATATTGTTTACCAGAAGGTATCTCGCCGTTTGGCTCTGGCAATAATGTTGTCTGGCATTCGGTTTTCCAGACCTTGCCGTAATACGGATATTCGCCGGTGCGTACGCTGGTCTGCCGTCACTGAGTTATAGAGCCACCGATAGGCATCTTCATAATCGAGTGGACTTCCATAATCTCGCAATAGTAATTCAGCAAGATGAATACGCGCATCTAAATTCCCCATGGCCGCCGCTTCGCGCAAGTAAGGGATCGCCCTCTCTTTATCTTGCTGAACTAACGTGCCACGAGAATAGTAACTACCTAACTGTTCAAGTGCAGACGGTAAACCTTGATGGGCTGCGTTCTCCATATAATAGAGGCCAAGCTCAACATCTTGTTCAACACAAACACCCCACGCCAACATATCTCCGTAGAGAAATTCGTACGAAGGCAGGCTGATACGAGTAGCACGTGCGACAATGTCTTCCACTAACTGGCACTTGTCCGCTTTGACTCGCTCAAGATGTTTATTCTGTTCAATCAGTTTGATTAGTTCAGCTTCAGAATATATAGGAATCGGCTCACCTATTCCTGTCACGTTTGCGTGACAAAACGATGAACCTATTGCCATCAATAACGAAGCTGCTACCGTTCGTAGCTTCATATCTGCACTCTTTATCAATTCCGATAGCCCTATAAGTATAGTGATAAATCACACAAGGGCTTGGGCTTGATTTCTATATCGGCAAAAAATCGAATCCCTTTAGGCAAATATTGCCCAATTCGGCAATTCCTTGCCGCAAGACGAACAAAATAGCATCAAACTACACATAAAAAAACCGACCATTAAGGTCGGCTTTTACAACTTCTTAAATTTCAACCATTAAGAATTAAATGGGTGAACCTTAACAATTGTTTCATTACGGTCAGGGCCAGTTGAAATAATATCGATTGGCACACCTGTTAGTTCTTCAATGCGCTTGATGTAATCTAGAGCAGCTTGTGGAAGCGCGTCGATAGACTGTGCACCGAAGGTATTTTCAGACCAACCTGGCATTGTTTCGTACATTGGCGTTGCTTTTTCAAATGACTCAGCAGCCATCGGAGAGACTTCCAAAACAGAACCGTCATTCATCTTGTAACCGGTACAGATCTTGATCTCTTTTAGACCATCAAGAACATCTAACTTCGTTAGACAGATACCAGATAAAGAGTTGATTTGGATTGCACGACGCATCGCAACAGCATCAAACCAACCTGTACGACGTAAACGCCCTGTCGTTGCACCAAACTCATGGCCAACATCACCAAGATGCTTACCAACTGGGTCTTGCTTATCTAGACCATCGTACAATTCTGTCGGGAATGGACCAGAACCAACACGGGTACAGTACGCTTTAGTAATACCAAGGATGTAACCGATGTGACGAGGACCAAAACCAGAACCAGCAGCAACACCGCCAGCAGTCGTGTTAGAAGACGTTACGTATGGGTAAGTACCGTGGTCGATATCAAGAAGCGTACCTTGAGCACCTTCAAACATCACTTTGTCACCACGCTTACGCGCTGCATCAAGCGTATCTGTTACATCGATAACCATAGCGGTTAGCATGTCTGCGTAGCTCATTGCCTGCTCTAGAACTTCTTCATAGCTTACTGTGTCAGCTTTGTAGAAGTGCTCTAGTTGGAAGTTATGGAATTCCATGACTTCTTTTAGTTTCAGAGCAAAAGCTTCTTTATCAAATAAGTCACCAACGCGAAGACCGCGACGAGCAACCTTATCTTCATAAGCAGGACCGATACCACGACCTGTTGTACCGATCGCTTTCGCACCACGAGCGATTTCACGCGCGTTATCGATAGCAATGTGGTAAGGAAGAATTAGTGGACAAGCTTCAGAAATGAAAAGACGTTCGCGCACAGGAATCCCGCGCTCTTCAAGAGGTTTCATTTCTTTAAGAAGTGCTTCAGGCGATAATACAACTCCGTTACCGATAACACATTTCACGTTATCTCGAAGAATGCCTGATGGAATTAAGTGAAGAACGGTTTTTTCACCGTTAATGACTAGAGTGTGGCCTGCATTGTGTCCGCCTTGGTAGCGCACAACATATTTTGCATCTTCAGTTAAAAGGTCAACTATTTTGCCTTTACCTTCGTCACCCCATTGGGTGCCTAGAACGACTACGTTATTTCCCATCTTTCCAGTTCTGTTGATTGTTAAAAATGGATTCTAGCACTGAATCACATTTCTTGCAGTCATTTTTTAATCATATTTATGCAATAAAGGGCTAACACATTGAGTCTGTTTATAAAGGTATCTGCCAGTCTCAATGACAAAACATAGAGTATGAGTTACAAGTTGCACACGGAACAAATAGCCTTACTTCTTAGGTACTGGCTCACACTCCTCGACACCTAAAAACAAAAACGCTACTCAAAATGAGTAGCGTTCTTAATATCTAAGTGATTGATGTTACTAAGCAGAGAAAAGATTAGTTAGAGCTGCAACCGCCGCCACCACAACAACCTTCTTTTTCTTCTTTCTCGCCGTGACCTTCGCCACCGCAGCAACCGCCCTCATGGTCGTGATCATGGTCTGAACCACAGCCACCTTCTTTGTGCACATGTCCATGCTCGACTTCTTCAGCCGTTGCTTCACGAACAGCCACAACTTCAACATCAAACGTTAAAGTTTGCCCTGCAAGCATGTGGTTACCATCAACCACTACTTCATCACCATCAACTTCTGTCACTTCGACAGGGATCGGACCTTGATCTGTATCTGCCAAGAAACGCATACCCACTTCAATTTGCTCAACGCCTTGGAATACGTTTGCAGGTACACGCTGTACTAGCGCATCGTTGTGCTCGCCGTAGCCATCTTCAGGAGAGATAGTTGCAGAGAATTTATCGCCAGCAACTTTACCTTCTAGTTTGCTTTCCAAACCAGTAATGAGGTTGTTGTTGCCATGAAGGTAATCAAGAGGTGCTTCTACTGTAGACTTATCCACTACCGCACCTTCAACTTTTACTTCGTATGCCAAGCTAACGACAACATTCTTTTCAATCTTCATATTTGCTCCAAGGCAGTTACAGCTTGAGAAACTCCCCAAGCAAAATTTTACATCTTGAGGCTTGCCCCAAGTCAGTTGGCTATATTATGGGGATCAAATAATGAAACTCAATTATTCCGGCTTAAAAATCCCAATCATTTCCTGTGAAGCATGTTCACTAGAATCTACAGACTTCGGTTTACGTTGATCAATATGTTGGCATTCAACACATTCTACCATTTCAATATTGTTCTCAATCCACCAGCGTAGTGTATCTGGCGCTTGGCACTTAGGGCAGTTCGCCCCTGCTATAAATCGTTTTTTCACGTTTAGCTTAACCTTACTCATAACAACTCCATAGGTTTCTGGTCATTATCTACACCAGTATTACTTTTCCCAATAATTATGAGACTGACGATCATTATCCATTTCACGCCCAAAGATCTCTTCCAACTCTTTACGCGCTTCTTTCGCTCTTAATGCTAGCTGTTTGTCTTCACTGTGCTGTGGCAGCAACTCCTTCAGCATTGCATTATCAAGCTTTCTAAAATGCGCTTCTGCTCGTTTCGCTTGATAAGGGTGCATCCCTAACTCAGTTAATGTTTGCCTGCCAAGGTCTAACGCTCCCAAGAAAGTCTCACGAGAGTAGCGATCAACGCCATGATTAATCAGTTGATATGCTTCGACACGACTGCGCGCACGGGCTAGCACCTTCAATTTTGGAAAGTGATGCTTACAAAGGTCGACAATTCTAACAATCTGATCTGGCGTATCGGTACAAATGACGATGGCCTCTGCCTTATCAGCCCCAGCCGCTCTCAATAAATCCAATTGCGTTGCATCGCCATAGAAGACTTTGTAACCAAATTTACGCAGCAATGCTATTTGGCTAGCATCACTCTCTAGCACCGTTATCTTAATCTTATTGGCATACATCAAGCGCCCGACAACCTGACCAAAACGCCCGAAACCCGCAATAATGACTCTTGGTTCCTTGTCGATGACATCTGACTTTAGACCTCCCTCTTCATGGTTAAGATTACGGGCAAACCACTTGGTCTGAGCCGCCAATAAAAGAGGCGTCGTCACCATGGACAAGCTCACAACCACAAGAAGGAATGAGAGCTGTTCGCTTGATAACAACCCTTCGGCACTCGCGGCAGTGAAAATAACAAACGCAAATTCGCCACCTTGACTGAGGATGGCTGCCATCTTACTTCTCGCCTTTGCTCGTGTACCAAAGAACCGAGCTAATAAGTAAAGTACCCAGCCTTTGATGAACACTAAGCTCGCCGCCGCTAGCAACACCTTCATTGGCTCTAAAGCAAGTAAACCTAAGTTGGCCGCCATTCCAACAGAGATAAAAAACAATCCGAGCAATAGCCCCTTGAAGGGTTCAATCGCTATTTCAAGTTCATGACGATACTCACTTTCTGCCAACAACACACCGGCTAGGAAAGTGCCTAAGGCCATCGACAAACCCAGTTGCTTCATCATCACTGCAATACCTATCACGAGGAGTAAAGCAGCAATAGTAAACAGTTCTCTTACCCCACTAAGGACAACATATCGAAAAAGGGGTCGAAGAAGGAAGTGGCCACCAACCAATAAAGCGGCAATGCCCACTAACATCCACAGCGCATCTAACCAACTACCGGCGGTATTACCCGCAAGAATCGGCAAAATAGCCAACATTGGAATCACCGCCACATCTTGGAAAAGCAAGACGGCAAATCCTGACTGCCCAGTTTCCGTCCCCGCTAAACCTCGTTCTTCTATCACCCGTAGCGCTATTGCAGTAGAAGAAAGGGCAAGCCCCATCCCAATGACTAAACTCGTCTGCCAACTCAACCCAAACACACTGACGATGGCGGAGATGATAACCGTGGTGATAACCACTTGAGCGCCACCTAACCCCAGAATAGGACCGCGCATTTGCCATAGCTTTTTAGGGTTAAGCTCTAAACCAATCAAAAACAGCAGCAGCACCACGCCAAATTCAGCAAAATGCAATATCGCTTCAACATCGCTGATCAAGCCTAACCCCCACGGGCCAATAGCAACACCCGCCAAGAGATAGCCCAGAACAGAGCCAAGCCCAACTCTTTGCGCTAATGGAACGGCGACAACCGCAGCGGTGAGAAAAATGGCGCTACTTTGGAGAAAATCATATTCAACGGCCACGATCTGTCTCCTCTTCCGAATGGGTTTCTTTTACTACTTCGCAGGTAGGGTCTATTAACCAGCGTCGATAGAGTTCGGCGTGTTGATAGCGATCAATATCAGTAATATTTCGAGACCAATACAAAACCAAGGGATCAACCCACTTCATTTGACACAATGATGCCATCAATTCAAATGGCTGCAGAATTTGCTCTAAGGGATATTTATTATAGCCTTTCGCACCAAATGCATCCTCGTTACCTCCCGCAGTGATGGCATTTCTCCACACCTTGCCTTTCAATGCGCTGGCACTGCCAAACGCAAACCCCTTACTCAAGACTCGGTCAAACCATTCTTTGAGTAGTGACGGGCAAGAGTACATATAAAGAGGATGCTGAAAAACGATCACGTCGTGCTCGAGCAATAGGTGATGTTCAAGAGCTACATCAATAAAGAAATCAGGGTAATTGGCATACAGGTCATGGACAGTAACGTGCTCGAGCGATTCAATTTTCTTTATCATCACTTGGTTAGCGATTGAGTTTTTAGGCTCAGGGTGAGCATAAATCACTAATACTTTTGGGGTTTGCTTATTTGAGCTATTGAGTTCCGTCATTTCGTCAGCAAGCATCCTAGCATGTTGTAAAGTTGTTATTGTTTTTTAGCATCATAACGTAATTTGTATAATGATCGACATTTATCCTTATTCCTCATAGTATTTGTCGCCATAAACGCCACCACGTGCAAGTTAAAATTTTATGATTATCTTTTCTGACATTCAGTTACTCCGAGGTGGAAAGCCTCTTCTCGAGCAAGCCTCTGCAACCATACACCCTGGCGACAAAGTAGGCCTTGTCGGTAAGAATGGTTGCGGTAAGTCCACCCTATTTGCTCTGCTCAAAGATGAGCTCTCCATCGATGGTGGCTCATTCAGCCAACCTTCGCACTGGGAACTCGCATGGGTTGCTCAAGAAACGCCAGCATTAGAACGTCAGGCACTAGAATATGTAATCGATGGCGATCGAGAATATCGAGCGCTTGAAGATAACCTGCGCAAAGCGGAAGAAGCTGACAATGGAACGCTCGTTGCTGAACTGCACGGAAAGATAGAAACCATAGGTGGTTACACCATCAAATCACGCGCGGCCGAGCTGCTCGATGGTTTAGGGTTTAGCCAAGAACAAATGAGCTGGAACCTGACTCAATTTTCAGGTGGTTGGCGAATGAGGTTGAACCTAGCTCAAGCGCTATTATGTCGCTCAGACCTGCTGCTGCTCGATGAGCCAACCAACCACTTGGACTTAGATGCCGTTATGTGGCTTGAGCGTTGGCTGCAAAACTACCCTGGTACTTTAATCCTCATCTCACATGACCGAGATTTCCTAGACCCGATTGTCGGTCGAATCATTCATGTCGAAAACCAACAGTTGAATGAATACACAGGCAACTACTCGTCGTTTGAAACGCAGCGCGCACAAAAGCTCATTCTGCAACAAGCTCAGTACCAAAAGCAGCAAAAACAGATGAGCCACATGCAGAGCTACATCGACCGTTTTCGTTATAAGGCTTCAAAGGCACGTCAAGCACAAAGCCGCATTAAAGCCCTAGAAAAAATGGAAAAGGTACTGCCCGCTCAGTTTGATAACCCATTCAGCTTTGAGTTTAAAGAGCCTGCCACCCTGCCTAACCCAATCATCATGATGGATGATGTCAGTGCAGGGTACGATGACACTTTAATCCTTGAAAAGATTCGCCTTAACCTTGTTCCCGGCAGCCGAATTGGCTTGCTCGGCCGCAATGGTGCGGGTAAATCAACCTTAATCAAGTTGTTATCAGGAGAACTGAATCCGCAATCTGGCGATCTTGGTTATTCTCAAGGTGTGAAAATTGGCTACTTCGCCCAGCACCAACTTGAGACCTTACACCCTGAAGAGACACCACTGCAGCATATGATGCAGATTGCCCCTGGCAAAACGGAGCAACAGCTTCGTGATTATCTAGGTAGCTTTGGGTTTCAAGGTGAAAAAGCACTGGATAAGGTTGCCCCTTTCTCTGGCGGCGAGAAAGCCCGCTTAGTGCTAGCGCTTGTCGTTTGGCAAAAACCGAACCTGTTACTACTCGATGAGCCAACTAACCACCTTGATCTCGATATGCGTCAAGCCTTGACCTTTGCTCTGCAAACGTTCGAGGGAGCGATGGTGATTGTCAGTCATGACCGTTACCTCCTGCGCGCGACCACCGATGATCTTTACCTGGTTCATGATCGTCAGGTTGCCCCTTTTGATGGTGACCTGAGCGATTACTACAAGTGGCTAACTGAGCAGCAAAAGGCGGAAAAGAAAGAAGCACAAGCACAGCTGCCAGAAAAAGAAGGCAACAACAGCGCAGCGGCTAAAAAAGAGCAGAAACGTCGAGACGCAGAGTTCCGAAAACTGACCTCACCTTTGCGTAAGAACTTGACCAAATTAGAAAAGCAAATGGATAAATTCAGCGACGCGATTGCTCAGGCTGAAGATCAATTATCCGATACTTCTCTGTATGAAGCGGAAAATAAAGCTAAACTTACCGAAGTACTCGCGCTTCAAGCAAACAGCAAGTCGCAACTTGAAGAGGTAGAGATGGAATGGATGGCCGGACAAGAAGCCTTAGAGCAGATGGAAGAGGAATTTAATCGCGGATGAATCAAATACACGCTCAATTATCGCTAACACTAGAGAGACTGTGGCAATTCAGTCTTCAATACTACAGCGTTCGCGAAGTGAAACAGGCGTGTTTAGAACTCCAAAATCAATACCACGGCAATGTAAACCTGCTGTTACTCTTAAAATGGCTTGATGAGCAGCAGGTCAGTTTTCTTGATGAAGATTGGCATAAAGTTGAAGAGTGCCTAGGCCGTTCTGAGGCATTACTTCATAGCTATCGAGAGCTTAGACGAAAACTCAAACTGCACATTCCAGACACCTTGTATCGGGAGTCTCTGCAATTTGAACTTCAACTAGAAAGGCAACAGCAATCAGACTTAGTTGACTGTATTAATCAAATACCTTTAACCAAAAGCACTAGTCCATCTTTGACTCAGCGCTACTGCCGTCAATTGGGTGGTGAACACCTTTATCAAGCCTTTTCAGCACCTGCGCCATGCAGTCAAAACAATAACAACAAACACTAACGGTTCACCATGACTCAATTTATCGCCGCGACGGGCATGAAAAACCCGCACCTACAAACACTTGCCCCTCGCCTAATGCGAAATAAAGCACTATTTGAACCGGTATGGCAAACGTTAGACACAGCCGATGGTGACTTTGTTGATTTAGCGTGGAGTGAAGACCCACACTCAGAAAGCGCCAGCAATAAACCTGTTTTCATCCTATTCCATGGCTTAGAGGGCAGTTTCTACAGCCCTTATGCAAATGGCTTGATGCAAGCGTTCTCGGATCAAGGCTGGCTAGCGGTTATGATGCACTTTCGTGGCTGCAGCGGTAAACCAAACAATCTTGCACGTGCTTACCATTCCGGTGAGATTGAAGATGCACGCTATTTCCTCAACTACCTCAACATGCGTTTCCCCAATAAACCGAAGGTCGCAGTCGGCATCTCTCTTGGTGGAAACATGCTTGCCAACTATCTCGCTCACTATAATGACAATCCCTTACTCGACGCCGCAACGATTGTCTCTGCTCCACTGGATCTCTCTGCGTGCTCAGAGAGAATTGAGCAAGGTTTTTCTAAGGTGTATCGTCGTTATCTCGTCTCCTCCTTAAAGAAAAGTGCACTCAACAAACACCGATTACTAAAAGGAGAGCTTGGTCTTTCCTATCAACGAATCAAACGTATCTCAAAGCTTTACGAGTTTGATGAGCTCATCACCGCACCGTTGCATGGCTTTGAAAGCGCACAGAATTACTATCAACGCTGCTCAGGAATCCATAAGCTTCAGCAGATCACTCTGCCACTTCAGATCATTCACGCTAAAGATGATCCCTTTATGACTGAACAGGTCATCCCTAGCTTTATACTGCCAGACAACATTGACTACCGACTGCTCGACCATGGTGGCCATGTGGGCTTCATCTCAGGTAGCCTTGCCAAGCCTGTCTTTTGGCTAGAGCAAATGTTGCCTGCCTACTATGAGGCGCTAAAGAGTTAGCCATCGCCTTTACATGAAAGCTTATCTGGACTGGATTGAATTCAATTTTCATCGCTCCCAGAAAGACAATTCACATTCACGCACGAAAAAGAAACTTATGATTATTCCGTGGCAACAGATAGAAACAGACACCTTAGAAAACCTAATCAGAGAATTTGTTCTAAGAGAGGGAACAGATTATGGTGAATTGGAATACTCACTCGACGAAAAAGTCGAGCAAGTGAAACTCCTATTAAAAAGCGGAGAGGCAACGGTTGTGTTCTCAGAGTTACATGAAACTGTAGACATAAAAATGAGTAATTCGCTATAGCCTTCTCGCTTTTCGCTATACAGGTTTGCTCAGCGTAGACCTTTCATTAATGCGTGCTATAGTGAAAAGCTTGCCCTTGTTACCATCAAAGAAGGGCTTCAAGAACATTCAACAAGTAAGTTTCATTTACGACAAGGTTTGTCATGTCAGCAAAACATCCAATAATCGCAGTAACAGGATCTTCTGGTGCTGGAACAACAACAACATCAGAAGCATTTCGCAAAATGTTTAATATGATGAATGTGAAACCAGCCTGGGTTGAAGGCGATAGCTTCCACCGCTTTACCCGACCAGAGATGGATGTTGAGATCCGAAAGTCCAGAGAACAGGGCAAACACATCAGCTATTTTGGTCCGCAGGCAAATGACTTCCCGACTCTCGAGGAATTTTTTAGAACCTATGGCAACGATGGCACTGGGCAAGTACGCCGATACCTGCACACCTTCGATGAGGCCGTCCCCTACAACCAAATGCCAGGTACCTTTACGCCATGGCAAGACTTACCAGAAAATTCAGATGTACTGTTTTATGAAGGCTTGCACGGGGGCGTAGTCGATGGCGATGTGAATGTTGCCCAGCATGTGGATCTATTGATCGGCATGGTGCCTATCGTAAACCTAGAGTGGATCCAAAAGTTCGTTCGAGACACTCGAGACAGAGGCCACTCTCGAGAAGCGGTGATGGACTCGATTGTTCGCTCGATGGACGACTACTTAAATTACATCACACCGCAGTTTTCACGCACTCACATCAACTTTCAGCGAGTACCCACCGTCGATACGTCAAACCCACTGAACGCAAAGGGTATCCCAAGTCTCGATGAGAGCTTTGTGGTTATTCGATTGCGCGGTATTAAAAACGTCGACTTCCCATATCTTCTCGCTATGATTGATGGCTCATTCATGTCGAGACACAATACCCTAGTTGTACCAGGCGGTAAGATGAGTTTTGCTATGGAACTCATTGCAAGACCTATCCTGCAGCAACTTATCGAGACAGGTAAAATCGGATAAAGACTCACCATTCGAGTCGTTTACTTTTCATACCGTGATCATGTGCACATTTTTGCGTAAAATAACCGCATATTGGGCCGATTAAAATCAAGAAATCCGACTAAAAAAAGGATACTATTCTTAACCGTAATACAAGATAGCTTACGGCATTAGAATCGTACCCTTACCCTAAAGTAAGCTAAATTTAAGGCTTCGCTGTACACATGGAAAGCGATACGCGCACCTTTCAGAGGAATTGATATATTATGGTTTTAGGCAAACCTCAAACAGATCCAACACTAGAGTGGTTTCTTTCACACTGTCATATTCATAAGTACCCTTCAAAAAGCACGCTAATCCACGCGGGCGAAAAAGCTGAAACGTTGTACTACATCGTTAAAGGCTCTGTTGCGGTCCTAATCAAGGATGAAGAAGGTAAAGAAATGATTCTTTCTTACCTGAACCAAGGCGACTTTATTGGTGAATTAGGCCTTTTTGAAGAAGACCAAGAGCGTACTGCATGGGTTCGTGCTAAATCACCTTGTGAAGTTGCGGAAATCTCTTTTAAGAAATTCCGTCAACTTATCCAAGTTAACCCAGATATCCTAATGCGTCTTTCGTCACAAATGGCTAACCGCCTACAAGTGACAAGCCAAAAAGTAGGAGACCTAGCGTTCCTAGACGTAACTGGTCGCATTGCACAAACGCTTCTAAACCTAGCGAAACAACCTGATGCAATGACTCACCCAGACGGCATGCAGATTAAGATCACTCGTCAAGAGATCGGTCAAATCGTAGGTTGTTCACGTGAAACCGTTGGTCGTATTTTGAAAATGCTAGAAGAGCAAAACCTGATTTCTGCACACGGTAAAACTATCGTTGTCTACGGAACTCGTTAATCTCTAAGCACTAGCGATTAGAAATAATAAAGCCACCAAGCTAACACTTGGTGGCTTTTTCATTTCTAACATACAGCTCACTAAAACTAAGTATTGGTGCTCTCAAATATCTTGTCTGCTGATGCAGCAACAAAGCCCGTGTAAAGATCGCCATTTGGCATCGCGTAGCGCTTTGCAAACTCATAGAACCCACCTGGAATCAGCTCTACACCATCACTAAAGCGCACAGAGACTTTATCCGCCATGGTTGAGGACTGTTCAAGAAGCACCTCTGGTGAGCCCTTAACTTCGCCACCAGCTTCATTAATCACAAAGCCTGACTGACGAAGATGATCATTAACCTGTTTCACTTCTTCAAACGTATTGAGTTGGTTCACGCTTACGGTAAAGTGATTTGCGCCATAACCATGCGCAGCAAGCCAAGACGCGTACTCACTTTCTTTAGCCAGCGCTTGGAAATCAGCGTAGCTCAAGTCCCAAAGTCGACCACCAAATAAGAACTCGTGACCTTTTAGGTTACTATGATCCAATTGCTCGACGAGCCGAGCAACTATCTCCTGAAGCTGCTGAGAGCATTCATCCACTTTCAATTCGCTGATGAATACCTTGGGCTGTTTTGGGTCAGGATGCTCATAGTGCTTAGCGACCAGCTTTTTACTCTCAAACTCATAATCACCACAGGCGACATAGCCGATATCCAAGAATGGCCTAGCCAAAGTTTCAATACCAAGCGGCGAACTATTAAATGTTCTTAAAGCAATGTGATCGTTGATCAGGGCTTCATCTTCACGCAGCAATTGGTGCACTTGAGCGGCCGATGGACATAAACGCTCAATATAGTCATTCCAAAGAGCAGAAAAGAGAGTATCAGGTGTCATAACGAGTCCTTGTTAATGCCAGCTATCAACTGGCATGTATAGATTACGAGTTACAGTTCAATACCAGGGCTGAATGTCGCCGGAAGTAATGTCTCTTCACCTTCCATTGACGCCATTGGATACGCGCAGTAATCAGCCGCATAATAAGCACTTGGTCTTAAGTTACCCGAAGCGCCAGGTCCTCCAAACGGTGCATCACCGCTTGCGCCTGTTAACTGTCTATTTCGATTCACAATACCGGCACGAATATGATCAACAAAGTAATCCCATTCAGAATCATCAGTAGAAACCAAGCCAGCCGATAGACCAAAGCGAGTATCGTTTGCCATCTCAACAGCACTCTCTAGGCCACTGTAACGAATCACTTGCAGTAACGGACCAAAGTACTCTTCATCAGGCAACTCACTGATACTGGTTACATCTATAATCCCAGGAGAGACAAATGCTGCTTGCCCTGCTCTCGCTTCAATCAGGCTTTCACCACCAAGCGATTGAAGGTGTTGTTGCGCATTAAGAATAACCTCGGCCGCCGCATTAGAAATTTGTGGTCCCATAAACGGTGCAGGCTCTGCAAAAGGTTCATCCACCACAATCTTACGCGTCGCATCAACCAAACGAACCAACAGCGCATCCCCTTTTTCACCTTGAGGGATATACAGTCGACGAGCACAGGTACAGCGCTGACCCGCACTAATGAATGCCGATTGAATGATGGTGTACACCGTCGCGTCGACGTCACCATAGTCATTCGAAATCACCATCGGGTTGTTGCCACCCATCTCTAACGCCAGCATCTTTCCAGGTTGACCCGCGAACTGGCGATGCAGTACATGGCCCGTATTCGCGCTACCTGTAAAGAGAACGCCATCAATGCCTTTCGCATCGGCTAAGGCAATACCCGTTTCTTTTGCGCCTTGTACAAGGTTGATCACGCCTTTGGGTAGGCCAGCTTGTTCCCATAGCTTCATGGCAAACTCACCAATCCACGGTGTTTGTTCGGATGGTTTAAATACAACAGTATTTCCAGCCAGTAATGCAGGCACGATATGACCATTTGGTAGATGCGCAGGGAAGTTGTAAGGGCCAAATACCGCCATCACACCAAGCGGTTTATGGCGAAGAACTATCTGATTGCCCGCAGCTTCGCGTCTCGCATCACCGGTTCGCTCATGATAAGCACGAATCGATATGGCAATTTTACCCGCCATTGCACCTGCTTCAGTGCGCGTTTCCCAAATCGGCTTTCCGGTTTCTTTCGCGATGATCTCAGCGATCTCTTCGCTGTTCGCTTTAACCAGTTCCGCAAATTTCAGAACCACCTGTTCACGCTCTGCAAAGGGTGTTTTTTTCCAGTCGATCAGTGCTACTCGCGCTGCACTTACTGCCGCTTCAACTTGTTGTGGCGTGGCACTTTCACCCTGCCAAATTTGTTGGTTATTGTATGGGCTCGTTGAGTTCATTGCATCGCCTTGTCCAGCAACCCAATCTCCAGCAATCCAATGCGTCATATTTGTTTCCTTAACTTGTTACACAGAACGTAAACTAAAGCGCAAGCATGCGCACGTAGTCATCTTGTTGAACCTTTAACGCCTTGGCGACTTCAGGAGATAAAATAACGCTATCACTTGCTTGGTCATAAGCCGCTTTGCCCGCCGTTGCTCGGAAATCTTCAAATGAAGTATTTGAAATCAGGTAGTCATCAGCACTGGTGTGCTCAGAGATCACGACTTTGGCTCTAAAGGAGTGACGCACCGACTCTATATTGCGCGCATCACATTCAACTGTCGGGCCAGCATCGAAGATATCGACGTAGTTACGACACGTAAATCCTTCACGCTCTAAGAGCTTGAGAGCAGGCAGAGTATTTTCATGCACTTTACCGATCACTTCCTGAGCGTCTTTACTCAGCAAATTGATATAGATAGGCAGTTTAGGCATCAAATCCGCAATAAAGCCTTTTTTCCCTATCCCTGTAAGGTAATCAGCCATGGTGAAATCGATTGAGAAAAAATGCTCTTGCAACCACTTCCAGAACGGGGAGTTACCTTCATCATCAGAGACCCCGCGCATTTCAGCGAAGATCGTTTTAGAAAAACGCTCTGGGTGCTCAGCCAACATCAAGAAGCGACACTTAGACATCAAGCGACCATTTAAACCGCCACGAAAACTCGGACGCAAGAACAAGGTACAAATCTCGCTGCAACCTGTGTAGTTGTTACCAAACGTCAGTAGCTTCACAACATTATTCACGCCAAGTTTTGGCGAAGAATGCACAACGGTACTGATGTGGTAAGAATAGAATGGGACGTCCCAGCCGATTGAGGCTTCGACCCCAGTACAACCAGCCACCTCTCCAGTTTCGCTGTCAAAGCCGACCATCAAATAGCCTTCATCACCGGGCTCGGTGACGTTTTCTTTCGTGAAGCTATATTCTGAATGTTGGATACGATTGGTTAACAGTTCTTCGTTTACGGGAAGAGAGGTAAAACCATGGCCCGACTCTACCGCGCAAGTATGCAGTGCGTCGTAGTCAGACATTGAAATAGGGCGAACAACCAGCATCGACAATCCCTCCTGATGCAAGTGGAGCTATAAAGCGATTGGAGCTAAAAGAGAGCTTAGCCCCGAACAGCACTCTAGAGAGTGCAAAAATGATATGTATATTTGGGGCTAGATACCCACAATTGTCAGTGAACAGCGCTGAACTATTGCCACTCAACGCTGTTGTATACTCTTAGCTTACTGAACCAGTGACGCGATAGCCGCCTCTAGCTTGGCAAGCCCTTCTTCTATCTCTTGCGGTGTGATGACAAGCGATGGTGTAAAGCGAACCACATTTGCACCAGCAACCAACACCATTAGACCTTGCTGACCCGCTGCAACAAGTACGTCACGAGCACGTCCTTGCCACTCTTCATTAAGAACAGCACCAAGCAATAAACCTTTACCGCGAACCTCAGAGAAGATCGGGTACTTATCATTAATCTTAGTCAATCCTTCGCGGAACAGTGCTTCTCTTTCTTTCACACCGGCTAAGGTTTCTGGCTGCTTAACCACATTCACTACGGCTTCTGCAACTGCACACGCCAATGGATTACCACCGTACGTAGAACCGTGCGTCCCCACCTTCATGTGTTCAGCCAGTTTTGCTGTCGTCAGCATCGCGCCAATCGGGAAGCCGCCGCCTAGCGATTTTGCTGTGCTCAAGATGTCTGGCGTAACGCCTAAACCTTGGTACGCGTAAAACTCACCAGTACGACCATTACCGGTTTGCACTTCATCGAAAATAAGCAGAGCATTGTGCTGATCACACAGTTCACGAACCGTTTTAACAAACTCATCCGTTGGCGAAATAATGCCGCCTTCGCCTTGCAGTGGCTCCATCATGATGGCGCAAGTACGGTCAGACATATGGGCTTTAAGCGCTTCAATATCGTTGTATGGCAAGTGCGTGACATCACCCGGCTTAGGACCAAAGCCATCAGAATATGCAGCTTGACCACCAACGGTGACAGTAAAGAACGTGCGACCATGGAAACCTTGTTGGAATGCGATGATTTCAGATTTCTCTTCGCCATGAACATCTGCTGCCCAACGACGCGCCAGCTTAAGAGCCGCTTCATTCGCTTCGGCGCCCGAGTTAGCAAAGAAAACCTTTTCAGCAAAGCTGACTTCCGTCAGTGTTTTTGCTAAACGAAGCGCAGGCTCATTGGTCATCACATTGCTGAGGTGCCAAATTTTATTACCTTGCTCTGTCAGTGCGTTCACCATTTCAGGATGGCAATGGCCTAAGCAACTCACCGCAATACCGCCAGCAAAATCGATGTACTCTTGACCGTTTTGATCCCAAACGCGTGCACCTTCCCCTTTTACTGGAATCATTTCCATTGGGTTATAACAAGGCACCATCACTTCATTGAAGAGTTCGCGTTCTACTTTAATTTTTTCCACACCGTTATTTTCCATTGTCATCGCACATTCCCTCTTAACACGATCAGCGTTCAGTTGCGCATTTTGCCTCTCTACAATTGGAGGCATATTTTATTTCGCACTTTTACTGCTGACGCATTGTATTTACATTTAATTAACCATTTCAATAGTGATTTATTCTTTTCATCTGCGGAAACATCCACGCATAATCACTACATATGACTATTTATGCATCAAGTCGCTTCTTTTATGAAGCTTTTTTTTGAGTTTGATGAAAACAGGCAATGGAAGACTAGGGCTATCAAGGAAATAAAGGGGCAAAGAGTATCTGTTGCGAATAGTTTTTCATTCGCGAATTCAGGCAGTAAATATGAAAGAAATGTTAAGAAAGGTGATCGTTGTCAGATCATTACACAGGCTGGCGTGACAAGAAATTTGCCAGTAGTTGGTGTCCTTGCTCTGTTTTTATCGATTCCGGGTGAAACTGCACCGCATCAATGGGTAACGTTTTATGTTGATAACCCATAATTTCGTCCATTGAACCATCAGGATGCTCTGTCCATGCCGTCAATTCGAAGCAGTCAGGAAGCGTGTCATTTTGTACTACGAGAGAGTGATATCGGGTCACGGTGAGTGGGTTATTTAAACCTTCAAATACACTTCTACCATTGTGAGTGATCGGCGATGTTTTTCCATGCATGACTTGTCTCGCACGAACGACTTTAGCGCCAAATACCTGAGCTATCGCTTGATGACCAAGGCAAACTCCCATGATCGGTAGTTTTCCAGAGAAATATTCAATCACTGCAAGGGAAATACCCGCTTCGTTCGGGGTGCAAGGCCCAGGAGAAATAACCAGATGAGTTGGGTTTAAAGCTTCAATTCCGACTATATCAATCGCGTCATTACGCACAACCTCAACCTCTACACCCAACTCGCAAAAGTACTGGTATAGATTGTAGGTAAACGAATCGTAATTATCGATAATCAATAGCATGGTGACAATACAGCTCAAAACATTGAAACAATTCAGAGGGCGGTATTGTGCAATACCAACATGGAAAGGCAAGTAGAAACTTGATAAAAATAGAAATAAGGCCAGCATCAACTGGCCTTATCGTTTTACACTTCGATCTCGAATTTGGTTACTATTGGCGACGACGCCACACGGCAATACCAAACATCGACATTAAACTGATCAGGCCAAAAGAACCGCCCATCTGCAACTCTAGAACCGCAGGATCATGATCCGAAGAGCGGAAATGATCTTGATACTTCGGCAAGTCACCTTTGTATTCATCGTTGTAATCGAACAATGTCGATTCCCCACCATTGATGTGCCAGTCTGTTGCATCAACCACTTTGTCAGCAAGACCCTCACTGATCAACAGATGATCCAAAGCACCAACCTCATCATTGTATGAATAACTCCAGCTTTTAGGGTGCAACATCGCGACAGCATTGATGTAGCCATAGTTATCCGATATCACAGCGCCATCATCACCAAACTGCTGTTCACCATTGATGAAAGTATTACGTGCAGCTTTGATCTCTTTACCGTACTTCTCAGCACTATAATCCGTCAGAATCAGCATAGGATCTTCCATCCCGTAAGAGTTCATGTCACCCAAGATCACTTTATGCCCTTTGATGTCTTCTAGCGCGTCACCTAGCGCAACGGCAGCCGCAACGCGAAACTGCTCACACGAACCTTGCTTGTCGGCATCAATGCCACCCTGCCCACCTTCTGCGACAGGAGCCGCATCTTCCCAACATTTCGAGCCCTTAGATTTCAGATGATTGACAGCAACCGTAATCTTCTCTTTCGTGCCTTTTACTTTAAATGTTGGCGCTAATGAGTCTCGCTGGTAGTTTTTACCGTCTTCTATCACCTTGCCTTCATCATCCAGCACTTCTGGTGCTAACTGACTCGGCATTGCTATTACTCGACTTTTCTTCAGCTTAACCGCGCTATCGCGATAAATAACACCGGTTGTAATCACATCAGTGCCAATCGAGTCCAAATGGTTTGTCTCACCATCTTGGTTCGAATCTATCGCGACAAACGAATAGAGGTCTTTTTCATTGGGGATACGCAGGTTAATTTGATCAACCAACTGGGTTATTGCTCCGCTGTCACCAAAACCGTTGTTCTCTATTTCCATCAAGCCAACGATATCGGCATCCAGTAACAAGATTGCATTAACGATTTTTTCCTGTTGGACTTCAAACTCTTCATAGCTGTTGGCACCACGATTGCCACCATGCAGATTTGAATCGCCACCAAATGGGGAGTTGAAATAGTTTAGAACGTTAAAGGTCGCAATGCGTAAATCACCACGATTCATTTCAGGTCGTTCTGTTCTTGGCGTATTACGAATGAAATTGTCGCTATTAAGCTGATTGGTCGCAATCAAGCGATACTCGTTGTAGCTATAGCTTAAAACACCTTCAAGCCCGATGACTGAATCGTCGATGCGAATGTAGTCTTCTGTTGAACCGTTTTGGTCTATATCGGTACGGCCAAAGTCTGGGTAAAACGGCACTTGACCATTACCCGCTTTCTGGTCACTTTCAACAAATAGACGCGCCAATGCATTGTGCTCTGATTGTTCAATTGCTGCTTGAGAGCCGGCTGCATGAAGTTGGTTTGGCTGCATATTGATGGCACCTTGAGCCAAAACCATATTGTTGCGACGACCTGAATAGTCGTAACCAAAGGTGCGAGTCACACGCATATCAAGATCTTCTGACGTTCGCACTAACATCCCTTCATAGCGCTCTAACGTTTGCTCAAAGTTTTCATCGCTGTCGAGTAAGGTGATATCTACAGCTTGAGGAGCATCTTGAGAAGCGAGCTTTATCCAGTTGTTATTCTCAGCCTTAAGTTGCGTCAGACCGTAGCTCTCTTGAATTTTTCCTTTTACGCACACGACATCACCCGCAATCAAATCCGATTGCGCAAGATTCGTATGAACAAAAAGACCTTCAGAGGTATTGGCGTTGTAATCATCATTCAGAGCGCTCAGATAGAAGCCTTTCGTCAACCCTGTTGTTACTGCACTCACCACCCCTTTAACAAAGTACTCTTCGTCAGTAATGTAAGGGTAGCCATTGATGAATGGTGAGCTCGCCCCTTCTCCTTGAATGTCTTGGATAGAGGTAAACACAGGCGATGAACCGTCTTGTGTACAAGCGAACGGCTCTGGTACGTCAACACTATCAAGCAGCCCTAAGCCTGAAAAATCATCTTTACCCAATACAACCCATTGGGAGGCTTGGTAACCAGTGGAAGGTGTCAAGTCGGATCTCACTAACGTGACGTCTTTTCCCCAGTCAACATCGCCCATTTCGCCAAGCATGTCATGAACAGTGCCATCAGAATTAAGCAACGCAACGGGATCATCCCCATTAAAATTAATCACTGTTGCGTTATTTTCATGGCTTTTTTGTTGTACCTCTGACCCCGCACTTGGATGAGAGAGTACAAGAACGTCATGCGCCTTAATCACTCTTCCCGTTAGCGGAAGTTTGGTATCCCAGCTTCCACCACCATTGCTCGATTTTGCAAGCTGAAAATTGTCTAAGCTCACTGTCGTATTGCCTGTATTCGCAATTTCTAACGCCTTGTTATAACTGCTTCCCTCGATGTACTGAGAAATGACGACTTCTGACAGTGCGGGGGTTGCAACGGTCGATGTTACCGCTAAAGCAAGCAAACTACGTGTAAATTTGATTTCCATTATCCACCTCGAACATCCTTCCATATGTAACCGTTACATTTAGAAGGCATTCCATATCACGTTAATTGAATAGTTGTTTTTATTTTGCGTGTTCAGTGTTGGACTTTTATGTATGTAATAAAAACATTCACACCACTTATCGAGATCTCGATCTCATTGCACAGGGTAATGTTTGAATGAAGCGCAATATTTCAACAAACAAAGTAAACGCGACCAGAGGTAAATTGGAAGAAGTGGAGGAAGTGAAAGAGCTAACTGATGGATTTATAAATAAAAAGCCCTTAACGCATGCTAAGGGCTTGGGTATTCTGAGAGCTATAAATGCCTAGGTGAGCGTTTATAGCTACTGCAACTTATTTTATGGACGCGCTATAAAGCCTACTGCTTCATACGCCTTTTTAAGTGTTACCGCCGCTCGGGCTGACGCTTTTTCAGCACCCGCTTTCATTACGCTATCCAAATACGCTCTGTCTTCACGAATACGATGGTACTCAGATTGAATCGGCTCTAGCATTGCAACAATGGCTTCGCCTACATCCTTCTTAAACGGCCCATACATTTCAACGCCTTTGTAGTCCGCTTCAATCTCTTCAAACGACTTGCCCGTTGCGGCAGAGTAAAGACCCATTAGGTTTGAAATACCGGCTTTATTTTCCCAGTCGTTCGCAATACGTGGAGGCGTTTCTGTATCTGTCTGCGCCTTATTGATCTTCTTAAGAATAGACTTCGGATCTTCCAACAGAGTAATCACATTTTTACGATTATCATCGGATTTAGACATCTTCTTAGTCGCATCTTGCAGGCTCATTACACGTGCATTCACTGTTGGAATGTACGGTTCAGGAATTTGGAAGATTGGGTTATCCGGTGTGCTGTATACGTTATTAAAACGCGTTGCAATGTCGCGAGCCAGCTCTAGGTGTTGCTTCTGGTCATTGCCAACAGGTACTTGGTGCGTTCCATACAATAGAATATCTGCCGCCATCAGCACTGGGTAGCCAAATAAGCCCGCATTGACATCATTTGCGTAACGCGCTGACTTATCTTTGAACTGAGTCATTCGGCTCAGCTCACCCATTTGAGTGTAACAGTTAAGAAGCCAACCAAGTTGAGCATGCTCTGGTGCGTGTGACTGAACAAATAGCGTGCTCTTCTTAGGATCAACACCAACGGCAAGACAAATAGCCAATGCGTCTAGCGTCGCTTCATTGAGTGCTTTCGGATCTTGACGAACCGTAACAGCATGAAGGTCTACAACACAGTATTGGCAGTCGTAATCATCTTGCATCTGTTGCCATTGACGTAGAGCACCCAAGTAGTTACCGATACTAAGTTCACCTGACGGTTGAACGCCACTGAATACGATGGGTTTGCTCATGCTTATAATTCCTTTGCTTGTTCGCTTAGTGTCTTAACAACTCCGTTTTTTATAACGTCGTCTATTAAGACTTAGCTTCTTAACGTAAATATAGAAAAGCCGTGCAGCTCTTTCTGCACGGCTTATCCAGTGTACTCATTGACAAGTATTTTGCTAGTAGGTTCGCTAACTTTTGTCCGCTTTATACTGAAACTAGAACGACATCCAGTAATTGAGCAACGGTATCCGCCACATAGTCAGGGTTTGATGCTGAAATGGGCTCGCCGTGGTTGTAACCGTAAGTCAGACCAAACGAGTGACAGCCTGCATTCTTCGCCGCTTTGATATCATTGCTTGAATCACCCACCATCAACATTTCTTCCGCTTTCACATTGTGCTTTTCTAGCAACCAGTTGAGCGCGACTGGGTTCGGTTTTTTCTCTGGAAAAGAGTCGCCGCCCAACACATCAACAAAGTACTTGTCGATACCGTGTTGCGCCAGAACATCTGGGACAAACTTCGATGGCTTGTTGGTCACCAATGCCATAGTGAAGCCCGCTTTATGTAACTCAGCCAACGTCTCTTTTACTGACGGGTAAAGATGGCTCAACTTGTGGCCGCCCTGCTCGTAAAAATCATCAAACAGGATGCGCGCCTTCTTTAATAGCTCAGGCTCTAGGCTTGAATCAACCGTCAAGTTACGGCTCAGTGAACGTCCGATAAGAACATCAGCACCATTACCCACGTAGTCGCGAACTTGCTCTTCGCTCACGGAAGGGAAACCCAGCTCCTGACAAGATTGGTTAGCTGCAACGGCCAAATCAGGCACGCTGTCTAACAAGGTTCCATCCAAATCAAAGGCGATCAGTTTTATTGAGCTTAATGACATCTTACTTTCCTATTTATTATGTTCGTCTTATGAGTTGAGCGATAAGACGTAAAAAAGGGGCAAATTAGCCCCTTAATATTCAATCTATCTGTAGTTTTACGATTATGCGTTTACTTTTGCAAGCTCTGCACGCATCTCATCGATCACTTCTTTGTAATCCGGTTGATTGAAGATAGCGGAACCCGCAACAAACATATCGGCGCCCGCTTCTGCAATTTCACGGATATTATCAACCTTCACGCCACCATCAATCTCAAGGCGGATATCACGGCCAGACTCATCAATCAGCTTACGAACAGCGCGCAGCTTATCGAGAGTATGAGGAATGAAAGATTGACCGCCGAAGCCTGGGTTCACAGACATCAGTAGAATCATGTCTACTTTGTCTAGGATGTAATCTAGGCAAGAAAGCGGCGTTGCAGGGTTGAGTACCACACCCGCTTTACAGCCGTGTTCTTTGATGAGCTGTAGAGTACGATCGATATGCTCTGATGCTTCAACGTGGAAGGTAATCATTGATGCGCCTGCTTTTGCAAACTCAGGTACGATGCTATCTACAGGCTTCACCATTAGGTGAACATCGATAGGAGCGGTAATGCCGTAATCGCGCAGCGCTTTACAAATAGGTGCGCCAAACGTCAGGTTAGGTACGTAATGGTTATCCATCACATCGAAGTGCACAACATCGGCACCTGCTGCGAGTACTTTCTCAACGTCTTCGCCTAAGCGAGCAAAATCTGCAGATAAAATGGATGGAGCGATAAGAAAGTCTTTCATACCTAGCCTCGTGCTATAAATGCTTAAATGGATAAACAGGCCAATGTCATCGACTCTAAATCTGAAATGATGATCTAGATAGAATTGGCGTTGAACAAGTTTCGCGCGCAATTCTACAGAAGCAAGCTAAGAGATCCTAGGGGGTACCCTGATTAAAGTGACGTATCTGCACTGTTATTTTTCTTGTCATAGAACAGTGCCAGTAACTCATCGACTTTATTACGACCGGCTCCATTTCGACTAATGGTGCGTTTCACCTTAACCACATTGAGTTCCGCGCCGTGGTAAAGCCTTCTTGTCAGCGTTGTATCATGATTGGAGATCAGTACTGGAATACCACGATTATGGGCCGTTTTCTCAGCAATATCGGCAAGTGCCGCTTGATCATCAAGAGAGAACCCATTTCCTGCGTAAGAGGTAAAGTTGGCGGTAGTCGATAATGGCGCATAAGGGGGATCACAGTAGACGACACTGCCCTTACGAGCACGCTTAAAGGTCTCAACATAACCCTCACAGATGAACGTGGATTTTTTGGCTTTATGAGCAAAGAACTCGAGTTCCGCTTCCGGAAAGTAGGGCTTTTTATAAGAACCAAAAGGCACGTTGAAGCCGCCTTTTTTGTTGTAACGACAAAGGCCATTGAAGCCAAATCGGTTCATGTATAAGAAAGCCAACGAGCGATACATGACATCATCGGTGTTATTGAACTCAGCTCGAATGTCTAAGTAAACTTCTTTACGATTATGCTCAGGAGTAAACCAACGCTTGGCTTCTGAGATATAGAGATCAGGTTTCTCTTTGAGGAGATTATACAGATTGATGAGATCAGGATTAATGTCTGCAAGCAGATACTGATCGTAGTCAGTATTGAGGAAAACAGAACCAGCACCGATAAAAGGTTCGATTAACTTACGAGCAGGAGGCAGGTGACGCTGAATGTCTTCAACTAGGCCATACTTACCACCAGCCCATTTAAGAAAGGCACGCTGCTTTTTCATCTACTGCTCTGTCTATCAACCACAAAATAAGGTTGCGGAATGTAACACATTTTCACGCTAACCTCAGCGTTATTTCGCACGTTCTATCTCTCTGTGTACTTGGCTCATTGATTTAGCCCAAGGACCGAGTTCTTGAAGTTCTGCAGGAAGCGTATCAACAGCATCACGAGCAATTTGAATCGTCGGATAATTCTCATAAGTCACGATGTACCACTCAATCTCATTTCGAACCGTTGGGTAGACTCGAACTTTATCTTGCAGAGTGTATTGCTCTATAAATTCTTGAACTTCACTAAGAGAGTTCATTGCTGCTAATTGCAATGTATAACTGCGAGGAGAGAAAGCGAGCAGGGACTCTCGCTCAAAGGAAAAGGTAATTGTCTTTGTGGTCGGCGGCTCTTCGTCTATCACGTCAAGCTCTTCCGTTGCAGCTTCTTCATTCAGATCCGTCGCCACTTCTCTAGCATCGGATATCGCATTATCAATATCACTGGTATCCGCAGGCTTATCTTCTAGCAGTGCGTCCACGACATCGGAAGTGATTACAACGCGCTGGTGATCGTCATCATTCAGCCCAACGGTGGCGGCTTCATCAATCATATTGTCTGGTAATGCCATACTGTCATCATCAGCACCTTGATAGCTAGGATCAACCATCGATTCGTCTTGCCCATCCACTTCAGGAGAGTTTGCTGTCTCTGACGATGATTCAATGGTTGGCAAAGTAGGAATGACCGTCTGTTCAAGTGAACTGTTTATTTGTTGAGCTTTATCATCTGGAGAAGGCTGCCCCATCATCCAGTAATATCCACCACCAATGATGAGTAGCAGTAGGACAATTAAAGCTGCAATCTTAATTGGTGAGCCAATAATAGAGCGAATGATAATGCGTTTTTCCACTTGATGATCCCCTAATGCCATAATCGCTCCCGGATTCGGAAGCACTTTTTTGTACACCTGACGAACTCGTTTCTCTATGTCGTCAGCAACGTAACGAATCACAAGAAATTCAAAAAATCGATCGGCCTCTTCCTGACTAAGAGCATCAACCTCTAACTCAATAGGTTTGTGATCTTGGCCATAGCTCAAACGAGTCAACAGACCTTCGATGCTATTGGATTTGGCGAAGAGGACAACATTAACACTCCAGTGCGGGTTACTTTGCGCTTCTAGCACCAGCATCCATAGCTCTGAAATAAAAGACTCGGTAAGTAAGTGGGCGTCATCGACAACGATGACTAAGTCACACGGTTCACCATCAAGAATTTGATGCAGACTATCGACCAAAGAATCTTGAGGGCTAAAGAGAGGATTGGAAATGACTTGATTTAAAATAGTAGAACGGCGCTGTGCATCGTCTTGATTGGGATGACACATCAACAATGATTGATTTTTGTCTTGCGCCCAAGCTTCTAAATAACGCTGCGCTAACCATGATTTTCCAGCCCCAACTTCACCACCTACGGTGACAAGGTTAGAACCAAAATTGGTCAACAGTTGCATGCGCTCAAGCAACTCGGTTTGGGACTCTAATTCCAACACACGTGATTCATGCGTTAAACTCATTAAGCCGTCCTACTGACAGTTCACTGTCTTTAAATTAAATTATACGCTTCGACAAAAATCAATGGCTTGCTCAAGAACGGATTCGGGAACACCTTTAACGACTTCAGCGGTACCAATACTGGTTGGCAGTATGAGACGTAACTCCCCAGCCAGTACTTTTTTATCTCTCATCATGTGCTTCATAAAATCAGAAAATGACATGCTTTCTGGTGTATGAATAGGCAACTTTGCATTCTTGAGTATAGAGATGATTCGCGTAACTTGCTGTTCAGAGATAAGCCCCTGTAACTCTGCTGTCTTTGCGGCCATCACTGTACCTGATGCAACTGCTTCCCCATGCAACCAATTACCATACCCTAGTTCAGCTTCAATGGCATGACCAAATGTATGACCTAGATTCAATAATGCGCGAATGCCTGACTCTTTTTCATCTTGAGCGACAACTTCGGCTTTTATTTCACAGCAACGGGAGATGGCATAATTTAGTGCTTCTTTATCAAGTGCATACAGTTTATCTAAATTTGCTTCGAGCCAATCAAAAAAGGCTTCATCGTAAATGATGCCATATTTAATAACCTCGGCAATGCCTGCAGCAAATTCACGCTCCGGCAGCGTCGATAAACAGTTCGTGTCAATGATGACGGATTTCGGCTGATAAAACGCACCAATCATATTCTTACCCATAGGGTGATTGACTGCCGTTTTTCCTCCAACCGAGGAATCCACTTGAGAGAGTAATGTAGTAGGAATTTGGATGAAATCCACGCCACGCTGATAACAAGCCGCAGAAAATCCAACAAGATCCCCAATAACACCGCCACCAAGCGCCACCACCACCACATCGCGGCTGTAGTTACCTTCCAGAAGGAAGTCCATCACTTGATTAAAGGTCTCGAGATTCTTGTGTTGTTCACCATCAGCTAATTCTAATAGTGAGATATCACAACCAAGCGCTTTAAATTGATTCAAAATTTGATCGGCATAAAGCGGAGCAACGGTTACATTACTGATAACCACTACTTTCTGATGCGCAGAAAACTCTTGATCGATGAAAGAAGAAAAAAGTTGTGCCGAACTATTAAATAGCCCGGCACCGATAGAGATTGGGTAGCTTCGTTCGCCCAAACTGACCGTAATCCGTTCCATGGTTTGCTCTCCGATAAAAAACGACTTAACGTTCTTCTAGCATTTTTACGATCTGGTTGGCTACTACTTTTGCACTCTGGTCATCGGTACGAACTGTATAATCCGCTACTTCTTCGTAGAGATCATTGCGTTCGCCCGCTAGAGATTCTAGAACATCTCTAGGATTGTCTGTTTGTAGCAGAGGTCGCTTCTTGTCGCGATTAGTACGCGCAAGCTGCTTTTCAATTGTTGTTTCAAGGTAAACAACAATGCCTCGTGCAGATAAACGGTTGCGGTTATCCTTACTCTTTACAGAGCCGCCCCCAGTGGCAAGTACGATGCCTTGCTGTTCAGTAAGATCATTGATGACAGACTCTTCACGCTTACGGAAGCCATCTTCGCCTTCTACATCAAAAACCCATGCGATATCAGCACCTGTGCGCTCTTCAATAACTGTATCTGAGTCTAAAAACTCCATATGCAGTTGTTGTGCAAGGTGTCTACCAATTGTACTTTTGCCGGCGCCCATTGGGCCAACAAGAAAAATATTGCGTTTCTCAGCCATGTTTTTAGCAGTAATTTACAACGTTAATTCAATGACATCGCCACAAGAGAAACCTGATATTCTCAGGCCTTATAGTTGCTTGTGGCACCTATTCCTCACAGATGTTTCGTGATAAGACCCGAAATTATCTAGATCTGCTGCCACTAATGCAACTTTATTTTGTGTAGATCGCTATTATTTTCACTTTGTTACTGAAGAATGACCTTAGGCGTAACGAAAATCAGCAATTCACTTTTCCCTTTTTGCTCGTATGTTCGGCGAAAAAGCGCACCGAGTAGCGGTAAATCACCGAGTAAAGGCACTTTATCAACGGAGTTAGTTGAGCTGTGTTGATAGATTCCCCCTAGCACCACTGTTTCCCCATTGTTCACCAATACCTGAGTACCAATTCGTTGGGTATCAATGGCAACGGCTTCGCCTGTACCCGTTTTTACCACTTCACCGGGTCTGTCTTGCGTCACACTTAAATCAAGCACCAGTCGATTATCTGGTGTGATTTGTGGCGTCACTTTAAGGCTAAGCACCGCTTTTTTAAATGCGATAGTGGTTGCCCCGCTAGACGAAGACTCTAAATAAGGAATCTCTGTACCCTGTTCAATGTAGGCCGATTTTTTATTGGTCGTGATTAATCTTGGACTCGAAATAATCTCCGCTTTAGATTCTCGCTGCAGGGCAGATAACTCTAGGTCTAATAAAGCATCTCCAAGTGTGCCCACTTGAAATGCGATAGATGACGCATTCGCCGCCGTTGCCCCAAGATTCACGTTAAGAACATCATCAAGTTGAGGGAAAAGATATTTGTTCCCTTCTATTGAAGCGCCTACTTTGTTATCTCCATTAGTGTTGCTATACCCCCAACGGACACCTAGCTCGTCGAGGTTACCTTCATTAATGGTCACAATGCGGGCTTCGATTTGAACTTGCTTAACGGGAATATCGAGCGCCGATACGATACCTCGAATAACCTCGATATTGTCTGGCAGCTCTCTTAGCAACAAAGAGTTCGTCCGTTCGTCAATGTTAATAGAGCCTCTTTCAGAGAGCATACTGATGGCTCCTTCCCCGCCAATCATATCGGCAATGTCGGATGCTTTAGCAAAGTTAACCTTAATAATGTCGGACGAGAGCTCTCCCAGTTCTTCCGTCAGGCGGGCTTTTTCAAGCTTCTGCTGCTCCATAAGATCGAGTTCAGTGGCTGGAGCAACTAGAATCACGTTCCCTTCCACTCGCTTATCTAAGCCCTTAACACGTAAGATGATATCCAATACCTGCTGCCAGGGTGTGCCATCTAAGCGCAACGTCAGATTGCCAACGACGGAATCAGAGACAACGAGGTTAAATTCATTGTAATCCGCAATAAGCTGCAAGACGTTTCTAATTGGAATGTCTTGAAAATTAATAGAGATCAGTTTCCCTTCTTTTTCGAGGAGGGATGGTGTAGGCGATTCTTGTTCATCAGCTTTTGCGGTTATCACAACCTCGAGTGAACGCCCTTTAAACTGGTAGTCAAAGTCGTACTCGCCCGCAATGCTCGCCAACAATAACGTATTCGCACCTTTGCGAAACACCTCGACACTTTCAACCAACGTCGCAAAATCTTTCACATCGAGCACGTTGATTTGATCGTCACCGACTTCCGTATTCAATAACTCGATACTCAGGCCTTCTTGTACTTTTTGCACATCGACAACGGAAGTGCTCGACTCTAGCTCAATCACTAACAGCGCGTTTTTGTTGTTATCGACTCGAAAATCTATGTTTGACAGTTGATTAGTCTCCGTAGCTAAAGCGCTAGTGCTATAAAGCGCAGAAGCAGTCAGAGCCGTGACAAATAGAAAGCTCAATAAAGGCCGAGAGAAGAAGATGGTCATTAGTAGCGTTAATCCTTTAATCATGGTGATATCTCAAAAAACATAAAAATTCTATTTAAGAGCAAGCTTTACGTTGCGCTTGCTCCAGCAACCTAGCCCATCTGGCAAGGTTTCATTAATCACAAGGTACTTAGGTGTCACTCGCGTCACTTTTCCGTTGTTAAGACCAATGAACTGGCCCTTACCGACTTTCACGACCTGCCCTGTTGGCGTTTGAATCAACGCGGATACTTGTTCAGAGTTGCCCATCACGCCTTTGAGTCTCAGCTTGCTGATTGGATAGCGCTCAAGTTGGCCTGATTTAGCACGCTTACTGGGCTGCCAGCAGTTTTTCTTTACCACGGCTTGCTCTTGAACTCGTGCAAATACTGGAATGACAAACGGCTCGCGTAGCCCCTTAGCGTGATACTCAGACGCTTGAAACTTCAAAATTGGGGCGAGCTGTTGAACCTCTTTACGTGCCTGCAACTCAACATGAGCAACAAATTCATCAACGGAGTCTTGGTTTGCGTTGCAACCGAAAAGAAAAATACAAATGACCACAGAAAGAAGCGATTTAACCTTCATCACTGACCTCCGCTTTAAATTGATAGGTATACGCTCGAACTCGAAAGTGCAGCGTGCTACTTTCTTTACTGATTCGCTGCCATTCAATGTCTTCAAGGACAATAATTCGAGCTAAGCTGGCAATGTCCTCTGAGAATTGGCCAATATTGCTGTAGCTTCCCGTCAATTCGATGTTCAGCGGCAAGCGATACAGAAATTCTTGATTCTGTTTTTCACCCCAACCAATGCGCGTAAATGTCAGTTCATTCTTCAGACCTGATTCATTGACTGACGCAAGCATGCTCGCGAGCTCTTTCTGTTCTGGGAGTTGACGCATGAGATAGTCATAACGCTCTTGCAGTTCATCAAGTTGGCCTCTCAATGCCGGTAACGTCGCCACCTTGTGCGCCTTGATTCTGAGCGTTGACTTCAACGTGTCTTCTTGTTGCTTAAGTACTTCAAGGCGTTCTTGTTTGGGCATGACATAAAACCAACCACCAGCGGCTTGGAGGAGAATAGCAAGCACAACCAACGCAAATAGCTGTGGCAGTAGAGGCCACTCGGTTATTTCATCAAGTTCGAGATCCTGAAAATTAGCCATGATCCCTCCCTTGCTTTGCATCCATTCCTTGGTCATGAGAGTCATTGCTTAAGGCAGATAACTTACTCGTTCTCAACTCTTTTTCCGCAATACGGAATGAAACCTCGAAAGTATCGAAGTCATGATTGAATCGCTTTTGATCATGAACAATAGAGTGCATTTCAACATCAGTAAGAAATGCCGATTTTTCTAGATTGTCGAGCATCGTGGCAAGATGAGCCGTGCTATCGCTAAACCCTCTCATCTCTATCGCATCGCCATTTATCCTAATCTTGTCAACATAAACGCCGTCAGGAACCAACTTTTGAATCTCAATCATAAATTCAGTACTTTTATTCCGAGATTCCTGAAGCTTTTCCACGACAGACAAACGCGTAAGAAGTGCCGCATGATCTTGCTCCGTGAGTTTTAACTCATGGATCTGTTTATCTAACTGCTCTATATAGTGAGTGAAGTAATTATTGCGCCCTTGCTGCAGACTCATTTGCTCATTGAAGTACCAGCCAATGAAGTATTGAATCAGAAACGACACCATCAATACCAAAACAGCGAGATTGAGAAATCGTCTCTTGTGTTGTTCACGTTTTTGCTCTCTCCAGGGAAAGAGATTGATGTTAGGAAGCATACTCAGCCTCCAACCAATCATTCGCTCGAATCGCTATGCCAGCAGCTGAGCTAAAGCGATTGAATTCCTTATGGCGAGAGGAGTTTTTGACTGACGACTGTTCAAATAAACTCAGTGGGTTGAGAATCTGACAAGTGAGACTCAATCGACGCTCAAGCTCTTCTAACAGTGTCTCGGTCAGCGCTCCACCACCAGACAGCCAAATCCCACCGACAGATTTCAACTCATTCAACGACAACAGCATTTGAATCTGTCGTTGAATGCGTTCAATCATGAGCTGCACAAATTGGTCGCTCTTCGTGTCAACCAAAGAGTTCGTCGACTGGGGCTCGTGCTCCATGAACGTTGTCCCGAGGGCGATTTCTTTACAGAACGGAGTTCGATTGATGAAATCCATACACAGCAAGGTCTGGGAATAGCCAATGTCAACCAAGAGCCAATCGTGACGGTTGGTTTTTCGAGCCGCTAGCTGCCATGTACTGACTAGACTGTGCGCATGGACGTCGCAAACAATGGGAGCGAACCCCGCTTTTTTAACGGCATTCAACCGGCTCTCTACCACTTCTTTCTTTGTCGCATATACTTGATAAGCAACAGTTGGCGTTTTGCTCTCAACGTCTGTACGAACATAATCGAGGCTCAACTCTTCTATTGGAAAGGGAGATTGATGTGAGAAGGCTTGATAGATCGCGAACTCTGTTTCACGTTCATCGAGATCCCTCTCAACTTGAAGAACCTTACTGATCACAGCACTGTCGGGAATGGTGATGGCAACTCGACGACTAAACCAAGGCAGAGTCTTTCTTAGTTCTTTTAGTTTCTTTACAATTTCTTGATGATTAACGGTGTGATTGTCAGAGAATACACCTGCGGAAATGGGCAATTCTTTAAAACTTACGAGCGAAAAGCCTTCACTCACTGGCTTTACAACTACGGCTTTAATACTATAGTGCCCAATATCTATACCAGTTATTAACGATTTACCCATGTGTTTTGCTCCAGTGACTCTATTTATGACCAATAGATGTCGTTGCTAGCCTTAGCACCGTCATTTAAAATACGAGTTATTTTTATTTTAGAATACAAGGGGTTGCACTTTTGCCACCTCTACTAATCAGGGATTCTTCGGTGAAGTTCATAAAGCGACTATTTATATTCACATTGTTTTGCATGATTCTTGGGGTCGGTACGATCATTGGCTTTTACTTTTACGTAAAACCAGACCTGCCTGACGTTCAAGAATTGCGACATGTGGAGCTTGAGGCTCCGATGCAGGTGTACAGCCAAGACGGTAAGCTGATCGCTCAATTTGGTGAGAAACGTCGTACACCGGTCGAGTATGACGATATTCCACAGCACCTTATCGAAGCTCTGATTGCTACAGAAGATAGTCGTTTCTACAGCCACTACGGTATTGATCCCATCGGTATCGCACGTGCTGCCGTTGTCGTGGCGATGTCAGGCTCTGCCAAACAAGGTGCAAGTACGATTACTCAGCAACTTGCTCGTAACTTCTTCCTCACAAACGAGAAGAAGATCATGCGTAAAATCAAAGAGATATTTCTTGCTATTCGCATAGAGCAATCAATGAGCAAGCAAGAAATCCTGCAGCTATACGTCAACAAGATCTTCTTGGGCTATCGCTCCTATGGTTTTGGCGCCGCGGCGCAAACTTATTTTGGTCATGAGCTTAACGAATTAACCCTGAGTGAGCTCGCGACCTTAGCCGGGATGCCAAAAGCCCCTTCAACCATGAACCCGATTTACTCGTTAGAGCGAGCGACGCACCGTCGTAACGTAGTGTTGCGTCGTATGCTGGATGAAAACTACATCACTCAAGCTGAGTTTGATGAAGCCCGTGCTGAAGAGATTGAATCTCGTTACCACAGTGCAGAGATTGAGCTAAGAGCCCCTTACGTAGCCGAACTCGCTCGAGCCTGGATGGTTGAACAGTATGGTGAAGCAGCCTATACACAGGGAATGAGCATCTACACAACCGTAGACTCTAAGCTTCAGAAGGCCGCAAATATCGCAGCGATTGAAAACTTGGTCGCTTATGATGAACGCCACGGATACCGCAAGCCGACTCAATCGGCTTGGGAAAAAGGTCAAGCACCACTTTCGACAGATGAAATTACCCGCTACTTACGCTCCCAGCCAATATACGGTTCGTTAAGACCAGCCATTGTTATCGGTGTTAGTGATAAGACCATTGATGTCGAAGTAAAAGGGCGTGATAAGCAGACCATTGATTGGGATCAAATGAAATGGGCTCGACCATTCATCAATGATGACCGCCAAGGTAAAGAACCACAGCAAGCCAGAGATATTGCGACGTTGGGTGAGCTCGTATGGGTACGTGAGATTCAGCAGCCAGAGACCGAACTAACAGATATTCCGGCAACGGAGAACGCTGATACAAGTGAAGATGCTGATACGGTTATCACTTCCGTAAACTCGATTTGGCGTCTTAGCCAGGTACCTGAAGCCAATACCGCATTTGTAGCTATGAACCCTGAAAATGGCGCGGTCATTTCGTTAGTTGGCGGCTTCAATTTTGTTCACAACAAGTTCAATCGAGCTACGCAATCAGTGCGCCAAGTCGGCTCGAGTATCAAGCCGTTTATCTATGCCGCGGCCATGGATGAGGGCATGACATTGGCAACCCTCATTAACGATGCACCTATCAATCAATGGGACAGAAGCCAAGGTACAGCGTGGCGCCCACGTAACTCACCACCGACCTACATTGGCCCAACCCGCGTGCGTATCGGCTTAGCGACCTCCAAAAACGTGATGGCAGTGAGAGTGCTTCGCGCTGTTGGTTTAGATGAGACTCGAGACTACCTGACTCGTTTTGGGTTTGAAATTGACGAACTGCCACGCTCGGAAACCATCGCACTTGGCGCAGGCAGTTTGACCCCAGTGAAAATGGCACAAGGTTATTCTGTATTTGCAAACGGTGGCTACTATGTGGACCCATTTTACATCAGCCGTGTAGAAAGCCGATTTGGTGACCTAGAATGGCAAGCGACCCCAAAAGAGATTTGTCGCCAAGATTGTGACTCCATGGCTGCGGTTAATCCCGATGAAAATGAGTTTATGGAGCAAGATGTTCAAGAAAAAACGCAATATGCACCGCAAGTACTCTCAGAACAAACGGCATTCTTGATGCGAGAAATGATGTACAGCAACGTTTGGGGCGGTGGTAACTGGCGAGATGGTACCGGTTGGAATGGAACGGGCTGGCGAGCACAGCCCCTAAAACGCCGTGACATTGGTGGAAAGACAGGAACAACCAACGACTCAAAAGATGCGTGGTACAACGGCTATGGCCCGGGTATGGTGGCCATTTCATGGGTCGGCTTTGATAACCACAACCGTAAGCTTGGTAAAACAACCACTAACAAGAATCTCGGTAAAGACCAGATTACGGGTGGTGAAGCGGGCGCTAAAACAGCGCAACCGGCCTGGGTTGATTTCATGCAGGTTGCCTTAGAAGGCGTGCCTACACAATCTAAGCAAATCCCAAGCAATATCGTCAGGGTTAGAATTGACCGAGACTCAGGCTTGTTGACCAATAAGTTTGATTCAAGCTCAATGTTTGAATATTTCTTAGAAGGCACGGAACCAACTGAGTACGTAGAAGAGTCGGTCAGCGATACCATTTACTCTAACTCCGCTGGTGAAGAGCTGTTTTAATTCAAACGACGGATTAGGTTTTCTTAAATAATAAAGGGTTGGCAGTGCCAACCCTTTTTGTATCCTTGTCGAAGCAAATTAGAATCGCTCCTCTTCCTTCATCCCTTATTTCTATGTCTTCGTTCTAAATCAGATTCAAGAAGCATTGGATTCTGCATGAAGAATTTCATTAATCTTTTCCCCTAGCTGTTCAAAACGCGCTCGCAATGGCGAGCCCGGACGATAAGCCAACACAATTTTGCGCGACGGCTGAGGGGCCATTCTCTTCACATAACATACACCGTCTTTTTCCGATTCTTTAGGGACGGAAAGCTCGGGCAATAGCGTTATGCCTCCTCCAGCCGCAACCATGTTACGTAGTGTCTCCAAACTGGTGGCTTTAAAACGCTCATCCTCCTTTGCACCCGCAGCAAAACAGTAACCGAGCGCTTGATCGCGCAGACAGTGCCCATCACCGAGCATTAAGACCGTACGCCCATTCAGCTCATCCACATCAATAAATTCAAGGCCTGCCCATTCATGGTCACAAGGAACCGCCAAGGCGAGAGGTTCATCGTATAATTCTATCTCTTTAAAAGGAGCCGTTTCAGCAACAGATGCCAATACTAAGCAATCGAGCTTTCCGTCTTGAAGCTTGCTCACCAAGTCATGAGTTTGCGATTCATGAAGAAACATCTCTAATTCAGGAAAGCTCGCTTTAAGCTGAGGAATAATCTTAGGCAAGATATAAGGCCCAACGGTTGGAATGAAGCCTATCTGCATTGGGCCAACCATCTCTCCGCTCTGCCCACTCGCCATATCTTTGAAGCGTTTCACTTCTCCTAGGATAACTTTTGCCTGGTCAACCAGCTGTAAGCCAGATTCAGTGAACAAAACTTTGCGGCTATTGCGTTCTAACAATGCACTGCCGATCTCATCCTCTAGCTTGCGTATCTGCCCACTAAGGGTAGGTTGACTCACAAAGCACGACTCTGCTGCTTTACGAAAATGCTGGTGCTCTGCTAGTGCTACCAAGTATTCTAAATCACGAATGTTCATATGTGCTCTACTTAATATCAACGTTAAGGCCTATCGACCTCAATAGAAAGTGCCTATCGAAACGATAGCACCAAACGATTATCCCTATCAAAGAAAATCAACAATAATGGCTACAACAAAACGGAGCACAGACAAACGCTGATAAGACTTCCAACTAATACAACACTTTAATTTATAGGAACTGATTATGCTTACATCAAAAGAAGGTCAAAACGTACCACAAGTTACTTTCCCTACTCGTCAAGGTGATGCATGGGTTAACGTAACGACGGAAGAGCTATTCAAAAACAAGACCGTTATCGTATTTAGCCTGCCAGGTGCGTTTACACCAACATGTTCTTCAAGCCACCTGCCTCGTTACAACGAGCTGCATTCAGTATTCAAAGAAAACGGCGTTGATGACATCCTTTGTGTTTCTGTAAACGACACGTTTGTAATGAACGCATGGAAAGCAGACCAAGAAGCGGAAAACATCACGTTCATCCCAGATGGCAACGGTGATTTCACAGACGGCATGGGCATGCTCGTTGAGAAAAACGACATCGGCTTCGGCAAACGTTCATGGCGCTACAGCATGCTGGTTAAAAACGGCGTGGTAGAGAAAATGTTCATCGAAGAAGACGTACCAGGCGACCCGTTCAAAGTTTCTGATGCTGATACTATGCTTAACTACCTTGCTCCTGAGCACAAAGAGCAAGAGTCAATCACAGTATTCACTAAGCCAGGCTGTCCTTTCTGTATGAAAGCGAAACAAAACCTAATCGACAAAGGTCTAAACTACGAAGAAGTCGTTCTAGGTAAAGATGCAACAACCGTAAGCCTACGTGCTATCTCTGGTCGCACGACCGTTCCTCAAGTCTTCATCGGTGGCAAACACATCGGTGGTAGCGAAGAACTAGAAACTTTCCTAGGTTAATCGCTTCATTGCTAATAAAAGCTTTGCAGTCAAACTAAGCTAACCCACCCTCTTGTGGGTTAGCTATTCCAAACACTCTACCTGAGCTTTGGAAAAAGAATATAGCCTGTGGCTCGCTCAGTTTTAACTAATCTATAGTTAGTAACAAAAAGCAGAGTCACAAGCTAAACCTAATAAAACAGAATCACAAAACTGACCCGTTGTCCTGACTCTCAAAAAAATATCACCAGAGTTGGAGGGGTTCGTTCACACTAAATTTAGCTATTACGAGAAGATTATTATGAAACAAGTCAATGTAGATGTCGCAGTTATCGGGGGCGGTACAGCAGGTCTAGGGTCTTACCGCGCTGCAAAAGCACACACTGACAGTGTTGTGATGATTGAAGGCGGCCCTTACGGTACAACCTGTGCTCGTGTTGGTTGTATGCCATCTAAACTGCTTATTGCAGCGGCAGAAAGCGTACACCAAATAGAGAAAGCTCCGGCTTTTGGCGTTCACCCACAAGGTGATATCGTGATTAACGGCCGTGAAGTGATGGACCGAGTGAAGTTTGAACGTGACCGTTTTGTTGGTTTTGTTTTAGAAGGTGTTGATGAAATCCCAGAGCAAGACAAGATCTCGGGCTACGCTAAATTCTTAGACGACAACACACTTCAAGTGGATGACCACACTGTTGTGACGGCTAAGCGTATTGTTATCGCAACGGGTTCTCGCCCTGCATACCCTGCAGTTTGGAATGAACTCGGTGACCGTCTAATCATTAACGATGACGTGTTCAGCTGGGATGATTTACCAGAATCAGTTGCTGTATTTGGCCCTGGCGTTATTGGCCTTGAGCTTGGTCAGTCACTGCATCGCTTAGGTGTGAAAACCAAATTGTTCGGTTTAGGTGGTCAAGTAGGCCCAGTCACCGACCCAGAGATCATGGCGTACGCAGACAAAGCCTTCAATGAAGAGTTCTATCTAGATGCCGACGTGAAGATCGAAAGCATGAAGCGTATTACTATTGAATCGGGTGAAGATCGCGTCGAAATCCAGTTCATCAATAAGCAAGGTGAGCTTGAAACCAACATCGTTGAGTACGTGCTGGCAGCAACAGGTCGTCGCCCTAATACAGATAAACTTGGCCTAGAGAGCACCTCTCTTGAGCTTGATGAACGTGGTGTGCCTATCGCAGACCACTACACGCTACAAACATCGCTACCTTCAGTCTTTATTGCGGGTGATGCCAGCAACCAACTTCCTCTGTTACATGAAGCAGCAGACCAAGCACGCATTGCTGGTGACAACGCAGGTCGCTTCCCTGAGATTCGTGCAGGCCTACGCAGATCTAAAATCTCAGCGGTATTCTCTGACCCACAAATTGCAATGATTGGTGAAACCTACAAAGAGATCACCACACGCTTAGGTACATGCGGTTGTTTCGCAACGGGTGAGGTGTCTTTCGAGAACCAAGGTCGTTCACGAGTGATGCTGCGCAACAAAGGGATTCTGCACGTATACGGTGAGCAAGGTACAGGTCGCTTCCTTGGTGCTGAGATGATGGGACCAAACGCAGAACACTTGGCTCACCTGCTAGCTTGGGCACACCAGAACAAGATGACGGTTTCTGAAATGCTAGACATGCCGTTCTACCACCCAGTGATTGAAGAAGGTGTTCGAACAGCGCTACGTGACCTCAATGCGAAACTGCACCTTGGTCCAGAGATGGTGAAACACTGTCTAGATTGTGGCCCAGGTTGTTAATCTCAGCTCATTGAGACAGGTAGCCGTTTGATTGGCTAATAGAGACTAGATACTAAAAAGGAAAGCCAGTGGCTTTCCTTTTGGCTTTGGCAATAAGCGAATCAAAGCTTTACCGCTTACTCAAAACTTAGCAACAGCTGCTGTTTTTCTCAGCGGCAATCACAGAGATTTCAACAAGTAGCGCTTCACGAGCCATGTCGCCAGTCACACATGCGCGCGCTGGGGCGTGACCTTCTGGAACCCATGCATCCCATACTGCGTTCATTTCTTGAAAGTCTTTCATGTCTTTTAAGTAAATCGTTGCTGACAGCATGTGCTCTTTATCGCTACCCGCCTGCTCGAGTAGGGCTTCTACTTTATCTAGCATCGTCTGTGTTTGCTCGGTGATGTCTTTGGTTGCATCGGCACACACTTGACCACAGAGATAGATAGTACCGTTGTGCTTCACAATACGGCTCATGCGTTGCTTGGTTTCTTGGCGCTCAATCATTTTGCTCACTTTCTTGTCGGTTTACGATATTCTATAGGCGTGTATATTACCCAATAAGCAAACTTCATGACATGTAAAACCTGTGAAAACTCTGGTTGGTTCTGGAAAAAGATCGGTCGATGTAAGCGCTGTATGGATCAACTCACCGCGCTTTCAGTATTGTGTGGCGTGGTCTGGTGGTTTACCTGTCGTGATGAGCCAACAAGCATTGAATCCATCGCACTCATCATGGCTGGTTTTGCGTTCAATGGCCTACTCTTTCTGCATTTATGGATGAAGTTTATCGTGCTCCCTCTCAAAGAGAAGAAGGACAGAAATGGCATATCAAGCAATGCGCCTAAGCAAGACAAAAAAAACTCCAGTACTTCAGGCAAGCACTAGAGTTTTAGCTACCCGCCAACCATAAGCATGAAATGCAACAATGAAATGAAGGATTTTTGAATCTGCATTCATTTCGAATCAATGCATTCACTTCCACCAGCCCTTTGAACAGAAGCTCAAACATTCACACTAAGATTTTGATTACGGTATAAAAAGAAAAAAGCCCCGCAGCCAATATCGGTTGCGGGGCCTTCTTAGATTCTTCTAAGAAAAAGCAGTGGTACTAATTAGGACTGCCACTTTTCTGAGAAGTTCATTCTTTATAGGATCTTTTTTGATCTTTTTTCGAACCCGTTGTTTTAAACAGTATATACAATCATTTACACAACCTGAGGCGCTTCGATTAAGCCACGTTTACTTTAGTAATGATCTGTTCAACTAAGTTCACTTCTAATGCCACTTCATCGCAGGCGTGTTGTCGTGGGCATTGATCGCAGTCTTTCAGTACTTTTTCTGGCAGCAGCGACTTCGATGTCGGGATAAAGCTGTGTTTCATAAAGAACTCTGGCGAACGCGTTAATACAAACACTTTCTTGATGGCCATTTCGCGCGCTTTCTCTACAAGGTGTTGAACAATCGCAGTACCTTGCCCCTGCCCCTGCCAACCGGCTTCAACACCTAAAGAACGTATCTCGGCTAATCCTGAGTCATAGACATAGAGTGAGGCACAGCCTGTCACTTCACCATGGTGTTCCGCAACCGCGAATGAGCCAATATCACGAACCAGTTCATTACGAGAACGCGGTAAGTTCTCACCCATGTTAGCCCAGTAGGTCACCATGCCTTCTAGCGCTTCAATATCGGTTAGACGAGCAGGCCTTACTTTCACAGCGGACGTATCACGCTGTGCTAGGCGTTGATTCGCTTGATCCACGGCGTAAGCTACTTGCTTCGGCGATACACCACCTAAAGCACTGCGCTTCTCGAGACAGGAATCTATCGTCAGAATGTCATACACATCTTCTTCAATCACATCCGAGAACTCTTTCAGCTCCGCAATGGACAATTCTTCCAGTGCACACCCTTTGGCAATCGCACCAACAACCGCGACTCCAACAATATGGTGAGCCTCACGGAATGGAATATCTTTCGCTACTAGGTAATCCGCTAGCTCGGTTGAGTTTGCATAACCTTGCTTCGCCGCTTCTAGTGTGCGTTCGCCATTGACTTTGATGCCTTCAAAACAAAGCGCGGCCATTTCCATACAATCATTCCAAGTATCAAGCGCGTCAAACAGCCCTTCCTTGTCCTCTTGCATGTCTTTGTTGTAAGCCAGTGGCAGTGCCTTAACCGTCATCATCATAGAGGCTAGTGAGCCATAAACACGACCGGTTTTACCACGGATAAGCTCTAGCGCATCTGGATTTTTCTTCTGTGGCATAAGAGAAGATCCTGATGTCACGGTATCAGCCAACTCGATGAAGTTAGATTCACCCGAGTTGTAAAAAATCATATCTTCGGCAAGACGAGAGAGGTGAAGCATAGAGATAGAAGCAATCGACATCAGCTCCATCACGTGGTCTCTGTCTGACACTGAATCTAATGAGTTACGCGTTGCACGGCGAAAACCTAGATTGTGTGCCAGCTCTTCACGGTCCATTGGGTAAGCCGTACCCGCAAGTGCACCCGAGCCAAGTGGACACGTATCAAGACGTTTAATTGCATCATTAAGACGAGAATAATCACGCTCAAGCATTTCAACGTAAGCCAAACACCAGTGAGCAAATGTCACGGGTTGAGCACGCTGCAGGTGAGTATAACCAGGCAGCACGGTCCCTTGATGTTCTTTAGCGACTTCGACCATTTTTGCTTGTAATCGATCAAGGCCAATAAGCAGTTGTTGGCCCTGCTGACGACACCAAAGCTTAAGATCCGTCGCTACCTGATCATTTCGAGAACGTCCGGTGTGAAGCTTCTTACCCAAGTCGCCTACTTTGCCAATCAGTTGCTGTTCAACCCAAGAGTGAATATCTTCCGCATCAGAGCGTAAGATTTGGTTTGGATCTTCCATCACCTCAAGTTTTAACTCGTTAAGCGCAAGTTCAAGCTTTTGCTGCTCTTCTTCGCTTAGAACATCGACAGACTGCAGCGCTTTTGACCATGCAATAGAGCCAACAATGTCTTGCTCAGCCAATCGGTAATCAAAGCGAAGTGAATCGTTAAAGTCTTTGAACCTAGTGTCTGCTGCTTGGGTAAATCTACCGCCCCATAATGCCATTGTGTCTCTCCTAAATGCTCAGTATCTACTGCTCGTGCAACGATGTTCTCTGATTAAATTCAGCTTCTTTTTTTGTATGATTCAAACTTACAGTAATTCTATATAAAAACAAGCTAAAAATGCATTTATTTCACATAATTATTCACTTTAAATAAATGTTAATGCGAATACCTTGAGATATTAGGCAAACGAGAGTGACGCTTTAAGACTTTATTGATCGACAAACAATAAAAAACCCACTTAATCAATAAGTGGGTTCTCTTAATCAGGCTTCTAAAGCGAGGCCAATTTGAATAGTGTTACTTTGCTTTCTTCGCTTCGTTTAGCGCACGGATGCGGCTTGATAGCGAGTAAAGACGGATGAAGCCTTCCGCGTGGCTTTGGTCGTACACTTCATCTTCACCAAAGGTAGCAAACTCTTCTGAGTACAGGCTGTTGTCAGAACGCTTCTGAGTGACCGTTGCGTGACCTTTGTAAAGCTTGATAACCACTTCACCATTCACGTCTTGTGCTAGTTCTTCTGTCGCGGCAAGGATTGACTTACATAGCGGAGTGAACCAACGACCGTCGTATACAAGGTGAGAAGCCTTAACACCTAGCTCTTCACGGAATTCGAATGCCGCTTTATCAAGAACCAGCTGCTCTACTGCACGCAGTGCTTCCATCATGATTGTGCCACCCGGAGTTTCGTAACAACCACGTGACTTCATACCAACAAGACGGTTTTCTACGATATCGATACGACCAACACCGTGCTTAGCACCCTTCTCATTTAGATAAACCAGTGCGTTGTATGGCGTCATTGTTTCGCCATCAACCGCAACCACTTCGCCTTTTTCAACTTTAAGCGTCACGGTTTCAGATTCGTTTGGCGCTTGCTCTGGATCGACCGTCCAAGCCCAGCAATCATCGTTTGGCGCATTCCATGTATCTTCTAAAACGCCACCTTCTGTAGAGATATGCCATGCGTTTGCATCACGCGAGTAGATCTTAGTCAGAGAAGCAGTACAAGGAATGTTACGCTCAGCTAAGTAATCGAGACACTCTTCACGGCTCACGAGATCCCACTCACGCCAAGGCGCAATCACGTGAAGGTCTGGTGCTAGTGCAGCAAATGCGCCTTCAAAACGAACTTGGTCGTTACCTTTACCTGTACAGCCGTGACACAGTGCGTCTGCACCGACTTTACGTGCGACTTCAACCTGCGCTTTCGCGATGATTGGACGAGCCATAGACGTACCAAGTAGGTATTTGCCTTCGTAGTAAGCGCCTGTTTTTAGCGTTGGGTAGATGTAATCTGCCACCATTTCTTCTTTCAGGTCAGCGATGTAACACTCAGATGCACCTGACGCTTTTGCTTTCTCTTCAATACCAATTAATTCTTCGTCGCCTTGACCAACATCCGCGACAAACGCAACCACTTCACAGTCATAGTTCTCTTTCAACCATGGGATGATGACTGATGTGTCTAGACCGCCAGAGTAGGCTACTACAACTTTCTTTACGTTAACTTTGCTCATTTTCTTTCTCCAAATTCCTTGCTCTGCGCTTGGCGGTCAGTGCTAAGGTTTCCATTTATAATTAGTCACTCTCGTCTCACGCCGTGGCGTAAGCCATTATTCTTGCTATTTAAAATAGCGATTCGTTTTCATTCTTACTTAGGTAAAAACTGTGTTCCGATGTTTTTACCGGCAAATAATTGGGTAAGTTTTTCCGGGTAACGCCATGTGGCAACTTGAATGGCTCTGCCTAAGTCATTGGCGGCTTCTAGCGCTGCTTCGACCTTAACGATCATGCCATCGGTAATGACTTTCCCTTGAATTAAGGCCGATGCTTGTTGCTCATCAAGACTCTCAATCAAGTGCCCTTTTCCATCGAGAACACCGCTCACATCAGACAACAGCACAAGTTCTGCATCGAGAGCACCCGCAACCGCAACCGCCGCTTGATCGGCATTCACATTCATCAGTTGACCTGACTCGGTTAGGCCAATAGAACTGATGATTGGCAATGCGCCTGTGTTTAGGATGGCTTGAAGTACCGTAGAATCACCAGGGCTTGCTTTACCTACTGCACCAAGTTCAGGGTCTAACTCTTCAACATGACATAAGCCACCATCCGCTAGGCTTAAACCAACCGCATTTAAGCCATCTTTGATTGCTTGCCCTTGCAGTAGTTTGTTTGCGGTTCCAGCAAGTGCACCGGCCATTAGAGGAATCTGATCATACGGCGTTACACGTAAACCATTTTTCTTTACCGTTTCTAAGTTCAGCTTTTTCATCAAATCATCAACCAAATAGCCACCACCATGCACGATGACGATTTGTCGCTGCGCCTGTTGCTGATACGCCTCAATCGCGGCAAATAGTTGGCTTAATGTTTCGCTGCAAGAGAGCGCAGCGCCACCTAACTTAATCACTAATGGCATGGTGTTGGTTTTTGTCATAGTACTTCCTTACTACGCCTGTCTAAATGGCTAATTATCTATGTTAATTGGCTTTTTACAGCAAAGCAGTGAGCTGTTTATATCCGTAATGAATGTTCAAGCATTGCATCGCTTGGCTGGATGCGCCTTTAAGCAGGTTATCAATCGCTGAGACGACGATGATGTGCTGACCTTGTACCTTCCAACCTAAATCACAAAACGGAGTGAACTCTACGTTCTGAATTCTTGGCATTTGGTCGTCAAGTAAACGAACGGCGGGCTTGCCTTCATAAGCGGACGCAAACGCTTGATTGACTTGCTCTAACGTCACACCTGAAGCAAGCTTCATCGTTGTTGTAGCTAGGATGCCACGCTTAAAGTTACCTAGATGCGGTGTAAAAATAACATCACAGCCTAAATGACTCGCAATCTCTGGTTGGTGACGATGTGCAAAAACGCCGTATGGCTGAAGACTCACTTCGCAAAAACTGTTTACCATGGTCGATTTACGCCCAGCACCGGTTACACCGCTAGTAGCATTAATGACAGGCCATTGGTTTAGATCGAGCAAACCCGCTTCAACAAGTGGTTTAATTGCTAATTGAGACGCTGTTGGGTAACACCCAGCAACCGCAACCAGCTTGGCTTCTTTAATCGCCTCTTCATTCCATTCCGCTAGACCGTAAGCAGCATTGTCTAACCAACCGGCATGTTGATGTTCAAAACCATAAAACTCTTGGTAGAAGCCTTCGCCTTTGACTCGAAATGCACCTGAAAGGTCGAATACCTGACAATTGTTTTCTAAAAATACTGGCGCTAAATCGTGACTGACTTCATGAGCGGTTGCCAAGAACACCACATCACACTCAGACGCTGCTTTTTGCACATCGACTAAAGGCTGAACAGGCATGTCAATTACACCTGCAAGCTTGCCGTGTAACTGAGCGATATTTTTGCCTGCATCAACACTGTTGGCGGAAACGTACAAACCTGATAGCGTAAGGTGCGGATGCTTTTCAACCATAACGGCCAATTCTGCTCCGGTATAACCGCTTGCGCCAATAATGGTGGTTTTTAGTATTTCAGCGTGTGACATCAACAACTTCCAAGTTCTAGGTTAGTGACTATTTCGGTTTAAAGTGCGTATCCATTGGTTTACTCGGTTGCAACGACACTTCAAACGTATAATTTTGACTATTAATTTTAAAAAAACCGCTTAATTTGATTTTTTATTCATTAATTATGATTTAATATGTGTTTTACCCTCTTAACGTATCTCTGTCAACAGTAGAAGTGAAGATAATATGCAATTACCTAGTTTTATTGAGGTCTATAAAGGCCTAATTTCAACCTCTTCTATAAGCTCAAGCGATCCAAGCTGGGATGAAGGTAATAGCCAGGTGATTGAAAAACTCGCCACTTGGTTAAAAGACATTGGCTTTGAAGTCACGGTGACCGAAGTTGAACCTGGTAAACACAATCTGATTGCGAAGAAGGGATCAGGAGAAGGTGGATTACTGCTCGCAGGCCACAGCGATACTGTCCCTTTCGACGAGGGACGCTGGAACTTTGAACCCCACGCACTGACCGAAGCCAATGACCGTTTTTATGGGTTGGGTACAGCCGATATGAAAGGGTTCTTTGCTTTCATTATTGAAGCGGTCAAAAAGGTCGACTGGTCCAAGCAAACCAAACCTCTCTATATACTAGCGACGTGCGACGAAGAAACAACCATGCTCGGCGCTCGTCACTTTACCGAGAACGCACCGTTCAAGCCCGATTACTGCATCATTGGTGAGCCAACCAGCCTAGTGCCTGTTCGAGGTCATAAAGGGCACGTTGCAAACGCGGTTCGTATCACCGGAAAATCGGGGCACTCCTCGGATCCAGCACTGGGTGTTAACGCCATTGAAATCATGCATGAGGTTCTTTATGCCCTTATGAAGATGCGTGACAAACTCATCAAGGAATACCATCACCCCGGTTTTGCGATACCTAGCCCAACGCTTAACCTCGGTCATATTCATGGCGGCGACAGTGCCAATCGCATTTGTGGCTGCTGCGAGCTTCATTATGACGTACGACCTCTACCGGGTATCAGCCTTGATGGGCTGGACAACATGCTCAGAGCGTCTCTTAAAGAAGTCGAAGCAAAATGGCCAGGGCGGGTAGAAATAACACCGCTTCATGAACCCATTCCTGGTTATGAATGCCAACACGATCACCCGTTTATTGCTGGCGTTGAATCGATCTGTGAAACGCCATCCGAGACGGTTAACTACTGTACTGAAGCGCCATTTTTGCAGCAGCTTTGCCCAACATTGGTTCTAGGCCCAGGTTCAATAGACCAAGCGCACCAACCTGATGAGTTCTTAGCGTTTGAATTTATCGATCCAACCATCAATATTCTGTCAAAATCGATGTACAAGTACTGCTTCTAAGCGCACTTTTTATTTCGAACGATCCAAATCCTCCACCAAAAGGCGAAAAGCGTGCTAGTTATCAACCAACTAGCACGCATTCCCTGCACACTTTTGTAATAAAGTTTCAGTAATTCATTGACTGTTAGGCAGGTAATCTCGTTTACATTCACTTGCACAATAAATGCAAACTTATACTGCAATGTTTGACTCTTACTAGCTTTTTTAGCTAGATTATCTACCTAAGAAGGAACAGTGGATGTAATTTTTTTACAAGGCAGGATGACAAATGAACGAAAAATACGCTGCACTCAAAAGTAACGTAAGCATGCTTGGCCGCTTGCTTGGCAACACCATCAAGGATGCTCATGGTGACGTTATCTTAGAGAAAGTTGAGACGATTCGTAAGCTTTCTAAATCAGCAAGTGCAGGCAATCAGGCCGATCGCGATACCCTGATTGAAGAGATTAAAAGCTTACCTAATGAGCAGCTTACCCCCGTTGCACGCGCATTTAACCAATTTCTAAACCTGACCAATATGGCAGAGCAGTACCATACGATTTCACGTCATTGTGAAGAGCACGTATGCGAGCCTGACGTAATCAATAGTCTATTCTCAAAGCTTAGCCAAAACGACATCAGCAAACTGGATACTGCTCAAGCAGTACGCGACCTCAATATTGAATTGGTATTGACCGCGCACCCAACTGAGATCACTCGTCGTACGATGATCAATAAGCTAGTCAAAACCAATGAGTGCCTGTCGAAGCTTGAGTTAACCGACCTCTCTTATAAAGAACGTCAAAAGACAGAACGTCGATTAGAGCAACTCATTGCTCAAGGCTGGCATTCGGACGTAATTCGTAAGCAACGCCCAACGCCACTTGATGAGGCGAAATGGGGCTTTGCTGTTGTCGAGAATTCACTTTGGGAAGGTGTCCCTGAATTCTTACGTGAACTGGATGAACGCCTGACCAACTACCTAGGCGAAGGGCTACCAATTGATGCCCGCCCTGTTCATTTCTCTTCATGGATGGGTGGCGATAGAGACGGAAACCCGTTTGTCACGCACACCATTACCCGTGAAGTGATGTTACTGTCTCGCTGGAAAGCGGCAGATCTTTACTTAGGTGACATTAATGAGCTCGTGAGCGAGCTATCGATGACCAAATGTAATGATGCTATCCGTGAACTCGCTGGTGATGACCAACATGAACCTTACCGTGCTGTACTAAAAGGCCTGCGTTCATTGCTGACTGAAACACTTGAGATTTTAGATGCGAAAGTGAATGGTCAAAAGCTCGCAGTTAAGGCTCCTTTGCAAAACATTGAGCAGCTATGGGAACCCCTGTACGCCTGTTACCAATCACTGCACGAATGTGGCATGGGCGTCATCGCAGATGGTTCATTACTGGATACCCTGCGTCGAATTAAAGCCTTCGGTGTTCACTTAGTTCGCCTAGACATTCGCCAAGAGAGTACGCGTCACTCAGACGTGCTTTCTGAATTGACTCGCTACTTGGGCATTGGTGATTACGATCAATGGAGCGAGCAAGATAAAATTGCATTCCTAACCAATGAACTCAGCTCTAAGCGCCCGCTTTTACCTCGCGACTGGGAGCCATCTGCACCCGTAAAAGAAGTGCTGGATACGTGTAAGATTGTCGCCTCGCAACCTCGTGAAGCCTTTGGTGCGTATGTTATCTCGATGGCTCGCACCGCATCAGATGTATTAGCCGTTCACCTACTGCTACAAGAATCAGGTTGTCCTTATCGCATGGACGTGTGTCCACTGTTTGAAACACTTGATGACTTGAACAACGCAGAGTCTGTGATTAAACAGCTTATGGACATCGACCTCTACCGAGGCTTCATCCAAAACCACCAGATGGTTATGATTGGCTACTCTGACTCGGCCAAAGATGCCGGTGTGATGGCAGCAGGTTGGGCGCAATACAGCGCAATGGACGCTCTCGTTAAAGCGTGTGACGAAGAAGGCATCGAGCTTACTCTATTCCACGGTCGTGGCGGTACAGTTGGCCGTGGCGGCGCACCTGCTCATGCTGCCCTTCTTTCTCAGCCACCGAAAAGCTTAAAAGGCGGTCTGCGTGTAACAGAGCAGGGTGAGATGATTCGCTTTAAGCTTGGTTTGCCAGACGTTGCGGTCAATAGTTTCAACATGTACGCAAGTGCGATTCTAGAAGCAAACTTATTGCCGCCACCAGAGCCTAAGCAAGAGTGGCGTGACCTTATGGAAGTGCTTTCTGAGGTTTCCTGTGAGTCTTACCGCAATGTGGTGCAGGGCGAAGCGGACTTTGTTCCTTATTTCCGTCAAGCAACCCCTGAGTTAGAACTTGGCAAACTGCCTCTTGGATCACGCCCATCGAAGCGTAATCCAAATGGCGGCGTCGAGAGTTTACGTGCAATCCCATGGATCTTCTCATGGAGCCAAAACCGCCTAGTTCTTCCAGCTTGGCTTGGTGCCGGTGAAGCGATTCAGTATTCTATCGACAAGGGTCATCAAGAGTTATTAGAGACGATGTGTCGTGAATGGCCATTCTTCTCAACGCGCCTTGGTATGCTTGAGATGGTTTACTCTAAATGTGATATTGAAATCTCTCGCTACTATGACCAACGCCTAGCGGATCCTGCTCTATTACCACTTGGTGATCGTCTGCGTGATCAGCTACAGAAAGACATCAAAGCCGTACTTAATGTAGAGAACAACGAGAACCTGATGCAAAGCGACCCTTGGGGGCTTGAATCAATCCGTTTACGCAGTATCTATGTTGAGCCATTGAATATGTTGCAAGCAGAGTTGCTGCACCGTACTCGACAAACAGACACGCCGCCAGTTGAGCTAGAAGAAGCACTTATGGTGACGATTGCGGGTATTGCGGCAGGTATGCGAAATACCGGGTAATTCACAATACTTGATATATGAATTGAAGGCAGTGCATGTTATGCACTGCCTTTTTTGTCTGTAACATCAACTAAGCACTGTATTTACCCAACATTAAACGAGGTGAATCGTAATAAATTAGAATAAAACTCCAACCGAAAGCTGCTATTGAGTTATTTGTCAGTTTTTGGCTGGATTGCGCCCTTCTATTCCACTTTATGCTTATATTTAGATATACTACTGCCCCACTGCGATGGCACACATATAATTATTTAATCGCAGACTCCAACAGCATCAGTCTGACTAGATGATAAACGGCTTTAAAAAGGTGACATAACCAACACGATAAAGTTGGTGTGTTTAAACATAGAAATAATAAGTGCCGCGAAGCACAACCAATGTTTAAGCATCGTTATTTTGCAGTTTATTGACCTATTTGGATTTAAGACATGTCATTACCACACGTAATACTCACTGTACTTAGTACACGTAACGCAACCGGATACGATATCACTAAAGAGTTTTCCGCTAGCATCGGCTATTTCTGGAAAGCTAGCCATCAGCAAGTGTATCGTGAACTCAATAAAATGGCTCAAAACGAGCTAGTGACTTGTGTTCTTGAGCCTCAAGAAGGAAAGCCTGATCGCAAGGTTTATTCCATTACTGATGCAGGCCGCGGCGCGCTTGGAGAGTGGTTCGATCAACCTACCGCGCACCCAACAGTTAGAGACGAGTTCTCAGCTAAATTAATGGCTTGTGCCGTTCAAGACTCAAGCCCTTACCACACTCAACTTAAAGAGTTGGTTGCTGAGTCTCATAAGCTTGTCGCTCACTACCAAGAAATTGAAGCCGCTTATTACGCGACACCAACAACATTAGATAAGCAACAAAGGTTGGAGCGCTTAACACTGCGTCGCAACCTACTTTTACGCCAAGCATGGTTAGCATGGGCTGAGGAAGTTCTGGTAGAACTAGACATCATTGGCTAACGACCACCAACAAAAAAGGACAATGTTCTTCTTAATGAAAAACATTGTCCTAGTATTTCCGCATCTGCCTTAAGCTTTAAAGAAACTCAAGTTCTATTGAATTCAACGACATGAATCGGTAAACCCACGATTAGATACCATCCCCACCAATAAAGCTTTGTGATTTGCCATTGAACTGTTGATCCATGTCCAATGAGGGCTTATCTGTCTTCGGTCGACCCACAATTTTTGCAGGAATTCCCGCAACTGTTGTATGGGCAGGAACGCCTTGCAGTACGACGGAACCAGAACCAATTTTCGCCCCTTCACCCACTTCAATATTACCCAGTATTTTCGCCCCTGCTCCAATCATCACACCTTCTCGAATTTTAGGGTGACGATCGCCGCAATCTTTACCAGTACCACCTAAAGTGACGTCTTGCAAAATAGAAACATCATTCTCAACGATCGCCGTTTCACCAATCACAATGCCCGTGGCGTGATCGAGCATGATTCCACTGCCAACCTTGGCTGCTGGATGAATATCGACCTGGCAAGCCACTGAAATTTGGTTTTGCAAATAAGTCGCTAAAGCGATGCGCCCTTGCTTCCAAAGCCAGTTGGCAACGCGATAGCCTTGAAGCGCGTGATAGCCTTTAAGATACAGCAAAGGGAGTGAGTACATGGCGACGGCAGGGTCGCGAGTCACCGTTGCGCAGATATCGCAAGCGGCTGCTCGGCTTATCTCTGGGTCGGCTTCAAAGGCTTGCTCGACAACCTCTCGCACAGCCATTGCAGGCATTGAAGGCGTCTTTAGTTTGTTCGCGAGAATGTAGCTCAGCGCTGCGGCTAAGCTATCATGATTAATGATAGTGGCATGGTAAAAACTGGCAAGCATCGGCTCTTGCTCTGATTGCTCTCGAGCCTCTTTCTTGATGGCTTGCCATACTTTTTGTTTTTCGCAGTTTTTCATTAATCTTTCCCTTTGACTAAAGCGATCTTAAATCCTAAACGTCATCGTTAAACTTGAAGCTTATACAATGAAAAATCGCCTTTACTTCCCTTCTGATTTCTTATCACGTGCCAATAAATCTTGTGCGGCTAAACGTGTGTCTTTTCCTTGATACAATACTTGATAGATTTGGTCAACAATTGGCATCTCAACACCCATGCGCTGTGCCAACATCCAAACCTCTTTCGTGTTGCGGTAGCCTTCGACAACCTGACCAATTTCATCTTGAGCTAGCTCTACTCCTTTACCGCCTCCCAGCGCCAAACCAAAGCGTCGGTTACGCGACTGGTTGTCAGTACAGGTTAAAACTAAATCACCCAGCCCTGCCATACCCATGAAGGTTTCGGGTTGTGCCCCCAATGCTGCGCCCAAACGTGTCATTTCAGCCAGACCGCGAGTAATGAGTGCTGTACGTGCATTTGCACCAAAACCAATGCCATCCGACATACCGGCTCCTATCGCAATGACATTCTTCACCGCGCCACCAAGCTGCATGCCAATAAAATCACTATTTGCGTACACTCGAAACGTCTTACTGCAATGAATCTTTTCTTGAAGGTCAGACACAAATTCCGCATCAGGAGAAGCCACTGAAATAGCGGTTGGCATTCCCATGGCTAGCTCTTTGGCAAAAGTAGGACCTGACAATACCGCTAACGAGTACCCTTCACCAATCACATCATGGGCAACGTCTTTAAGCAATCGCCCAGTTTCTGGCTCTAACCCTTTGGTCGCCCAGCAGAGTCGAGTATCCGTTCTTAGGTGAGGTTTAAGACTACGAAGCACAACGCCAAATACATGGCTTGGAACGACGACAAGTAAATCGCGGCTAGCTTGAACTGCCTTTTCTAGATCAGACTCAACAATTAAGCTTTCTGGAAACTCAATGCCAGGCAAAAACTCATGGTTTGCTCGGTCGGCCTCCAACTTTGCCATGTGCGCTGGTTCATGACCCCAAATCACAACGTTGGCACCATTTCGAGCTAAAGAAATAGCTAAGGATGTCCCGTAAGATCCCGCACCGATAACGGTCATCGATATCTCTTTGCCATAGGCATTATTCACATTTGAGTCTGTCATTCGCTTGCCTGCTCACACTAAATTTGAAGATAGGTTTATCGCCATTCTAAACAAAAAATGCACATCGCATCATTCGTTTTAGATGCTTTGTGCATTTTTCTGGCTGTCATGAGTGGGAGAGAGCCTTGCTCAGCTTCCACTCATTCTCGCGTTGGTCTTACTTCGCTTCTTCTGATGCTTCAGCTTGACCAGCTTGTTGCTGTAGGTAGTTCATAAACAATGCATCAAAGTTCACTGGAGCAAGGTTTAATTGAGGGAACGTACCTTTAACCACTAGGCTAGAAATCGTTTCACGTGCGTATGGGAACAAGATGTTCGGGCAGAATGCACCTAGGCAATGTGCCAATTGACCCGCTTCCATGTTACCAGCAGTAAAGATACCACCTTGTTGAACTTCACATAGGAAAGCCGTTTCGTCTGCGTTCTTAACAGTCACAGTTAAACGCAGAACAACTTCGTAAGTACCTTCGCCAAGCTCGCGGCTTTGAGTATCTAGGTCAAGTTTTACATCTGGTTGCCACTCTTTCTGGAACATAACTGGAGAGTTAGGCGCTTCGAAAGAGATATCTTTTAGGAAGATACGTTGGATAGAGAAATCTTGAGCTTGTTCTTGTGGTGCTACTTCAGCCATGTTGAAAATCCTTAAATTCGGGTATTAAATTCTGTCATTGAGACTAACCGAGAGAGGTTACATTGCGTAATTAAATCCGCTGTTTCGTGGAAACTATCACATCTCTTTATGATAAGTGCTGCCATTTTAGGCAACACTTCACCTCGCGAGGCTTGATACTAATGAGATTGGGCGTATTCCTCGGCGTGTCTTATTTCTTGCCACGCACCAAAGGAAGGTTCGCTTCGCTCCAACCTGATAGACCATTTTTCAATAGGTTCACGTTTTCAAAGCCTGCTTTAGCAAGTAGGTTAGCGCTCTCTGCTGCCGTTTGACCTGTCTTACATACCACAATGATTGGGTTAGATTTGTGCTTTTCAAGGTTGCTCAAGTTACCCTCTTTGATATCTGAAGGTAAAATGTGAACTGCGTCTGTAATGTGACCCTTTTTGAATTCATCTTTAGAACGAATATCGACGACAACGCCTTCTTCACGATTCATTAGCAGCGTTACTTCACTCGCGGTGACCTCTTTATAAGCCGCGGTTGCCGCTTTTACAAAGCTCATAATCAAAGCGATGAAAAGACCGACCCATACTAAAGATAGGATCATATTTTGTTGGAAAAAATCGATATATTCTTGCATATCCTGCGCTCTTACTGTTTTGGGCTTAAAATTCAGTCAGGAGTATAGCGAGTAAGCGCTAAAGAGGCTAGTGAGTAAGGGACTCAATTGCCACCAGACGTGAAGTTGGAACGCTATTAGTATTAATATCATACAGCTTAAAATGATAAGACTTTAAGCAGAGCTGCTTTCACCCTAAGCATATTGCACCCATTAGTCATTTCTGTGAATCAAAAGTCCCAAACCGACACCGCCTAATTACAACGTTCCATGCGGACGCCAAGTCGAGTCACACACTGATATACCGAAAGAACCTGCGTGACATCGTTTGGGAACGCCCCACCACGTCAGTTTGATGGTTCCATCATTAAGCTCTTGGAAAGGAAAAGGCTGTGACGTCGTCTATATGGTTGCAGTTTAACGCTAGCATAATCAAACGATCGATACCTAAGGCAACTCCTGAGCACTGAGGAAGCCCTGCCTTTAAAGCAGACAAAAAGTGGTAATCAATCGGCTGCTCTTTAAGTCCCATCTCCACTCGCTTTCTATTGTCTTGCTCAAATCTACGTTGCTGCTCTTCAAAATTATCAAGTTCATGAAAACCATTTGCAAGCTCAATTCCTTTGTAATACACCTCAAATCTATCGGCAACACGTGGGTCATGGGCGTTTATTTTCGCCAGCGCAGCTTGTGAAGCTGGAAAATCGTAAACAAACACGGGGGCGTCTTGACCTATCTTTCCTTCAACACCAATACAGAATAACAGCTGTAATAATGTATCCCTGTCCTGCTCCTTCTCCGCAATATCACTCAACCCAAGAAGACTTGCAGCGTGCTTCAGTTTATCCATAGAGTCTTCTAGCGGGCACACACCTAAAACATCAACAAACGCCTGCTGATAGGTCATACGTTTGGCACTTTGACAACCCAATACCAACTTCAACAGTTCGTCCATCTCATCCATCAAATCATGATGATCAAAGCCGACTCGATACCACTCCAACATCGTGAATTCAGGGTTGTGATAACGGCCATTTTCTTCATTACGAAATGATTTCCCTATCTGATAGATACAACCACTGCCTGCAGCCAATAAGCGTTTCATGTGAAATTCTGGGCTGGTCATAAAGTAAAGCTTGCGCCCCTTCGCATAGTCAGGCCCGACAAAGGTCGTTTGAAAAGTATGCAAGTGGATATCAGTGACGGTGGCGTGACTCATTGCAGGCGTATCAACCTCCATGACACTTTTTTGAGCGAAAAATTCGCGGATAGAGGCCAAAGTAGCCGCTCGCTGCTTGAGTTGATGGATGCTGGCGCTCGGTTGCCACAATGGTTCGGTCATAGGAGTCTTCTTTCTGCGCGATTAGAGAAGCCATAGTCTAGCGCTAAACGGGCGTTCCTAGAATGAAAAATCCATGTAAGAACACAATAGAACGAATCAATATCGCTCCCTAAGAAGAGCGCAAAAATTGATACTGGTCACACAATATGGAATAAGTATGCTCACGTTTGCATTTCCGAACAAAAAGCCTGACTGAATCAATTTATTCCTGATTTTGCTCTTCTAAACTGGTTTGGCTAACAACGATTAGCACTAGAGCGCTCAGGAAAATAAAGACACAGAATGTGTTTTGTCACTTCAACGCTCTCAGTACAAATAAGACTCTAGGGGCACTTTACAACGCACCTAGCATTCAATAATAACAACCACACACTGGAGGATAACTGTGCAAACTATCACCACAGATATCGCGGTCATTGGCGCTGGCGGCGCTGGTCTTCGTACTGCTATTGCAGCGGCAGAAGCAAACCCTGACTTAGAAGTCGCACTTATTTCCAAAGTTTATCCTATGCGCTCCCATACGGTAGCAGCAGAGGGTGGATCGGCTGCTGTTATCAAGGATGAAGATAGCTTAGACAATCACTTCAACGATACCGTTGGCGGTGGTGATTGGTTATGTGAACAGGACGTTGTTGAATATTTCGTAAAAAACGCAACCCGTGAAATGATCCAAATGGAGCAATGGGGTTGCCCGTGGAGTCGTAAAGAGAATGGCGAAGTCAACGTTCGTCGATTCGGTGGTATGAAGGTTGAGCGTACATGGTTTGCGGCCGATAAAACCGGCTTCCACATGCTGCACACCCTATTCCAAACCTCAATGAAGTACAGTCAAATCAACCGCTTTGACGAGTACTTTGTGGTTGACCTGCTTGTTGAAGACGGTGAAATCCAAGGCCTTATCGCTATTCATATGGCTGAAGGCGAACTCGTCACCATCCGAGCAAAATCAGTCGTATTGGCAACCGGTGGCGCTGGTCGTGTTTACCACTGTAATACCAATGGCGGTATTGTTACAGGTGATGGTATGGCAATGGCTTATCGTCATGGCGTTCCACTGCGTGACATGGAATTCGTTCAATACCATCCAACTGGCCTGCCTGGAACTGGTATCTTGATGACCGAGGGTTGTCGTGGTGAAGGCGGTATCATCGTCAATAAAAATGGCTACCGTTACCTGCAAGACTACGGCATGGGGCCAGAAACCCCTGTCGGTGAACCGAAGAATAAGTACATGGAACTCGGTCCTCGTGACAAAGTTTCTCAAGCGTTCTGGCATGAACAACAAAAAGGCAACACCATCAAGCACCCACTGGGTGATGTCGTGCATCTAGACTTACGGCACTTAGGTGAAGAATATCTGCAAGAGCGTCTGCCGTTCATTTGTGAGCTGTCTAAAGCGTACGTAAATGTCGACCCTGCCAAAGAGCCAATCCCAATTCGCCCAACGGTTCACTACACCATGGGTGGTATTGAAACCAATGGCGATTGTGAAACACAAATTAAAGGCTTATTCGCGGTGGGTGAATGTGCCTCTGTCGGTCTTCACGGAGCTAACCGTCTGGGTTCTAACTCTCTGGCAGAGTTTGTTGTCTTTGGTCGCGTCGCGGGTGAAAACGCTGTGAAGCGCGCTGAAGAGTTCAAAGGCTGGAACGAAGAGTCTATCGCTAAACAAGTCAAAGCCGTTGAAGCGCGTATTGCCTCTATCCTAGCTCAAGAAGGCGACGAGAACTGGGCAGACATCCGAACTGAAATGGGTCACACCATGGAAGCGGGCTGTGGTATCTACCGCCAAGAAGATTTGATGCAAGCCACCATTGACAAAATCACCGAGCTGAAAGCGCGCTACAAAAACATTGGCATTAAAGATAAAGGAAAAGTCTTTAATACGGATCTTCTTTACGCAATCGAGGTCGGTTACGGCTTAGAGGTTGCGGAAGCGATGGTGCATTCAGCCATTTTACGTAAAGAGTCTCGTGGTGCTCATCAACGCTTAGATGAAGAGTGCACTGAACGTGATGACGTCAATTTCTTGAAGCATTCTTTGGCTTATTACCAAGAAGACGCGGCTCCAAACATCGATTATCGCGATGTCACCATCACTAAATCTCAACCCAAAGCACGCCTATATGGCGAAGCTGCTGAAAAAGCAGCGGCAGAGGAAGCTGCTCAAGCGAAACAAAAAGAGGAGCAAGAGTAATGCCAGCGAATCGAATTCAAAAAGTAAACATTCTACGCTACGACCCAGCGAAAGACAGCGAACCTCATATGCAGGCATTTGAGATTCCCTTTGACGACACCATGTCGGTACTGGATGCCATCGGCTATATCAAAGATAACCAAGACAAAGACCTCTCTTATCGCTGGTCTTGTCGCATGGCGATTTGTGGCTCATGTGGAATCATGGTCAATGGTGTGCCTAAGTTGGCATGTAAGTGCTTCTTACGCGATTACCCTGATGGCGTCACTATCGAGCCATTGGCGAACTTCCCCATTGAGAAAGACCTGATTGTGGATATGACACCATTCATTGAGCGTCTTGAAGCCATTAAGCCTTACATCATTGGCAACGATCGCACGCCAGAAGATGGCACCAACATCCAAACGCCTGAGCAGATGGCAAAATACAAGCAATTCGCTGGTTGTATCAACTGTGGCCTGTGCTACGCAGCCTGCCCTCAGTTTGGCTTGAATCCAGAATTCATCGGCCCAGCGGCACTCACACTGGCTCACCGTTACAACCTAGACAGTCGTGACAATGGTAAGAGCGAACGTATGGCGCTAATCAATGGTGACAACGGCGCTTGGGGCTGTACGTTTGTAGGTTATTGCTCTGATGTCTGTCCAAAGAATGTCGATCCAGCTGCCGCGGTAAACCAAGGCAAGATCGAATCTTCAATGGATTTCGTCATTGCGATGCTAAAGCCTGATGGGTCAAAACAGAAAGAGGAAGCATAAGGATGAGTAATCGTAAACCTTACGTTCGTGAAATGAAGCGCACTTGGTGGAGTAACCATCCTTTCTACCGCTTCTACATGTTGCGTGAAGCAACCGTATTACCACTGATCTTGTTCACGTTGTTTCTTACTGTGGGATTAGCATCACTGGTTAAAGGCCCAGAGGCATGGGAAACGTGGCTTGGCTTTATGGCGAACCCTGTTGTGATTGCCATTAATGTGGTGGCACTCGCGGGAAGCCTGCTTCATGCACACACCTTCTTTGGCATGATGCCGCAAGTCATGCCCATTCGACTGAAGGGCAAGCTGATCGACAAGAAGATCATTGTACTCACCCAATGGGCAGCAGTAGCATTTATCTCGCTTGTTGCACTGATTATTGTCTAAGGAGCCTCTTGTGACGACGAACAACTACAAAGTAAATAAGACTCCGAACCGCTCTGATGAGCCCATTTGGTGGGGCTTGTTTGGTGCAGGAGGAACATGGTTTGCCATGATCACGCCTATTACGGTTTTAGTGCTGGGTATCCTAGCGCCAATGGGGATCATCGATGCAGAAGCATTAAGCTATGAGCGAGTGAGTAGCTTTGCCACCAGTATCATTGGTGCATTGTTTATCATAGGCACACTAGCGCTACCAATGTGGCATGCTATGCACCGCTTACATCATGGAATGCATGACCTCAAGATTCACGCTGGCGTCGCAGGCAAAGTAGGTTGCTACTTCTTTGCCGCACTCATCAGTGCGCTGTCGATCATCTTCATCCTGATGATCTAAGCGAGTTTATCCGCTTTTAAGCGACTGGATTAAAAACGCAGAGCCACCTAATTTACGTTGGGTGGCTTTTTACTTTTTATCCACCCACTTCATTTGTCATACCTCCCCTCTACCTGATAAGAAATGCTTATAACACTAATAATTTTACGTTCAATTGCACAGCGCTCATAATCCACACAAACGAATTGAACATCGTTCAATTGAATCATCTATGAACACTTACAGGATCTGAAAAATGAAAAAAGTACTTGGTATCGCTCTTATCGCCGCTGTTTCTGCACCTTCTGCATTTGCAACCTCTATGGAATATTTCGTGGGCGGTGGCTTTGGCTCTCACTACTCAGAAATGAAAGTGGATGGCTACAAATTCGATGACCGTGCTGGCGCGTTCCACATCCGTGGTGGTGCATACATCAATGATGTTCACCGTGTGATGCTAACGGCTAACTTCGCTGGCGATGCCGAACTGGGTGCCATTTCAGAGGGTGACTACTCATTAACGACAGACTTGAATCAAAACGAATGGCTTGCATCGTACGACTACGTTCATGCTATCAACAACCAGTTTTCAGTATTTGGTGGTGTGAGCGCTGGCCTGATCAAAAACAAGCTATCACTAACTGAAGTATATCAAGGGGATACTGAATCAATTTCAGCGAGTGAAACTGATTTTGCCGTTGGCGCTCAAGTTGGGGTTCAATACGCGTTAACTAAAGAGCTATCCATTGATGGTACTTACCGTAACATGGGTAAATCTTACAATGAAGACGGTATCAAAGTGACCGGTAGCGAGTTCGCTATTTCTCTAGACTACCGCTTCTAAGTTAGTCACAACCGATCAAAAAGGGTTGGCACATTGCCAACCCTTTCTCATATCACAACAGATTAAATTTAGAGAATAAAGCGACTTAAATCTTCATCATCGACCAAATCGCCTAAACAATCTTTCACGTATTTCGCATCGATGGTTAGGCTTGTACCGGCTTTGTCTGTCGCTTCAAATGAAATCTCGTCCATCAGACGCTCCATCACTGTGTGCAAACGACGAGCACCGATGTTTTCAGTCGTTTCATTCACATGCCAAGCGGCTTCAGCAATCTGCGTAATACCATCTTCGGTGAAGTTAACGTCTACATCTTCCGTTTTCATCAGCGCGATGTACTGCTCAGTCAATGACGCCTTAGGCTCGGTCAGGATACGCTTGAAGTCATGACTTGAAAGCGCTTCAAGTTCTACACGGATTGGCAGGCGGCCTTGAAGCTCTGGAATCAAATCTGATGGCTTAGACACTTGGAATGCACCCGAAGTAACAAACAAGATGTGATCCGTTTTTACCATACCGTGCTTCGTTGACACTGTGCTGCCTTCGATTAACGGCAGTAAGTCACGTTGAACACCTTCGCGAGACACATCCGGGCCAGAGCTATCACCACGCTTACAAATCTTATCAATCTCATCGATAAACACGATGCCGTTGTTTTCAACGTTATAGATAGAATTTTCTTTTAGCTCTTCTTGGTTAACTAACTTCGCCGCTTCTTCTTCAGTAAGCGCTTTAAACGCGTCTTTAATTTTCAGCTTACGCTTCTTCTTCGTGTCGCCCGCTAGGTTTTGGAACATGCCTTGAAGCTGGTTGGTCATCTCTTCCATACCTGGAGGCGCCATGATTTCCACACCCATTTGCGGTGCTGCGACA
>NZ_MCWZ01000332.1 GCF_002877365.1 Vibrio sp. 10N.261.55.A7
CAGCTCTACAACTAAAGAAAGAAGAATATAAAACTATAGAAAAGACAGCCCCTTATAAAGGGGCTGTTATTGAATTGTTACTTATTTTTCGGAGTTTGTTAGACCCCAAACGTAAGCGGAAACTAGCTGAACTTTATCTTCGCCTAGAATATCCTTCCAAGCTGGCATTACGCCCGAACGACCGTTCATTACTGTCTCTGTTACATCTTTACGCGAACCACCAAATAGCCAGTTTTGGTCAGTTAGGTCAGGTGCACCAACAGCAGGGTTACCCTTACCATCAGTACCGTGACACGCTGCACACACAACGAATCGAGCTTTACCCGCCGCTGCTTCACGTGCATTCACTGAACGACCTGAAAGGCTTAATGTGTAAGTTACAACTTCAGCAACCCCATCTTCGCCTAATGCATCTTTCCATGCTGGCATCTGGCCAACACGACCTTGCATTATCGTGGTAACAATCGCTTCTGGTTCTCCACCATACAGCCATGCATCATCAGTTAGGTTAGGGAAACCTTTCTGACCACGAGCATCGGAACCATGACACTGTGAACAGTTTTGCAAGAACAAACGTTGACCTACTTTTACTGCTTCTTCATCAGCCGCAATTGCAGGAATTGAACGCAAGTCAGTGCCGTTCTCTTCATAAGCAAGTCGCTTAAATGCTTCACCAAAATAAGTGTCTGCGTCATCAAGTTCTTTTGCATATTGATCAAGGTGTTTGTTCGCTTGAGAAGCCGCAACAGATGCACGTGATTCTTCGATGGTACGTACTGTCTGATCAGAACTTGTCCAACCTAGAACACCTTTAAAGTTACCAAGTCCTGGATACAGGATGAAGTAGATAACAGCAAAGACTAAGGTACTCACGAACAAATAAGACCACCATTTAGGTAGAGGATTGTTTAGTTCGCGAATACCATCGTATTCATGCCCCATATCCTCTCCAGACTCGACGCCTGTCTTATCGTTAATACACCAACGAAGTAGGGCGGCACAGCCAATCAATGTACCGATACTGATTACGGTGACAAAAACACTCCAGAATGTACTCATCATTTAGTCACTCCTTCGTTTGTTTTATTCGTTGGTAATTCGTCATCAAATACCAGGTTCGCATCTTCATCAAAACGAGATTTGCGGTCTTTTCCGTAAGCCCACCAAACGATCCCCATGAAACAAGCAAAAACGGTAACAGTCCAAACACTTTGAAAAGTAATAATATCCATAATTATGCCTTATTTCATTGCGTGACCAAGAGATTGAAGATAAGCGATGATTGCATCCATCTCTGATTTACCTTCTACATCTTGCTTTGCGTTAGCAATCTGTTCATCAGTGTAAGGAACACCAAATTGATTGCGGAAAATTTCTAGCTTCTTCTGAGTATGTTTACCATCAAGAATATTGGTTTCTAACCAAGGGAAGCCAGGCATATTTGATTCTGGTACCAATTCACGAGGGTCGATTAAGTGAACACGATGCCACTCATCAGAATAACGACCACCTACACGCGCCAGATCTGGACCAGTACGCTTAGAACCCCATAGGAATGGGTGTTCCCAAACGTGTTCACCTGCTACAGAATAATGACCATAACGCTCCGTTTCAGAACGGAAAGGACGGATCATTTGGCTGTGACAAACATTACAACCTTCACGGATATAGATATCACGACCTTCCATTTCCAGAGCGGTGTAAGGGCGTAAATTTTCTACTGGTTCATTCGTTTGCTTTTGAAACATCAACGGAGCAATTTCAACCAATGCACCAAAACTGATTGCTATAACAATAAGAATTGCCAATAAGCCAACGTTTTTCTCGATTAGTTCATGCCAGTTTTTTGAATTCGAGCTCATTCTTAAATCTCCTTAAGCCGGTTGAGGGATAGCTTTAAGGCTATCTTTAGGCGCGGTGATTGTTTTGTACGAGTTGTATGCCAGTAAGAACATACCTGATAGGAAGATTAAACCACCTAGGAAACGTACAAAGTAGAATGGGTAAGATGCTTCTACAGATTCAACAAAGCTGTAAGTTAACGTACCGTCTGAGTTAACAGCGCGCCACATAAGACCTTGCATTACACCTGAAATCCACATTGCGACAATGTAGAAAACCGTACCAATCGTTGCTAACCAGAAGTGAACGTTGATCAGTGAGACTGAGTACATGCGCTCTTGACCAAATAAACGCGGTACTAGGTGATAAATTGAACCGATAGAGACCATTGCAACCCAACCTAACGCACCAGAGTGAACGTGACCAACTGTCCAATCCGTATAGTGAGAAAGAGCGTTAACCGTTTTAATTGCCATCATAGGGCCTTCAAAGGTGGACATACCGTAGAAAGACAGAGAAACAACTAAGAAACGTAAAATAGGGTCATAACGAAGCTTATGCCATGCACCAGATAGCGTCATAATACCATTGATCATACCACCCCAAGATGGAGCGAATAGAACCAAAGACATCACCATACCAAGAGATTGAGTCCAATCTGGTAGCGCAGTGTAGTGCAAGTGGTGAGGACCAGCCCAAATATATAGAGAGACTAGCGCCCAGAAGTGAACGATAGACAAACGATAAGAATAAACAGGACGTTCTGCTTGTTTTGGTACGAAGTAATACATCATACCTAAGAAACCAGCAGTAAGAAGGAATCCAACCGCGTTATGGCCATACCACCATTGTATCATCGCATCGATAGCACCAGAATATAATGAGTAAGACTTACCCATTGATACCGGAATTGCCATGCTGTTTACGATATGCAATACCGCGACAGTGATGATAAAGGCACCGAAAAACCAGTTTGCTACATAAATGTGGGAGGTTGTACGTTTGATTAATGTTCCAAAGAACACAACCGCATACGCTACCCAAACGAGAGTAATAGCAATATCGATTGGCCATTCTAACTCAGCGTATTCTTTACCTGAGGTTAAACCTAAAGGTAACGTAATCGCTGCTGATAGAATAATTGCTTGCCATCCCCAAAAAGTGAACGGGACAAGAAGACCACCGAATAAACGAGTTTGACAAGTACGCTGCACAACATAATAAGATGTTGCAAAAAGGGCGCTAGTACCAAACGCAAAAATAACTGCATTAGTATGCAGTGGACGTAAGCGACTGTATGTCAGCCACGGAGTATCAAAGTTCAGCTGGGGCCAAACTAGTTGAGCGGCAATCAAAACACCAACAGCCATGCCAACAATACCCCAAAGAATGGTCACAAGGGTAAATTGACGAACGACTGTATAGTTGTAGTTTTGTTCAAGCTGCTTTTCTTGGCTCATTTGCATGCTTCCATTTTTTTATTAACTACACTTTACTTCCAACACGACAAGTGTCGTAATGCCACCCAAATCCTTTGGAAATATAAGCCTTAATTTGGCAATTCAATTCCATTATCAACTTTTAAAAAGTGGCACTTTCAAGGCGAAACTATACTTGAATTAACAATTTAATGACAGCTCAGTAACCTTGCAAACGGTCAGGTTTTGTGGGTTTTTTTGAAAAATTTGAACTTAATTACGTGGAGAGAGAATATCAATGGCAGCTCAAGCCCTAACAAAAGGAAGACTTGTTCAAATAGTAATCACCCTCGCTATTTTAATCGGGGCATTCAGTTGGCGAACAATCACGCATTCAGAAGCTCAATCTGTCGACTGTAAACAGCAAACTACTTGTTCATTTAATGTAAAAAACACAAATATTGAAGTGGTATTCAGTCAAGATCAATTAACACTGACCGTTAACGACCCAAATATAGACGTTTACAGTACATTAGAAGTAATAGATTCAAATGAGAATCAATCCACACTAAGTCTTTCAAAATCATCACGTAGCCAACCTCAATCGTTCAAGTTTACATTCGCAAATAACGATATATATCAAGTTACTATTAATAACATGCCTCAATAGTTCTTTTAATCAGTGTAGACATAGTTAGGTATGCAATTTTATTGTATAAAACAGTAGACGCTAATAACACAAAGATGACGTTATGCAGTTCAATACTCACATTTCTCACAAGTCAGCTCCGCTTAGTGCGGTTAAAGAGATCGTAGCCAGCATCTCTCATGACAATTTGTCTGCGGTGATTTGTTATTTCACACAAGAGTATTCAGCGAAAGAATTACAACAAGCCTTCCATCTGTTATTGCCAAACATACCAATTATTGGGTGCTCCAGCTGCAAAGGCGTGATGACAGAAAAGGGGGTTCACTTTGGACCTGTCGTTGGCGTTCTTACAATACAAGATGAGAAGAGTTCAGCCTATGGCTCAGCTTTGGTCGAAACAAACGAATTTCATGATATTAAAGAATCAGCAAACGAAGCCTTGAATCAAGCGCTGAAAAAAGCGAATAGAATTGGTGAAGTGCCTAGTTTCATTGTTCTACATGCAACTCCTGGTATTGAAGAGCCCTTAATAGAAGCCATTGATGAGTATTTTCACACCCAAGTGCCTATCATTGGTGGAAGTGCCGCTGATGACCGAATCGAAGGACATTGGTCTATATTCACGGAAACTGGCTCAACGACTGCTGGTCTAGCATTGCAGTTATTCTACTCCTCCAAAAATGTAACAGCGGGCCTTAGCGCCGGGTACTCACCAACAGAGTTCATTGGAACGGTTACTAAAGCAAATAATAGAGAGCTACTTGAAATTGACCATCAACCAGCGAAAGATGTTTACTTGGAATGGATAAGCGATCACGCTGGGATTGAACTACCGAACCACTTTGTATTTGATCTCGTCACAGAGTTTCCAATTGGAAGATCCGTTGGGAAGGTGTACTCGAAACCCTACTATAAACTTTCTCATCCGATAAATATCACGGATAACAAAGGCCTATTATTGTTTACCAACGTTCAGCAGGGGGATGAAGTAACCTTGATGTCTGGGGGAAAGAAGCAACTCATCGCGAGAGCATCTAGAATTATCAACGAGACCAAACACCAAATTCAATTTGAGAACGATGTTATTGGCGCCATTTGTATAATATGTGCAGGTGCTATGCTCTATTTGAAGCAAGATATCCATGACGTTTTCAAAAACATCCTTCAAGAGCTTAACAACCGGCCGTTTATATGTCCTTTTACTTATGGGGAGCAGGGGAGGTTTATTGATGGTAAGAATGCCCACGGCAACTTGATGATCTCGTCAGCAGTATTCCACTCAAATTAAATTAGTGCATAGTAATGAATATCGAAGAAGAACTTAATGAAACGCTACTAGAACTAAAAAGAAGCCAACAAAGAGAGGCGAGGCTAGCGCTGGAAAATAGAGCCATTTTAGATTCTATTTCAGCCATTACAGGTTCAAAAAATAAGCATGAAATATTCCATGAGTTGAAGCGAACACTGGCTCTTTACATCGATTTTGATGACTTTGTTGTATTAAGTAAAACACCAAATGAAACATCCTTTAAAACATTCCTTACCTCTAATTCCGCATTCGTTAATCTTATGTGGCCGCAAGACTCTAAGTTTTTGAGAGTTTTAAACGGCGACTGCATTATCCTTTTTGCCCCCAATGAATTATCTGAGTTTTCGAACCTAAGCAGCTTTGTAAAAGATCAGATTAATTCAGCATTAGTGACAGGAATAAATGCAGCTACTTCTCAGTCAGTCGTTATGCTGTTAGGCGGAAGAAAAGGGCAGTTTTCAATGTCGACACGCGATACGTTGTCACGTTTCAGACCACTTTTAGAGCGAGCTCTAATAGACATTGAACAGAAAGAAAGCCTAACCGAACTGGTTGCTATTCGAACGAATGAACTGAAACTTGCCAGAGAAAAAGCAGAGCAAGCGAGCCAGGCTAAAACCCAGTTCCTAGCCATGATGAGCCATGAATTGAGAACGCCTCTAAACTCCGTACTTGGGTTTATTGAAATTCTAGAAGACGATCTTATAAAAAAAGAGCAGTTAAAAATGCTTTCAAAAATGGAATCTTCTGCAGAGCATTTACTCGTATTAATTGATGATATTTTAGATCTAACAAAAATTGAATCTGGAAAATTTTCTATACAAAACCAGTGGTTTAACCTTAAAGACTGCTTATTTCAAGCAACGGAACAATATTTCGAGGACGCATCCCAAAGACATATATCCTTTACAAGGGACTTTACCGCTCTTGATTCAAACCTCTACTGGCTAGACCCAATTCGACTCACACAAATCGTATTTAACCTACTTGGTAATGCCATCAAATTCACTCATACAGGTGGCGTCAAGATTTCAGCATGTGTTCGAAATGACGCACTGTCTATATTCATTAGCGACACAGGTGTCGGCATAGACAGTTCTCGGCTAAGTTTATTGTTTACACCATTCAAACAAGCAGACAGTTCTATAACAAGAAAGTATGGTGGTTCAGGGTTAGGTCTTGCTATCACCAAACGACTTGTTGACTTCATGGGTGGTGATATATCTGTAAAAAGTGAACTCGCTGTTGGGACATCATTTAAAATCTCATTTCCTGTCAGTCAAAAAAGCCAAGAAACAGAAGCTAGATTACGAGAAAGCGAACTAGAGCCACGAGCAATAAGACCTGCAAATGTCCTGGTAGTAGAAGACACGTTGACGAACCAAATGGTCATCAAATTGATGTTAGAAAAGGTAGGTTACAGCGTAACAACACTCTCTAATGGTCAAGACGCAGTGGAGCACTTAAAAACCAGGAATACAGACTATGGCGCAGTGATAATGGATTTATCCATGCCTGTAATGGATGGTTTGACAGCAACGAAGTTAATTCGAAAGTTCAATAAGGAACTTCCAGTTATCGCATTAACGGCTCACGCAATGGAAAAAGACAGACAAGATTGCTTACACGCAGGCATGAACGTATTTGTCACCAAGCCGATCAGGCGTGAACAGATCCTCAACGCACTAGAAAGCGTAGTAACCAAAAATAGTTAAATTAAGAACTAAGAGCAAACCTAAGAATCAGATTATTAGGTTTGCTCTTAGTTCTTAATTTAACTATTTTTGGTTACTACGCTTTCTAGTGCGTTGAGGATCTGTTCACGCCTGATCGGCTTGGTGACAAATACGTTCATGCCTGCGTGTAAGCAATCTTGTCTGTCTTTTTCCATTGCGT
>NZ_MCWZ01000333.1 GCF_002877365.1 Vibrio sp. 10N.261.55.A7
ATATTATTTTCTTTGTGATCATCTTCTTAAGTACATTTATGGGCATGTACCTTTTTTTTGGAAAGACCGCCGATATAAGGTATATTATTTATTTCTATCCAATATCTGTTATTGCGTTTGGATATATAGTAGGAGACTTTTTAAGTCGGTTTGATATTACTGTTAGTAATAAATTGAGCGTAATCATTATAGCCCCCATTCTTATTTTTACCTCTTACAAGGGTGTATCTGCACTGCTAGAAATTCAACCAGTGAATCCAGAAGTTATTGAAATTTATAAAATAGGTAATAACATCGAACATGATATAAACTTAAGGATCTTGACTAATGATGCATATATCCCACATTACATCTATGCATCGAATAGGGTTAGAGAGTTTTATGAGCTACCATCAATTAGTGCCTTTTCCGAAGGAGAAGATAACTCAAAGATTGATTATATAGTGTTTTCGCTGCGACGAAAAATATTTATAGATCAATTAGTGGATCTAGGTTACATAGGAAAAAATTTCAGCATAAAGAACCAAGAGGACATAATTGATGGTAATGGCAATATATTTTGTTACTATAGTTCAGGTGATGCATCAACTATAATATATAAGAGAAAAAAATGATTTTGATACCTGCTTATAACCCTGACGAGGTGTTATTGAAACTCATATCAGGCATTAAAAGTGATGATAAGCTTGCTAACATTCCACTCACGCTGATAAATGATGGCTCAGATTGTATACGGTCAAAAAATTTTTTTAGAGATATCCAGGAAAAATTTGAATGTGTAAAAGTCATAGCTCATAACCTAAATCTTGGTAAAGGAGCTGCAATTAAGACTGGTCTAAAATATGCTGAAGAAGTAGGTCACGATTTTGTAATTACTGTAGATGCAGATGGTCAACACGCGGTAAATGATATAAAAAATGTATACTTGTTTTCAGTTGACCACAAAGATAAGTTAGTCATAGGTACGAGAGACTTTAAAAATGAAAATGTACCAATGAGATCGAAAGTTGGAAACCTAGTTACATTGAAAATATTTAACTTTTTGAATAATTGTCGTGTAGAGGATACTCAGTCAGGTTTAAGGTATATACCTAGGCATAGCTTTTCGGATTTACTCGAACTTAAAGGTAATCGATACGAGTTTGAACAAGATGTTCTAGCTTATTTTTCGCGATGCAATTCTATAGCCCCACCTTGTTATATTGAAACTATTTATGAAGAAGGAAATCCATCCTCTCATTTTAATAAGTTTCGAGATTCGTTATTAATATATTATACCTTATTAAGGTCTGCAATTGTTGGTTTGTTTTGTGCTTGTGTTGACTTTGGCCTATTTAGCTTTTTATATTATTTGTTAGATAGTGTTACTATTTCCGTTGTGTCTACGAGAGTGATGATGGTCATTGTTTATTTTGTTTTCTTGAAGCATATAGTATTTAAGGCACCAAATGCATCTTATAGAGAATTTGCTAAATTCTCTCTACTTGTAGCAATGAATAGTCTAATAATAATAATGATATCAAGTGATAGTGAAAGCAATGTAAACATACTGTATTTGGCAACAAACTTAACTATGTTTGTGGTTAATTTTATAGTACAAAGGCATATTTTTGGTAGAGATTAGGTTAATATGAAACAAACAGACTGGAACGAGTATTATAGTGCTAGTAACGTTAATTTCGTTACTAGCTTGACAAGAAAAAACACATCTAGAACTATATCTAGAATATTATCCAAATATCTGCCGACTAAGCCTAGTGTAACAGAGCTAGGTGGAGGTAATAGTTGTATATCTGACGATTTAGTTTATAGCCTGGATGTTGACTATTATGAAGTGGTTGATAATTGCAATAAAGGGTTAGACCTTTTTAGTAGTCGACAACATTCATGTTCAACTGGAGTAGTTTTAGACTCAGTATTAAGTAGTGGAAAGAAAGATGAATTCGACTTATGCATTAGTATAGGGCTAATTGAGCACTTCGATCATTTTGGAACAAGTAAGGCGATCAGATATCACTTTGATAAAGTAAAAAGTGGGGGGATTGTAATGATTACATTTCCTCACCCGACATGGCTTTATCGTTTGTCTAGAAATGTATTGGAAAAGTTAAATAAGTGGTATTTTCCAGATGAACGACCTCTTGATTTTAAAGAGGTTGAGTGTGAATGCGATAAATATGGACAATTGTTACACAAGCAAATCAACTGGAACATAGTATTGACTCAAGGTTATGTAGTTTACAAAAAAAGATGATTAGTCAAGATAAATGACCACTCTTCTGGTGGCCATTTATTTTTCTCACTAAAGTATTAAATCACGCACTTCTGCATCTTTACGCTCAAGGTAATGGATAGATTTAATACGACGAATCGTACGGCAGCGACCTCGAATCACCAATGTCTCTGTCGTAGCAATGTTACCTTGGCGGCTGATGCCTTCTAAAAGGTCGCCCTTAGTAATACCGGTAGCGGCAAAGACCACATCGTCACTGCGAGCCATATCTTCCATCTTTAATACGACGCCAGTCTCTACCCCCATTTCAGCGCAGCGTTTGAGTTCATCAACGCCAAAGATGCGGTTTTCTTCTGTATCGCCTTTAACTTCGTGACGAGGGAGAAGTTTACCGTGCATGTCACCATCCAGGGCGCGAATAACGGCGGCAGAAACCACCCCTTCAGGCGCGCCGCCAATGCAATACATGGCATCTACTTCACTATCAGGCATACACGTTAGGATGGAAGCCGCAACGTCGCCATCTGGCACAGCGAAAACGCGAACACCCATCGCCTGCATTTCGGCGATCACTTTATCGTGACGAGGCTTCGCAAGCGTCGTAACAACGAGCGTATCGAGTGTTTTGCCCAACGCTTTTGCGATGTTTTCTAGGTTTTCAGCAAGTGGTTTATTGAGGTCGATACAACCTTTTGCACCTGGGCCGACAACCAATTTTTCCATGTACATGTCAGGCGCTTTTAAGAAGCTTCCTTTCTCGCCAGCGGCTAGAACAGCAAGTGCATTGGATTGCCCCATTGCTGTCATGCGTGTCCCTTCGATAGGATCAACCGCGATATCAACCGCATCGCCACCTTTACCCACATTTTCACCAATGAACAGCATTGGCGCATCATCAATCTCACCTTCACCGATTACGATCTCGCCGCTAATTTCGGTTTTGTTTAGTAGTGTGCGCATGACTTCAACAGCTGCGCCGTCAGCAGCGATTTTATCGCCACGGCCAAGCCATTTGTAACCTGCTAGTGCAGCACCCTCGGTAACTCGTGAAAAAGCCAGAGCTAAGTCGCGTTTCATGATGACTCCAAATATGAAAGGGAATAGGAAAAATTCGGCGAGATTTTAGCACATCAATAAGGAAACGTTTGCTTTTTTGTCTTTTCACTCTAAACCGTGCGTGAAATGGAAGAAAAACGGGAGAGCGCGATAAGCAACGTCAGGCGCTTGTTAAATTAAGTATGAATTTTGAGCGAATGGTATGAATTATCGAATATAGCGCGTGTTTATCCTCGCATGGCTGAGTAGAATGGGGGTAAGAGCAACACTCACCATATATTGTAAAGCGCACAGATAGGTAGGCTAAAATGTCTTTTGAAGTATTAGAGCAACTGGAAGCAAAAATTCAAACAGCAGTCGACACGATTTCATTACTGCAAATGGAAGTCGAAGAATTAAAAGAAGAGAAGCAGCAACTGGCTAACGAAGCGAACGAGCTGAAAGCAAACCGTGAAGCGCTAGAGCAAAAAACAGAGCAAATGCAGCAAGAACAAGCAGCATGGCAAGAACGCATCCGTGGCCTTTTAGGCAAAATGGATGAGGTTGAGTAAGTTTCGACTGACTACTGTTCAAGATTGAATTGATAATAAAAACGCCAACGATGATTCGTTGGCGTTTTTATTTATCTAGAGTTTAGCCTTGTGGGCGAACACCCAACGTGTGGCATAGAGCGTAGGTCATTTCTGCACGGTTAAGCGTGTAGAAGTGGAAATCTTTTACGCCTTCACGGCTCAGCGTACGAACCATATCGATCGCTTGGCTAGCACCGACAAGCTGACGTGTGGTTGGATCATCATCCAAGCCTTCAAATTGTTTTGCCATCCAGCCTGGTACTTTTACGTTGTTCATTGCTGCAAAGCGAGACGCTTGTTTGAAGTTAGAAACCGGTAAGATGCCAGGTACGATTTCAGCCTCAATACCCGCGGCAACGCAGCGATCACGAAAACGTAGGTAGCTTTCCACATCAAAGAAAAATTGAGTGATAGCACGGTTTGCGCCAGCATCCACTTTGCGTTTCAGGTTTAGTAGGTCAGCTTGTGCGCTTTTGGCTTCAGGGTGCACTTCAGGGAAAGCGGCAACTGAAATATCGAAGTCATGGCGTTCTTTCAGTAGCTTAACTAGTTCTGTTGCGTACATGTCTGGCGCGCCACCACCCGGTGGAATATCACCACGCAGTGCAACAATGCTCTGAATACCGTTGTTCCAGTAGTCATCGGCAATTTGAATCAGTTCTTCGCGAGATGCATCAATACAAGTCAGGTGTGGCGCCGCAATTAGGCCGGTTTGATCTTTGATGTCTTTGATGATGGAGTGGGTGCGGTCACGTTCTCCAGAGTTCGCGCCGTAAGTCACAGAGACAAACTTTGGTTGAAGTGTTTTAAGACGGTGAACAGAGTTCCACAGTGTTTCTTCCATTTTCTCGCTGCTTGGCGGAAAAAATTCAAATGAGACGTTGATGTTGTCTGAAAGCTCTGCAACATTTTGATTTAAAGCGTCTATATGACCTGCGTGCGTGTAACCCATCTTACTCTCCCTGTGATTGACCTAATCACCAAACTTTAAAATCGACGTTTAGACGTCTATATGTCCACAGGATGTAATGAATACGATTTAATGTCAACAGTGTGATTATGAATTTTTTTCATGTAGGTAATGAGGCTAGCTCAACATAAAGAATTTAAATATTTATGAATGGTGAATAGATATGGTTTTTGAATGAGTCAGTGCAAGTAAGGGAATGATTTTAAAGGGCTAGGAAGTGTTCTAGCCCTTTTATTAATGATTGGTATTCTTCACCAAGTTTATAGCTGGCTTGAGAGGAGGTTCAAATCTGATTGAATCGCTCCAGCTGTGACTTCTCGTCCTGCACCTGGGCCACGAATAACCAGTGGGTTATCTTTGTACCACTTGCTTTCTATAGCAAAGATGTTGTCGCAAGGAAGTAGATTCGCAAGTGCATGCTCTTTATTGAGTGCCTCGATACCAACGGTTGCTAAGCCATTTTTTTCGAGCCTAGCAATGTAACGCAGTACCTTGTCTTCACGCTGTGCTTTTTCAAGGCGTTCAGCCAGTATTTCGCTGAGTAGCCCACTCTGATCAAGGAAGTCGTCAAGAGGCAATTCTGCAAGCTCAACAGGAACCAGTGACTCGACCTTGACGCTTTCTGGCTCAATATTCAGGCCAGATTCACGTGCGAGGATCACAAGCTTACGCATCACGTCAGAGCCATCAAGATCTGCTCGCGGGTCGGGCTCGGTGAGTCCTTGTTGCCAAGCAAGATCGACAAGTTCACTAAAGGGTACGGAACCATCGAACTGTTGGAATAGCCAAGAGAGCGTGCCAGAGAATATGCCCGACAGTGCGAGAATGTCATCGCCACTTTCACGCAAATCACGAACCGTGTGGTTAATTGGAAGTCCAGCCCCCACGGTCGCATTGTATAACCAGTGACGATTGATCTTACTAAACGCGTCCTGAACCTGATTGTAATACTGACTCGACGCAGAACCTGCAACCTTGTTGGCTGAGATTAAGTGCATGCCTTGTGCGGCGATATCGAGATATTGATTTGCCAACACTTTGCTTGCGGTCACATCGAGAACAATCACATCGTCGTAGCCCTGAATAGCGCCAAGACGCTCAATCCAGTCTTTACCATTGTTTGCTACCGCTTCGTCGTTAAAGCGCTTTGCAACGCTGCTGGCCTCGATTCCTTTCTCATCGAACCAATAGGTTTGGCTGTCAATCACCGCGACGAGGTTAAAGCTCATGCCGCGACGTTTCTCGAGTTCAACCTTCTGTGTCGCGAACAACTCTAGCCAGCTTGCACCAATATTGCCTTTGCCACACAGCGCTATTGCGACGCGTTTTTGAGCTTGGAATAGTTGGCTGTGTACGCCATTCACCAATGGCTCAGTCGGTACTTTGCGAGTCACTGCCACTAAGCTGAGACCCGAGAGAGATTCCGAAATAAATTCGACAGGCGATGCCTTCAACTGCTGATAAAAGCCGTAGCAGTGGTTTGGATTCTTTGTCACACCTGCGCCCACTGCCGCAATGAGTGAATAGCCTTCTTTGAGTTTAATTTCCGCTTCTATCGCAGCATCTTGTAGATGACTCAATGCACCGCTCGCGATCTCTGCAGTGTAAGCAAGGCGCAGCTTGTATTGGTCAGGCTGTGCTTCATAAGCCAATGGCTCGAGTTGAGCACGCTCTAGGCTTTGTAGAACTTCCTTTTCTAGCCTATCGAAGTCATGGCTATGCGAGAAAGAGAGTTGGATAAGCAGCACTTCATCAAGAGAGGTAATGATCTTCGCACCGCGACCTGAAGCCAAGACTCGTTCAATTCGTGTCGAACCAGATTCCGCTTGATAGCTACAGCGAAGGTGAAGGTCCATCGTGCTTTGTGCAACTGGTTGTAACGTACGGCTGTGAAGAACAGGCGCCGCGAGTCGTGCAAGCTCACTGGCTTCATCTAGGCGAAGCAGTGGCAATAGGCAGGCATCATTCACAATGCGCGGATCAGCGCTGTAAACGCCAGCGACATCGCTCCAAATCGTAACTTGTGATACTTCCGCTAATGCGCCGATGACCGTTGCAGAGTAATCTGAGCCATTTCGGCCAAGCAATACGGTTTGACCTTGGCTGTCTTGCGCCATAAAGCCAGTGATCACCACACGGTTGTGTTTATGTTGAGCTAGAACGTCCTTAATTAACGAGTACGAGCTGGCTCGATCCACTTCCGGCTGTGTCCCTTCTTCGGCGCGCAGGAAAGCGCGGGCGTCTTGAGAGACCGCATCGAGCTTATGTTCCGTTAATAGGTGAGCCAGTAATCGTGCTGACCAAACTTCACCGTGACCCAAAATCGCAGCGCGTTCGGCTTCAGTCAAGGGAGCCGTGACCTCGCCAAGGGTGCTGAATTCATCATTCAGCTGCGCGATCAGAGTTTTTCTGACATCGCTTTGAATGAGTTCATTAATCAGATCGGTCTGAAACTGACGCAAAGCTTGAAGTTCTTCATGGGCAAGTCGACCATCTTTTGACAGCGCATCGACAAACGCAATCAATCGGTTGGTGGTTTTGCCTGCTGCGGAAACCACCACAAGGTCTTCACTGCCTGAATATTCTTTTAGAATGTTAACAACACGAAGATAGCACTCGGGATTGGCTAGGCTGCTGCCACCAAACTTATGTAATTGACGTGAAACAGTCATTCTTATGCCTCTTTCTCAACAAACTTTTCTGTCTTTTCGAAGGCTTGTTTAAGGTCTTCAATCAGGTCCTGTGCGTCTTCTAATCCTACCGATAGGCGTAGCATTTGGTGAGAGACACCCGCTTCTGCAAGTGCTTCTTCGCCCATTGCTCGGTGAGTCATGGATGCAGGGTGGCAAATCAGGCTTTCAACGCCGCCAAGTGATTCAGCAAGCGAGAACAGTTCTAGCTCACCGACAAAGTATTTAAGCTGCTCAAATGAGCCGCCAAACTCAAAGCTCAGCATAGAACCGAATCCTGATTGCTGTTTCTTAGCAATCTCATGACCAGGGTGGCTTTCAAGGCTTGGGTGATAAATGGTTTTAACCAACGGCTGATTTTGCAGCTCGTCAAGAATAACGAGAGAGCTCTCTTCATGAACACGCATACGTGCGCCCAGAGTGCGAATACCACGCAGCGTCATGTAGCTATCAAACGGTGTGCCTGTCGCGCCAATGCAGTTGCCCCACCAAGCAAGCTCTTCCGCATGCTCTTCTGTTTTGGTAATGACAACGCCGCCGATGACGTCTGAGTGACCGTTGATGTACTTGGTGGTTGAGTGAATGACAAAGTCAGCACCGAGCTCTAAAGGCTTTTGGAACACGGGTGTCAAAAAGGTATTGTCGACCGCGACTAATGCACCCACTTCTTTGGCTTTTTGGCAGGCACGTTCAATGTCGACCACGCGAACCAATGGGTTCGATGGCGTCTCAAGCAAAATCAGTTTTGGTTTCTTGGCAATTGCCGCATCGAAGGCTTGGTTGTCTGATTGATCGACAAACTCAACCTTGAAATCGCCTTTTTTGCTGCGCGTGTTGAACAAACGGTAGGTGCCGCCGTAGCAATCATGCGGCGCGATGATGAGGTCGTCTGGACCGATGAAAGCCGAAACCCAAAGGTTTAACGCGGAGGTACCACAGTTCGTCACCACTGCACCTTTGCCGGACTCGAGTTCGAATAGAGCGGTTTCTAGCAAACCACGGTTTGGATTGCCAGAGCGGGTGTAATCATACTTAGGCACTTCACCAAAGGCAGGGAAACCGTAGTTGGTCGAGAGATAAATGGGTGGCACAACAGCGTGGTGCTGAGTGTCTGACTCGATACCAGTACGAACGGCAATGGTGGCTGGTTTACGGGTGCTCATAAGTCCTTCCTTTGTCTATGACTGCGCGGCGTTATCGTTTCATTCAACGATAGTGACGACTTTATAATATAGGTCTGTATTGGGGTGGCTTTTCAAGATAACGCCTGACATACCAAGTTAGCCGTAATTTCCTACGTTAGCTATATGTTATTCCCAATATTATTTTTGACACTTTACTTCTCAAAAATGAAGACGTCAACACTTCTAGACGTCTATATGTCTTTGCTTATAGACTTGAATCCGGCTAAAATTGCGCCTAGACATAAATTACACACAATAAAAACGAAGGTGCGCAATGGCAGATTGGAATGGTGAATACATTAGTCCATACGCGGAACACGGAAAGAAAAGCGAGCAAGTTAAGAAAATTACAGTATCGATTCCGCTTAAGGTATTGAAAGTATTGACCGATGAGCGTACTCGCCGTCAGATTAATAACTTACGACATGCAACGAACAGTGAACTGCTGTGTGAAGCATTTTTGCATGCGTACACTGGTCAACCGGTTCCAACGGATGAAGACTTACGTAAAGATCGCCCAGATGATATTCCAGCAGAAGTGAAAGCACTGATGACAGAAATGGGAATTGAATTCGAAGCCTACGATTCAGAATAATAAACGGCTCTAAAGTTTCTCCGTATTGACATGATGTTTGACATCAGATTGCTCGTTGAGCAGTAAGCTTGCTAAATCACAATGATTTAAATAAAAAACCGCAGTCTTTTACAAGGCTGCGGTTTTTTTGTCTTTCAGCTTGGCTGAGTATTAACAAGACTGAGCAAAGGAAGTCGATTACGATTCCATGTAGTTCGCTGGCATTTCAATGCGTGACACACCGGATTCGACAGCGGCAGTTGCCACGGCTTTTGCTACGCGAGGCAGTAAGCGTGGATCCATTGGTTTCGGAATGATGTAACCAGAGCCGAACTCAAGGCTATCGACACCAGCTGCTTTTAATACTTCCGCTGGAACTGGTTCTTTTGCTAGCTCACGAATCGCTTCAACAGCCGCCAACTTCATCGCATCATTAATCTCGCTTGCTCGAACATCCAGAGCGCCGCGGAAGATGAATGGGAAACACAGTACGTTGTTTACTTGGTTCGGGTAATCCGAGCGACCTGTACCCATGATTAAGTCGCTGCGTACTTCATGAGCTAACTCAGGTTTGATCTCTGGATCTGGGTTTGAACAGGCGAACACGATTGGCTTGTCTGCCATCAATTTTAGTGCTTCTGGTGGAAGCAGGTTAGGACCGGATACGCCTAAGAATAGGTCTGCGCCTTCGATCACATCTTCAAGTGTACGCTTATCGGTGTTGTTGGCGAAAAGCTGCTTGTATTCATTTAAGTCGTCACGACGAGTGTGAATGACGCCTTTACGGTCGAGCATGTAGATCTTTTCACGCATTGCGCCACATTTAATCAGAAGCTCCATACACGCAACCGCCGCCGCCCCAGCACCCAAACAAACGATGGTGGCTTCTTCTAGCTTTTTACCTTGAAGCTCAATCGCATTAAGCATACCTGCAGCCGTCACAATCGCGGTGCCGTGTTGATCATCGTGGAAAACAGGTACATCACAACGTTCAATAAGGCGACGCTCAATCTCAAAACAATCGGGTGCTTTGATGTCTTCTAGGTTGATACCGCCGAACGTATCCGCAATGTTCGCAACCGTATCGACGAACTCATCGATGGTGCGGTGCTTTACTTCGATATCGATAGAGTCAAGGCCAGCAAAGCGTTTGAATAGGAGCGCTTTCCCTTCCATTACAGGCTTAGAAGCGATTGGACCTAAGTTACCCAATCCTAAAATAGCCGTACCGTTAGAAATGACTGCGACCATGTTTCCTTTTGCGGTGTACTTGTAGACGTTTTCTACATTCTGCGCGATTTCTCGAACAGGTTCAGCAACACCAGGGCTGTAAGCAAGGGCCAAATCTTCAGCAGAATCAGCAGGTGTTGTTAATGCGACAGCAATTTTACCTGGGGTAGGAAAGGCATGGTAATCAAGAGCTTGTTGACGGAAGGCTTCTTGTGCAGATAACTCAGTAGAGTTTTCTTGACGGTTGTCATCGGACATAGGGGCGTATACTCATCGAAAATGTGGCTAAAGGGGAGTCATCATTCTAATGGATGTAAGTCAACCTGCCTAGGTAAGAATGCGACTCATATCATCAGAAGAAGGGAATAGACTGCTGATAAGACCAGATGAGAATAAAACGCGCTAAGTCGATGAGTTTATGTACGATAAAATACCTTAACGTAAAGATAAAATAATATTATCGGCTATATAGATTGGAAGAGAGAAGAGGTTATCGAGAGAGTTGCCGCAGTGAAACACCAGACACAAAAAAGGACACCGAAGTGTCCTTTTTCTTAATTCGGTATAGCGAATGCTATTACTTGCTTGAAAGAGCACCGAAACGTTTGTTGAACTTATCAACACGGCCGCCTGTATCTACGATACGTTGCTTACCAGTGTAGAATGGGTGACATTTGTCACATACGTCTAGGTGAATGGCTTCTTTAGTAAGAGTTGAGTTGAACTCAAACGTGTTGCCGCAAGAACAAGTCGCAGAAACTGCTTTGTATTCTGGGTGGATTCCAGCTTTCATGGGATAACCTCAAATTGGGCCGTGTCGCTATCCGAGTCTATGCCGGACACCACACGTAGTTAAAAAATAATTATAGGGATAACGCTTTAATGTTTAGCACCCGTTATAAAACCGATGTTTTTTGATAAAGCCCTACCACTAAGGCGCAGTATAGTAATGAATACCAGGCCGAGGATCAACAAATTTGCTAATTATTTCGCCACTTTTTTAAACGCTTTTTACTTCCCTCTATAGTAACCAATCATTTAGACTGTCTCTCTTGCTGTTGTTAAAAGATACCGATCACTATGCGTCCATCGATTGCCCGAGTTGCTTTGCCTGTTCCACTGGACAAACAATTTGATTACCTCATTCCTAATCATCTCTTTCCGGTGATTGGCGGTCGAGTCAGTGTGCCTTTTGGCCCGAGAAGTCAGATAGGTATTGTCACGGCGATGGTCAGCGAGTCTGAGTTTGAGCTTTCTAAGCTGAAGCCTATTTACAAAGTTCTAGACGCTCAGCCTGTTTGGCCAGTTAAACTGTTTAGCTTGCTCTACTGGTGCAGTCAGTTTTATCAATATCCTCTTGGTGACACGCTCGCCAATGCGATGCCTGTCGCGCTCAAAAAGGGCAAGCCTGCCGATTTTACCGCTTTACTTGAA
>NZ_MCWZ01000334.1 GCF_002877365.1 Vibrio sp. 10N.261.55.A7
TCAATCACCATACTGGTTGTGATCGTCAACGTAGTACTGCGATACGGATTTGGTTTTGTTGTCCCGTGGAGTGAAGAGCTGTCTGTCATCTGCTTTTTATGGGCAGTGTATTTGGGTATTAGCTCTTGTTATAAGCATAAGCTGCACATGGGTGTCGACGTAATAGTCGCTATGTTGCCAAGTCAGGCGAAAACACCTTTTAAGCTGTGTGTGTCGGTTTTTCTACTCGCGCTGAATATCTTAATGTCGGTGCTTAGCTATCAGTACCTAATGCTTTCAAACAAAGTGACCCCAGTGATGGGCATGTCTTATTTTTACATCAACGGTGTATTGCTCCTTTGTTTCTCTTTAATGGCTATCCACACAGTGAAATTCATTGTGGATGATGTCGCTTTGCTCAGAAGTGACAATAAGCTTCGACGTTTAGATAAGTAGGTTTTGTTGATGGAAAGCTATCTGCCGATCATTATTCTTTTTGTTTTATTCTTACTCAATGTGCCCATTGCGTTTTCATTGATTGCGTCTTCAATGGTGTACTTCCTTTTTCTCAACGATTCGATTCCCGTCAGCTTAGTCATGCAGCGTTTCATTAGCTCGGCTGAATCCTTTCCTCTGCTCGCAATCCCGTTTTTTATAATGGTGGGATCTGTGATGAATTATGCGGGGATCAGTCGAAGTTTGCTCGCGTTTGCCGATTCGATGATAGGCCATAAAACTGGAGGCTTAGCGCAGGTTAACGTAGCGTTAAGTACCTTGATGGGCGGAATTTCCGGCTCTGCCAATGCAGATGCCGCGATGCAATCCAAAATTCTCGCACCTGAAATGACTAAGCGTGGTTATGATCTCCCGTTTACTGCCGCAGTGACCGCCGCGTCTTCAAGTATTAGCCCGGTGATTCCTCCCGGCATTAATCTGATCATTTTTGCGTTGCTGGCCAATGTGTCTGTGCATCAAATGTTTATTGCCGGTTATGTTCCTGCGTTCTTGATGGCTTTATCACTGATGGTGACCATTGCGTTTATCGCACGAAAGCGTAAATACAAACCTTCTCGCTCAGAGCCTGCTTCTGCAAAAGAGCGTTTTCATTACTTTTTAAAAGCCGTGCCTGCCTTATTGATTCCATTTGGCATCATTTTAGGTATGCGTTTTGGCCTGTTCACGCCAACAGAAGCCGGAGCCATTGCGGTTCTCCTGTGCGTGATCATTGGCGCATTTGTTTATCGTCAGCTTGGTTTCAAACACATTCCGCTGATTATGCGTGAAACCGTGCAAGGGACAAGCAGCGTCATGTTCATCATCATCGGTGCCATGGTGTTCGGTTATTACATGACCCTAGAACAGATCCCACACAATGTAGCGGCCGCATTAATCGAATTAACAGACAACAAGCTGGTGTTGTTACTGCTCATCAACGTTTTGCTGCTTGTGGTTGGAATGTTTATTGAAGGGGGCGCGGCGATGATCATCTTGACGCCACTATTGCTTCCCGCTGTTTTGAACTTAGGGGTAAACCCTGTTCACTTCGGCATCATTGTTATCGTCAACATAATGATAGGTGGGGTAACACCACCATTTGGTTCGATGATGTTCACCGTGTGTTCCATTTTAAAGGTTCGCATGGTTGATTTTGTAAGAGAGGTTGCGCCGTTATTGTTAGCGCTGCTTACGGTATTGATGCTGCTGACTTTCTCAGAAAGCCTAGTCATGTTCTTGCCGAATTTGCTTTAGCTTAATGACGAAAAGCGAAGTGAAGATAAGTTAATTTTAGAGTTTGAGGTGTCGTAATGAATTCGGTAGCGAATGAGTTAAACCAAGATTGGAAACAGATAGACTGGGTAATGACTGACGTGGACGATACCCTTACGTGGGAAGGTCGTTTACCGCCAGAAACCTTGATAGCCCTACAAAAATTACGCGACGCCGGCAAGAAAGTCGTCGCGGTAACAGGGGCATGTGCCGGTTGGTGTGATCACATCGCCCAACTGTGGCCGGTGGATGCGGTACTGGGTGAAAATGGTGCGTTCATCATGGAGAAGAAAGAGGGCTATTTAACGCTTCGTTCCGATGTTCCACTAGAGGCGATCCGTTCGCAGCAAGACAAGCTTAAAGAGCAGGTACTTGAGATCTTGACTGACTATGCGGATCTAGGGCTAACGCTTGATCAGTCGTATCGCTTGTGTGAAGTCGCGATTGATATTGGACAGAATCGCCCACGAGTCGAAGAGAGTGTCATTGAAGAAGTGGTGGCCAAAATTCATGCGCTTGGCGCACACGCAACCGCGAGTTCTATTCACATCAATGCGTGGTATGGCGAACACTCCAAAAAAGCCACGACGATGGCGTTTTTGGCTGAGAAAGGATTGTCTACCGAACAGATACTGGAACGGGCCTGTTATGTGGGTGATTCAATGAATGATCAATTTATGTTTGAAGTGATGCCGCGCAGTGTCGGGGTGGCGAATATCAAACACTATTGGTCTCGCTTAGCCCACCATCCATCGATTGTGATGGACAAACCGGGTGGGTATGGTTTTGCGGAATTTACAGAGCAGTTGCTCGCATTGAAATAGCGTTTGACTGCTTAGCTTGTCGAATGAAGAGGCGATGGTTTGAATGACCGTCGTCTTTTTCTTTATTGGTCGCCACACTTTCTTTATTGGTCGCCACGCTGCCTAGAGAACTGTGACTTAATTTTAGGTTAGCTGTCGCGAATGATGGTTAACAGCAATACAATGACGGCGAATGCATTTGTCCGTTTAATGTAAGAGTGATGACGGTACAAAATAATTGAAAACTCGGTGTAAAGTTGGTCGAATCTAGCCAGTAACTTTGGCATCATAGCCCGTACTTTGTCTTCGCTATTTTACATCAGCGGATACCCGAATTATTGAAGCTGACATGCCTAACTCAACACAGGCAACCTTCCTCTGTCGCCCGAGCGTGTATATTGAACACAGAACATAAATCCGCCTTAATTCTCATATTCACCACCATTCTTGCTGCGTTCGGCTGGATATTTTCAAAGGAAGCGATTCAAGGCTTACCGCCGTTTGCATTCATTGGTTTCAGGTTCTTGCTAGCGTCATTATGTCTATTGCCTTTTTGCTACAAACCTTTGTTCAAGGCCAAATTAAAAGACATTGCTTCTGCTGCCATGGTGGGTTGCCTATTAGCGGGCGCAATCATGAATTGGATCTACGCCATTTCAATCAGCGACACATTAGGCGAGGGCGCTTTCATCGTTAGTCTTTCAATGTTGATCGTTCCTCTGGTGGGGTGGCTGCTATTTAAAGAACGCCCTCAGCGTGCGTTTTGGGTATCGTTGCCCGTCGCCATGATTGGCCTGGCGTTCTTGTCGTTATCGGGAAGTTGGCAGCAATCGAGCAGCCAGTTTTTCTTCATTGGTTGTGCAACCATGCTCGCGCTGCACTTTAATGTGAATAGAAAATACGCTCAGACGTTACCTGTGCTGTTGCTCACCACGATTCAATTGTTCGTTGTCGGCTGCCTAGTGACGCTGTTTTCGTTGCTGACAGAAGATTTCCCAAGCGTTATTGCGCCGTCAATATGGGGTTGGTTTGCGCTAAGTGTGGTACTCGCGACAAGCCTTCGTTACGTCATGCAAACGCTGGGGCAAAAAAGCACGCCTGCTGCCACAGCAGCACTCATTATGATATTAGAGCCCGTTTGGACGGTTATTTTAAGTATCCTTTGGTATGGCGAACAATTGTCATTGGGTAAGCTGATAGGGTGCGGATTCATTCTACTGGCGCTTATCCTATATCGAACTCAAGGTCGCCTGTTTAACGTGTTCAAACGCGCTTAATCTTGCAATCTTGCTTACGCTAACTTTGCCTAGCGCTCGCTAAGTAGGGTCAAAAAAGTTGGCTTAGATTCGTTTTAGTCGGCTTTAAATCGCGAGGCTTCCCTAGCACGGCAGAGGATTTGTCTGCTGAGGTTCGCTATATTCCAATTTTAAATACAAATTCAGCACATAATTCTTAATTTATTTTTATTCGCAAAATAAAGTTAGCGTTGTTGATGTCCCTATTAGTAGACTAGATTTATACGTAGTAGTTTAAATCAAGGAATGACGATGAAAATAGGTGTGATAGGCGCAGGTGCCGTGGGTGTTGGGATCTGTAATTATCTGTTGACACTGGGCAGTGTTAGTGAGCTGGTGGTACTAGACCAAAATCTAGAACGAGCTGAAGGAGAGGTGCTTGATTTTCGCCACACGGCGGCTCTGACCTTTTCGAAGAACACACACATAGTCGGCAGTGACGATTACTTGTCTCTCATTGGTGCTGATATTGTCGTTATTACCGCGGGTGCACAAATCAAACAAGGGCAAACCCGCATGGATTTGGCTGAGATTAATGCCAAAATTGGTGTTGATATCGCTCAGCAGGTTAGCCGAGTCGCACCAAACGCAACATTGATTGTGGTGAGTAATCCATGTGACATTGTCACTCATTTCATTGTAAAGAATACTGACTTCGCGGCAAATAAAGTCATCAGCAGTGGCTGTGTGATCGACACTGCACGGTTAATGTCGATTGTTGCGAGTCGAGTGAACCTAGACCCGAAGAATGTCTTTGGCTACGTACTCGGAGAGCATGGTAGCAACTGTTTCACGCCTAAAAGCCTAATCAGCATTGCGGGTCAACCTGCCGATTATTATTGCGACACCAACCACCTTGCTCGAATTGACGCTGATGAATTACTTGAGTCAGTCAAACATGCTGGCTATGAAATTTTCAAACGTAAACAGAACACTACTCATGGTATTGCCGCGAGCGTGTTCCGAATCATCCAATCGATAAAAATAGACGAACGCTCTGTTCTTCCCATTGCAACCATGATTAGCGGTGAGTATGGGTTAAATGACGTTGTCATGAGCTTGCCGACCATTGTGGGGAAAAACGGTCGTGAATCGGTTTTGATTCACCCATTCACCTCAGAAGAGTTAACCGTTCTAGAAAGTATCGCTGAAACGATCCTGCAAGACGTAGTATCTGTGGCGAAAGCGACAGGCTTGGAACGCTAATAACGGTTTACTGACCAGCGTGAAATTCTGCATCCCTTGTTTTGTCATAGCGCCTTTTGCGTGCTACGTTATCTCTGGTCAGATGAGTTTCTGGCAAGGAGATCGACAGACAAGGGAATGTTTTGAAATTACACACATTGAAAGGTTACATTCAAGCCATTTATTTGGTGGAATACCCAGACAAATTGATGCTATTGGATGGTGCCAGCCGAGCCGATATACCCAAGATTAAAGATTACATACAGCTTGAATTGCAAAGGCCGCTAAGTGATTTAAAGCTTGTAGTCGTTACCCACATGCACCCTGACCATGCAGGCGCTGCTCACTTGTTGCGTAAAGAGATCGGTTGCCAACTCGCTTCCGCAGATAAAGAAAAAGATTGGTATTCTGGGTTTGATGGACTAGCCATGCATTGGACTGATTTGGCTTTAGCAAAGTGGATGGCCAATCGTATGGGTTCGAGAAAGTCGGCTTTGTGGTATCCGCGTCAGTTGAACCCAGATTACAAATTGTCTGACGGAGATGCCATTCCTCACTTTGAAGATTGGCAAGTTCTTGAAACCCCTGGCCATACTGATCGCGACCTGTCGGTCTATCACCCTGAAAGTCGCACCGTTTACGTTGGTGATTTGATGGTGAACGTGAAAAAGAGATTGATAGCGCCGTTTCCTATCTTTCATCCCAATCAGTATCGCCAGTCGGTTAAACGCATTTTTGATCTGCATTGCCACTCTGTACTGGCCGCACATGGTGGTGAAGTGGCATTTGATGACTCTGCTTATCAACACCTTATAGATACCGCACCACGTCGCCCAATTACGCACTGGCGAGTGACGAAAATCAAATTGAAAGGCCTGTTTCGTTCTATCTTCCTATTTAAAAAGAAGAAACCGTCATAGTCACTCGGCGCTCTTGCTGGGTATGATTGCCTCGTAAATACGTCCGGCATACCCAAATCACATAGTCACCATTTAAGTTTCATACTCTCTACCTTTCTGGAGGAGTTAAAGGGATTAATGCCGTATTTTACAACATGAACAACTGGATGAATCACATAACCTATTAATATATCTTGAGTTGTTTAAAAGGTTTAGGAAGATAGGTGGAAAGGCGTTTTGGAACAGTTCTGTATAACAAATGTTGTTCGACTCGCCGCTCACGAAATTGGAAGCACAGAATAATATGATGTGTGCTTCCAAGAGTGATCTAGATTTATTGATAGTAGGCAGTGCCTATTGATTGTATAGAATTACAAATTTTAATAAGGAAACTCAAATGAGACTTATACTTGCGATACTTTTACCTTGGTTGCAGTTCTTTACCATTGGAAAGCCAATAGCTGGGATTATATGTTTGATATTACAAATCACAGTTATAGGCTGGATACCAGCAGCAATTTGGTCGGTATATGCATTAAGTCAGTACAAGACAGATCAGAAAATAAAAAGTGCTTTGGGTGAAGAATAATTTGTAAAACAACGCGTGAAGTGCAACCACTAACGCGTCAGGAACTGGCCACTATAAAGTAGGGAATGGGTTCATCTCTGATGAAATGGAATCATTTGGAGACTATCAAGCAGCAATAGAATGGCTAACTGATCAACACAACAACGTTTAATTCGGACGCCCAACATTTGGCGCTTTATGGCCAAGGTTGGGTTTTGTGTTTTCGATGGAATGGTTTAAGTTAGGTGGCAGTGTGATTCACCACTTAGCAGGAGCTTTAGGATGAAAACAGCAATTGAAGATAAGCATGTCTTCCCAAATATGCGGCTCAGCCATATTGAATTGTATGTCGAAGATTTAGTTAAAATGGAAGACTTCTATACGGATCAACTAGGCTTTGTCGTCACTGATCGCGGGGAAGGTCAAAACGGCATGGTGTTTCTAAGCCGCAGCCCTGAAGAGCATCATCAGGTTGTTCTAAGCCCAATTCAATTGCGGCGCTCACAAGAAAGCCCTGTCGATCATATCTCTTTTCGAGTAAATGCAATCTCTGAACTGAGAACTTTTTATTCCTCTTTAAAGGCGGCTTCTGAAATCAGTTTACAGACTGTTTCACACGGCACGACTTGGTCTATTTACTTCCGCGATCCGGAAAACAATCGATTTGAAATTTTCACTGATACGCCTTGGTATGTTCATCAGCCTTGTAAATTTACAGTGGATCTAGATTTGGCTGATGAAGATCTCATGCGTTTTACTGAGAATGAAATCATGAATAGGCCCGGTTTTTCTCTGGCGAGTGACTGGAAAACGTCACATAAAAAGAACTTGGAAGTTTGTTAGTACTGAATGGTGGAAGCGGCTTAACTGTGGCGTTAACGTTGCCAAAGTATGGTTTGAGGTGTGTGTTCAAATGCACGCCCAAAACAACGGAATATACTCGCCTGCATTACTGCACGAGATGAAAATATGAAAAATACGAATGAGCAGTTGTTGCTCAATACTTTCTCTCAGTTAGTGCCTTTCTCACACGAAGACATGGCACTCGCTTTGCCGTTCTTCACGTTTCAGGATTACCTCCCGAAAGAATACATCTTTTCTAGTAACGAAGTTGTGGCCGATGTTCACTTTGTTCTCGAGGGAGTGGGTCGGTATTTTTACATTGATGAGGATGGCAATGAGCGCAATAAATCCTTGGTCAGAAAGGGCGGCGCTTACGCGAGTATTAGTTCAATAGTGGAGGGCAGCCCGAGTCCTTTTTTTGCGCAGGCTATTACACAGACGCGAGTGGCTTCGGTCAATTATGAGCATTTGGTGGAGCTGTCGAGAATCAATACTCAGTGGGGAGACTTCGTACGCAAGATGTTTGAACGCTTAGTCCTGAAGAAGGAGAAGCGAGAGGCTGGGTTTCTTATGTTGTCGGCAAAAGAGCGTTATCAGCACTTTCTCATCGAGTTTGGTGACGACAGCCTGCACATCCCCCTTCGTCACGTGGCGATGTATTTAGGGATCACCGACGTTACATTATCGCGCGTTCGCCGAGAAATGGGCTTAACATAGGTTAAGGTAACCACGATATAGAGTCGATATGCTCGAGTTTTCTCTGACTGGAGCTACAACATGAAAAAAATACTGCCACCGTTTCTGTTTGTACTATTTGTTTTTGCAATGGGCTTAACGTGTTGGTGGACGGGCTCAAACCATCAATTGCCTTATCCGTATTATCTATTGGGCGTCCCCATTGTTATCGCAGGGCTTGTCCTCGCAAAATCAGGTAAGAAGCTGTTTATAGAAAGAAATGTTAACGTAATGACGTTTAACGAACCCACAGGTTTAGTGACAGACGGGGTCTTCAAATACACTCGAAATCCTATGTATTTGGGCTTTGTTATCGCCATGCTTGGTTTTGCGGTCATCATGGGGGCGAGTCTGTCGTCGTTTCTGTTGACGTTTGTGTTCTTTGTTATCACCGACCGATGGTATGTCTTGTTTGAAGAAAAAATGATGAGCGCCAAATTTGGTAAAGACTATGAAGCGTATTGTCAAAATGTGCGCCGTTGGATCTAACGTATAACGCTCTAACATATCAAGCTCTAATGCATAACGTGCTAGTGCATATACCTTCCCGACCCTGACCTACTTCCTATAGATATCGATTTGGCTGTGGGCTCGTTGTCGCAGTAATTAGTCACACTCGTATTTAGGTACATTAGTGCTGTACAGAAAAGCACGACATGAATTATATCTATAGGGAGTAAATTGCGGCCAACAACTGGCTTCGGTTGACCATGGAAGCGTGGCACTTTCTAGTCTCATGAATGAGCGAAAAGTTTGTAGTGGAAGAGGTTTGTTTAGTTCAGTAGGCAGGTCAGTGCGCATCTTAACTAACGTAGAGTGACATTAACAAAGAGGTATATGATGAGAATTATAACCAATATATGTTCAAGTGACCTTGCGACAAGCAAGCAGTTTTACATCGACTTACTTGGGCTAAATGTGAAATACGACAGTGACTGGTACGTACAACTTTGCTCGCCAGACGATCCCAATATTGAGTATGGCCTCATTCAACAAGATCATGAAATAGTGCCAGAAGAATTCCAACAACCTCCAGGTGGCGTGTATGTGACGTTCGTCGTGTCTGATGTTGAAAGCGTTTATGCTCGTGCGATTGAAATGAAGTTGCCGATAGTTAAAGAGCCGACGAATGAATTTTATGGTCAACGTCGGTTTCTCACAAAAGATCCGAGTGGCTGTTTAATCGATGTAAGCTCACCTTATTAACGGCTGATAAACGAATAGATATCGCGCTTCGCCAGTATCGCTGAAACCAAGTATTGCTGAAACCAAGATTGACCAATAAAAAGGGCCACGTATGTTTATTGTTTCTTTGAGTTACCAAGTCCCTCTAGAAGAGGTTGACCGTTTTGTTCCAGAGCATATCGACTATTTGAACGAGCAATATGCTCTGGGGCACTTCATCTTATCTGGGCGGAAAGAGCCAAGAACAGGGGGCGTTATTCTCTCTACGATACAAGATCGCCGCCAACTGGATGATGTACTCGCGCTAGACCCATTCCACCGTGAAGGGATAGCAAACTATGAGGTGACAGAGATGGTACCCGCGAAAGCCTCTGAAGAACTGGCGTTTCTTGTATAGGTAGTTGTGCATTAGGAGCCAGCAATGATTGAACGATACGGATTCATTGTGAAAGCGGAGAACTACAATTCCAACAGGATAGTACCACTTTAGAGACCTCTGGCTTTTCGACTACAGTGGCGGGTGTCAGCAACGATGAAGAAGCGATGCTCGTCGCCTCAGCTCTCATAATGAGTGGGTGGTCAGTTGAATGGAAAAATCATATCGTCAGAGCTGAATCCCGCTTTTTCAGCGATCCGCAAATACTTATTCATTTTGTGCTGAGGAAGATCGTTGGTTCGTGATAACAACCAGAATTCATCGGCGCCACTTGCGACCATCGCCGTTGAATAATCGTCCTCAATGTAAAATACCACGTAACTTCCATAGAAAGGCCCAGAGAACGAGACATGCAGATGACCGACATCCTCTTCTTTAGCGGGTCTCGCTTTGCCGATAGCTTCTTTCCACTGATGAGATTCCTCACTCCACCCGCTATTCACCACGGTAATGGTGCCATCGTCATCAATGGAATATTGCGTTCTCGTGTGGGTTAATCCTTGTGCAAAGGTGTGATCTAACCTGGCAACTTCGTACCAGGTGCCCATATAGGCGGCAAGGTCAAATTCTTCAACCGGCAATAAGTAGCGAGAAATACTGCTGCATCCAGCGAGAAACGTACTCAGTAAACTAATGATGACGGAAATCTTAAGTGCTTTCATTGTTAACTCCTTGACCGCTGACCTCGATAGTCAAAATAGGATGCATATTTAGCGCCAGATCTGTACGTTTTCTGCTCGATTTATTTGTTTTATTTCGATTCCTGTTTTCACAATTATTCATATAACTTGTCATTTAATAACACAAATAAACGGAATGGATGTAATTTTATGACATAGATGTAATGAAGTTTTGGTGAATAGGTTAATAATTATGGTGAAAATAATACCCATAATGCTTGGAGGCCTATTTAGTATGTCTTTTGAGCTATTGTTGTACCCCTTTAGGGTAGTTTGAATTCGTAATTGATTTACATCATATGTTAATTTTCTTTCATAAATGACAATGCACTCAGTTAAGCAGCCAGGCATGAATTGACTTGGGTGCGAAAAATTAACCGCCAGGAATTGTTATGAGCAAGATGAAGCTAGTCGTAATCGGTAATGGGATGGTCGGCCATCGCTATATCGAAGATTTGGTCGAGAAAACTGATGTGTCTAATATGGATATCACGGTTTTTTGTGAAGAGCCCCGCGTCGCCTATGACCGTGTCCACCTTTCTTCTTATTTTTCACACCACACTGCAGACGAACTTTCTTTAGTGAAAGAAGGCTTCTATGAGAAGCACGGCATTAATATGCTGATCGGTGAACGTGCTATCAACGTAAACCGAGAGAAAAAGACGGTTTATTCAAGCACTGGTCGTGAAATTCAATACGACAAACTGATTCTTGCAACAGGTTCATACCCATTTGTTCCACAAATCAAAGGTAACGAGAGCAAAGACTGTTTCGTGTATCGCACGATTGAAGATCTAAAAGCCATCGAAGCGACGGCGAAGAACTCAAAATCTGGTGTTGTTATTGGTGGCGGACTACTTGGCCTTGAAGCGGCGGGTGCACTGAAAGCATTGGGCGTGACAACGCACGTGGTAGAGTTTGCTCCTAAGTTAATGGCTGAACAGCTCGACCAGGCGGGTGGCGATCAACTTCGTCAGAAAATTGAACGCATGGGCGTGAAAGTACACACCAGCAAAAATACGCTAGAAATTGCGGCTGAAGGGGAAAGCGCTCGTAACGTGATGCGATTTGCAGACGGTACTGAGCTAGAGACTGACTTCATCGTATTCTCTGCGGGTATTCGTCCACAAGACAAACTGGCTCGTCAGATGGGGTTAGGTATTGCGCCTCGCGGTGGTATTGAAATTAATGACAATTGCCAAACCACAGACAAAGACATCTACGCAATTGGTGAGTGTGCGTCATGGAACCAAACGTTCTACGGCCTAGTGGCGCCGGGTTACAAAATGGCGACAGTCGCGGTTGACCATGTAGTGGGTAGCGACAGCACATTTGAAGGTGCTGACATGTCTGCGAAGCTGAAGCTTCTAGGCGTGAAGGTTGGTTCTATTGGTGATGCGAACGGTCGTACTCCTGGTTGTAAGAGCTACGTTTACCAAAACGAAGAGCAAGAAGTTTATAAACGCCTAATCGTGTCTGAAGACAACAAGAAACTCCTTGGTGCGGTCATGGTGGGCGATACGTCTGATTACGGCGATCTTCTTCAGCTTATGTTGAACGAAATCGACTTGCCAGAACACCCAGATGCCTTGATTCTTCCTGCACACGCTGGCGCCGAAAAACCAACACTTGGCGCAGACTCATTACCTGAATCCGCGGTTATCTGTTCTTGTTTCGATGTAACCAAAGGAAAGATCGCTCAAGCGGTTGCTGAAGGTCATCACACAATCGGCGATATCAAAGCGGTTACTGGTGCAGGTACTGGCTGCGGTGGTTGTATTCCACTTGTGACGTCAGTGCTAAATGCTGAACTTGCGAAAGCAGGCGTGGAAGTGAAGAACGACGTGTGTGAGCACTTTGCTTATTCTCGTCAAGAGTTGTTCCACCTAATTCGTATTGAAGAAATCAAAACGTTTGACGAGTTACTAGAGAAATACGGTAAAGGTTACGGTTGTGAAGTTTGTAAGCCTCTAGCGGGCTCTATTCTTGCTTCTTGCTGGGGTGAGCACATCTTGAAGCCTGAGTTGGTGAAACTGCACGACACGAACGACAACTTTTTAGGTAACATCCAGAAAGACGGCACGTACTCTGTCATTCCTCGTATGGCGGGTGGTGAAGTGACACCTCAAGCGCTAAGCGTTTTAGCTGATGTGGCTGCGGAATACAACCTGTATACCAAAGTGACCGGTGCACAACGTATTGGTTTATTTGGTGCTCAAAAAGACGACTTACCAGCAATCTGGAAGAAATTGGTTGCCGCGGGTTACGAAACGGGTCAAGCGTACGCAAAAGCACTGCGCATGGCGAAAACCTGTGTAGGTTCAACTTGGTGTCGTTACGGCGTTCAAGATTCCGTTGGCCTAGGTGTCATGATCGAAAACCGTTACAAAGGCATCCGTACTCCTCATAAGATGAAGTTTGGTGTGTCTGGTTGTACTCGTGAGTGTGCTGAAGCGCAAGGTAAAGATTTGGGTATCATCGCGACAGACGCAGGTTGGAACATGTACGTATGTGGTAACGGTGGTATGAAGCCTCGTCACGCAGACCTACTAGCCGTAGACCTTGACCAAGAAACGCTACTTAAATACATCGACCGCTTTATGATGTTCTATATTCGCACCGCTGCGCCACTGCAACGCACATCGGTATGGATGGAAAATCTAGAGGGTGGGGTAAATTACCTACGCGAAGTGATTGTTGATAACAAACTAGGCATCAACGACCAACTTGAAGCTGACGTAGCGAAACTGGTTGAAGAATTCCGTTGTGAATGGACGGATACGATTAACGATGACGCACAACTGAAGCGCTTCTCGCACTTCATCAATGCGGATGTCCGTGATGAAAATGTTGTATTCGTTACTGATGGCCGTGAACAGCATCGACCAGCAACGTATACAGAAAAGAACCCTGAAGCGGTAGCTGCGAAACATCAAGGCGACATCATTCACGTAGAAACAGTGTAGTTGGGAGACAACATCATGGCATTTACTAAAGTTTGTAAAATCGAAGACATTGTTCCTGGTACCGGCGTTTGTGCATTGGTTAGCGGTGAGCAAGTTGCAATTTTCCGCCCAACAAAAGCGGAAGAAGTATTCGCGATCAGCAACACTGACCCGTTTTTCCAATCCAACGTGTTATCTCGTGGTTTAACGGTAGAGCACCAAGGTGAGCTTTGGGTAGCAAGCCCGCTGAAAAAGCAGCGCTTTAACTTAGTTACCGGCGTTTGTATGGAAAATGAAGAGTTCAGTGTTAAAGCGTATAAAGCGCGAGTGACAAAGGGTTCGGTAGAGATTGCGGCTTAACGCGAATTAATACGCATCTGCGAGCAAAGATTTGATAGTTCAAGGGTTCTAGCCTCCCAAAATGGCTAGAGCTCTTTCCTATCCAATTTTAACTTTTAAATTTATATTTAGGGACATAAACATGAATGATCTAAAACCTGCTGAATTCGTTCAAACCATGATCGATGTTGGTGAAGCAAAGGTGAAAACCAGTACTCGTGATCTGCTTTTACGCGGCGTCATGGCTGGTATCATTCTTTCCTTGGCTGTTGTCGTGGCAATCACAACGATCACGCAAACAGGAATAGGCATTGTTGGCGCATTGGTGTTCCCAGTGGGCTTCTGTATTTTGAGCTTAATGGGCTACGATCTTGTTACGGGTGTGTTTGGCTTAGCGCCATTGGCTAAATTTGAAAATCGCCCAGGCATCACTTGGGGTCGTGTTTTACGTTGTTGGGGCCTTGTGGGTCTTGGTAACCTGATTGGTTCATTGATTGTTGCTTTCTTAATTGCACTTTCATTCACGATGAATTTCAGCGTTGAACCTGGTGCGGTTGGTCAAACGTTTATTAAAGCAGCCACGGCTCGTACGGTTGGTTTTGAAGAGTTAGGCGCGAACGGTTGGATCACGTGTTTTGTGCGCGGTATTCTTTGTAACCTTATGGTGTGCCTAGGTGTGATTGGTAACATGACAGCACGTACTGTTGCTGGAAAAATTGCAGCAATGTGGCTGCCAATCTTCATCTTCTTCGCATTGGTATTTGAACACGCGGTTGTAAACATGTTCCTATTCCCACTAGGCATGATGCTAGGTGCTGACTTCGGTATCACAACATGGTTAAGCTACAACCTAGTGCCAACTATCTTAGGTAACTTAGTGGGTGGCTTACTGTTTACTTGTATTCCGCTTTACCTGACTCATGCTAAAACTGCGCCAGCACTGTCAAACGACACGGCTGAAAACATGGCGCCAGCGTTCGAAGCGAAGTAATCCAATCTGTTGGCCTGCATGTGATGTGTTGGCCAAGAGTCTAGATAGTTTGTTTAGAAAAAAGCCCTGAGTCGTATTACTTGGGGCTTTTTCATGGTCAAAATAATCGCATAATTGTTATATAAAAAACGCTTATAGAAGATTTAGTTATAAATACTGCAATCTTTTTCCTAATTAATGCTGATGTTTAGACACAACAACTGATAATCTTAGTTCCATAAGTTGTAGGGGCTTTATGGAAATAAGCCTCATTATAAAATTCATTTTATTGGCGTTAAAACGGCTCGACTATGAAGCAGTAACGACAATAGAACTTTTGCTAGGAGCACCGCATGTCAGACGTTTTTCATTCCAGTTCTTCTGCTCACCCTTCTGGTTTTGTGTCATTAGTAGGCTCAGGGCCTGGTGATCCAGACTTACTAACCGTTAAGGGCCATCGAGTGATTTCACAAGCTGAGGTTGTGGTGTATGACCGTCTGGTTTCGCCAGAAATTCTCGCCATTGCCAAAGAAGATGCAGAAATGATTTATGTTGGCAAGAAAGTGGATTTTCACTTTGTTCCTCAAGATAAAATCAACCAACTGTTGGTCGATAAAGCCAACGAGGGCAAAAAGGTTGTTCGCCTAAAAGGCGGGGATCCGTTTATCTTTGGTCGTGGTGGTGAAGAGCTTGAAACACTGGCTGAGAACGGCGTGAAATTTGAAGTGGTTCCAGGTATCACGGCTGCGGCGGGGGCAACCGCGTATGCGGGCATTCCACTCACGCACCGAGATCATGCTCAAAGTGTTCAGTTCATAACGGGTCATATTCAAAAAGATGGCACAGCCATTCATTGGCCATCATTGGCGCAAAGTAATAACACGCTGGTTTTTTACATGGGATTAAAGCAGTGCCCTCACATCGTGAAGAGCCTAATCGAGCATGGGCTAGCGGAAGAGACGCCTTGTGCAATCATTGAGAATGGCACCCGTAAAGAGCAAAAAGTACTGACGGGAACGCTTAAAGAGTTGGCTGACCTTTCGAAGCAAGCCGTGAGCCCTGCACTGATTGTTGTGGGCAGCGTAACGGGTTTACATGAGAAATTGAAATGGTTTAAAGAATAGCTATTTCTAGTAGAAAAACGAAAACTATCTAAAAAATGCAGTGTCTGATGACGCTGCATTTTTAATTATGTGCAAACAAACTTTCAAAAAAATACATCTCAAGCACTTTAGTGATCATCATCACTATTCAGATAATTAACTCGTGTGCCATCTGCCTGCTTAATCAATATCAAAAACGAATGCGCTTATCTAAGGTATTGATAAATTGTATCAAATCCTCTCTTCCTATTCATGAAATCATTTATTAACACCATGTAATGTTATTGATGGAAATCATTACAGTATTGTTAACTGTGTGATCGATCTCATAGACTATGGGTATTTGTTATCGGTAACATATGAATGAATGTTACCGATAACAATAATCGGACTATGTGAAAACAAAAGGACCCCCAGATGAAAGCTATAACTAAAACGTTTATCGCTGCCTCGATAACGAGCTTATTCTCAGTTTCAGCGCTTGCTGCAGACTTTAACTTAAAGATTCAATCATCCGATCCTTCCGGTGATCTAAACTATAAAGTTCAGCAAGATTGGGCTGAGCGTGTTGAGAAAATGTCGAATGGTCGTATTGAGGTCGATCTTCTACCTGTTGGTGCGGTGGTGAAGCATACAGAAACACTTGGCGCGATTAAGATGGGCATCTTAGATGGGCATATCACAGCAACGGGTTACTTCTCTGGTAAAGATCCTGCCTTTGGTTTGATCGGTAATATGGTCGGTGCATGGTCTGACACGACTGAGCTTCTTCAGTACATGAACTACGGCGGTGGTAATGAGCTAATGACTGAGCTTTACGCACCTTATGGCGTGCAATTTGTTGGCGCATCGACAACAGGCGTAGAGGCGTTCATCTCTAAAAAACCGATTGATTCAGTCGATGATCTTAAAGGTCTAAAACTTCGTGCTCCTGAAGGTCTTGTTCAACAAGTCTTCGCAGCAGCAGGTGCAACACCTGTAAACCTTCCGGGTTCAGAAGTCTTTACTGGCTTGAGCAAAGGGGTGATTGACGCGGCGGATTACACGGTGTTTTCAACGAACCAAAAAGCGGGTATGAACGATGTTGCCCACCACCCAATCTACCCTGGTTTTCACTCTCTGCCGCTGATCGATATCTCAATCAGTCAGAAGAAGTGGGACAAGATGCCAGAAGATCTTCAAGTGATGCTAAAAGCGTCGGTACGTGACTTCTCTTATGACATAACGACGCAACTGAAGATCGCTGATCAAGCTGCCGTGAAAGTTGCGCAAGCTAACCCTGATATTACCATTCATGACTGGTCTCAAGAAGAGCGCAAAAAGTTCCGTGAGATTGCAAAAGGTCAATGGAAAGTATTCGCAGAACGCTCTCCAAGTGCAGAAAAGGTATATGAATCCGTGACTTATTTCCTTCAGGATAACGGCTTACTTTAGTTCTTAAGCACCATCTATAACGCAGCGATTTCGATACTCAAACGCGAAGTTCAGTAGAGAAATACAGTTCAGAGGGCGGTGTTCGCCCTCTATTTCCTTTTTGGGATATTAGCGGTATGAATGACAATACTCCCGACATTAAAGTCGAACCAGAAGAGCAGCCAAGGAATCTATTGGATAAATGGATTCTCAAGCTTGGTAACGCTCTAAGCTTACTTTTCCTCATCACTGTTGTGATCTCTTTTTATGAAGTTGTCATGCGTTACGTCTTCGATTCTCCAACAACTTGGGTGCATGAGACGGCCTCTTTTGTTGGTGGCGTACTGTTTGTTTTTGGCGGTATCTATTCATTTGCAAACAACAAGCATGTACGTGTTGTGCTTATTTATGACCACGTTTCTGAGCGTACTCGACGTTACCTCAACTTAGTGCACCATACCGTCGGATTAGCATTTGCTGGATTAATGGCCTATTCAGCCTACGTCATGGCAGAAGGGGCGTGGTTTACTCCGTGGGGAGAGTTCCGATTAGAAACATCCGGTTCCGCGTTGAATCCACCTTATCCAGCACTTCTGAAAGGGATGATTTTCGTGACGCTTTGTGTGCTAGTGATTCAATTTATTTTACATCTTATCCAAGAAATTCAATGCCTAAGGAAGAATAACGATGTTTGACTTATCTTCAATGGGGATCGCATGGGGTAGTTTACTCATGCTGGCTTTGATGATCGGTTTACTGTTAACTGGTATGCAGTTAGCTTTCGTAACGGGTTTTGTCGCTATCTTCTTTACTCTCGGTTGGTTTGGTGTTGATGCACTGCCACTTATCGCGAGTCGTATGTACAGTTTCTCTTCTGGTTATATATTTTTAGCCATTCCAATGTTTGTATTGATGGCGGCATTGCTTGATCGTTCTGGTATAGCTCGTGATCTGTTTGACGCGATGAAATCTGTCGGGCGCAAAGTCCGTGGCGGGGTTGCGGTTCAAACTCTATTGGTAGCCGTACTATTAGCATCAATGTCTGGCGTCATTGGTGGTGAAACAGTACTGCTTGGTATTCTTGCGTTACCACAAATGCTGCGCCTAGGGTATGACCGCAAGCTAGCAATTGGCACGACATGTGCGGGTGGTGCATTAGGTACCATGCTTCCACCAAGTATTGTTTTGATCATCTACGGCATGACCGCGAGTGTTTCGATTGGTGACTTGTTTAAAGCGTCTTTCTTACCAGCATTCATTCTAGCGGCATGTTACATCGCCTACGTTTTAGTGCGCTGTAAGTTAAACCCGTCTCTAGCGCCAATTCCAGATGATGATGAGTTAGAAGATCTTGAGAATCAGCCGAGCTACTTTAAAGCTTTGTTCTTCCCACTGTTGTCTGTTGCAACGGTTCTTGGAAGCATTTATACCGGTGTTGCTTCGGTAACAGAAGCCTCAGCTCTCGGTGTTGTTGGTATCATGATTAGTGCGGTGATTCGCAAAGAGATGTCATGGGCAATGTTAAAAGACAGTGCCGTCGCAACGATGAAAACCTGCGGCATGATCATGTGGATTGGTATCGGTGCCAGTGCGCTTGTTGGCATTTATAACCTGATGGGAGGGATTGATTTTGTTGAGGAGACTATCCTTGCGCTCAGTGGCGGTAATCGCGTTGCTACGTTACTCATCATGATGGCTATATTACTGGTGCTAGGTATGTTCTTAGATTGGGTAGGGGTTGCACTTCTGACTATGCCGATCTTCGTTCCAATTATTACTAGCCTTGGTTATGATCCAATCTGGTTTGGTGTCGTTTTCTGTTTGAATATGCAGGTCTCATTCTTATCGCCACCATTTGGTCCAGCGGCTTTCTACTTAAAATCGGTAGCACCCAAAGACATTACCTTGGGTGAGATATTTACCTCACTGCTGCCATTCATCGGCTTACAAATTCTGGTTCTTTCTTTGGTTATTATTTTCCCACAGCTTGCGCTTTGGTGGCAGTAATCCGTAGCGTAACGCAATACCCGTAATAGATACAAAGAGTTGGAAACTGTATTAATAGATTGTCAGCCCCTATGGAAATAGAGGTTAAGGGAAGACTCGTCTTATGAAAAATAAAAAAATACTGGTAATGGGTGTTTCAGGCTGCGGCAAAAGCCTTGTAGGGAGCCGTATCGCTGAGGCTTTAGAAATCGAGTTCTTTGATGGGGATGATTTTCACCCTGAAGTCAATGTGGAAAAAATGCGTCACGGGGTTCCACTGACCGATGAAGATCGCCAAGGGTGGCTAGAAAAGCTTAATGAGATTTTCATTAACCAACCAAGTGCGGTCATTGCCTGTTCAGCTTTGAAACCACAATACAGAGATATTCTGCGCGCTAATAATGAAGAGCTAAAGATTGTCTATCTTCAAGGTAGCTTCGATACGATTTGGAGCCGACATAAGAACCGTGAAGATCACTACTTTAACGGGAAAGAGATGCTGAACAGCCAGTTTGCAACGTTGGTTGAGCCTACAATGAGTGAAGCGGCGTTCGTCGACATTACTCCAGATGTTGAACACGTTGTCGCTGATGCATTGTCTCAACTGCAAAAAGGAGTGAACTAAATGCCTTCTCTAACCTCCCATCATATTGCGATGATTGGCTTAGGTGTGATGGGAAAAAGCCTAGTACTCAACCTATTAGACAATGGTTTCGATGTCGTCGGTTATGATCTAAACGTTGATTATATTCAGCGAGCTGTAAAAGAAGCAAACCAACTTAAACTGGCTGATGAGAGCAAAGGGACATTTACCCCTGCGCCGAATTTGAAGCAGTTACTTAGGCAATTAACGAAACCACGCGTTATCGCTCTGTCCGTTCCTGCTGGCAAGCCGGTCGATTTGGTTGTTGATGGCTTATTGGAAGCCGGCCTAGAGAGTGACGATATTGTCATTGATACAGGAAACAGCTTATGGACAGATACCGAATCGCGTGAATCACACTATAAAAACAAGCTTCGGTTTTTTAGTACGGCAGTCTCTGGTGGTGAAGAAGGGGCGCGAGTGGGTCCGGCCTTAATGGCGAGCGGAGATCATTCAGCCTGGCAATATGTTAAGCCAATGTGGGCGGCCATTGCAGCGAAAGTTGATAACAAAGGCCTGCCTGTCGGTCAATTTGAGCAGGGTGAAGCGTGCGCTGCGTATGTCGGCCCTGCGGGTTCCGGTCACTATGTAAAAATGGTCCATAACGGCATTGAATACGCCGATATGCAGCTTATCTGCGAAGTGTACCACGTCATGCGTGATGTATTAGAGATGCCTGCGAAAGAGATTGGGTTGGTCTTTGAACAGTGGAATAAAGGGGTTCTGAAAAGCTACCTGATAGAAATCAGTGCTGACATTTTACAGCAACAAGACCCTATTACTGGAAAACCTTTTGTTGAAGTCGTTCTGGATAAAGCAGGGCAAAAGGGAACAGGATTGTGGACGGCAGTAAACAGTTTACAAGAAGGTTGCCCGACACCGACTATCGCGCAGGCCGTATATGCCCGAGCGATGAGTAACCAAAGAGACACGCGTCAACAAGGTCATCAACTACTGAAAGGGCGGATTACGAACTCGCGAAAGAATAACAAAGAGGACGTGATTGCCGAACTGCATGACGCTTTGTACTGTGCAAAATTGGTTGTTTATGCCCAAGGCTTTGATCTGCTGAAAACAGCGTCGGATAAACAGGGCTGGCAGCTAGATTTAAGCGAAATATCGAAGGTTTGGCGTGCAGGTTGTATCATCAGAGCTGCATTCTTGCAGGGTATTGTGGTGGCCTATCAAAACAATAGCTTACTGGCCAATTTGTTGTTTGATGGAACGTTCATCAAGCAGATTGAGAGTCGAGAGCTAGCGTGGAGAACGTCCGTTTCGAACTCAGTATTGTATGGGGTACCGGTGCCGGGTATTGGTTCAGCTTTGAGCTACTATGATTCGTTACGCTGTGACGTACTGCCAGCAAACTTGTTGCAAGCCCAGAGAGATTACTTTGGTTCTCATACTTATTCGAGAGTGGATGCAGCAGAAGAAGAGAAGTTTCACCTAATGTGGAGTCAAGCGACTAGGTCTCAGCACAAGGTGTCATCTTAATGGGTGGAAAGCACGGCCATGTTACAGAGGTCGTGCTTTATATTCAGTCTATTTCTTGATGGTGATTTAACGCTGCTTCATGAACGCGATGGCTAGCCCGGATGACACAAATGTCACGCCTGCGCCGATATTCAAACCTGAAACCAGTTTCGGCTTGTTCGTTAACCAACGAGACAATTTCGAAGAAAACACACCCATCAAGCTAAAACCGATTGCGGTCAACAGTGCAAACCACACACCATAGCCAATCATTTGAGCAGTGACCGAGCCCAAACTTGGGTTCACGAACTGTGGCAAAAACGCGAGCACAAACATGCCTGGTTTAGGGTTGAGCGCAGCAGACAGAAAGCCTGTCGTGAAAATCGAACCGATAGATTGTTTCTTGGCTGGCTCAAGTGAAAAAAGATTTCGAGAGCGTAATACCTTTATTCCCAACCAAAGTAAGTAGCCTGCACCAATCAGTTTGACCACATAAAAAGCGATTTCAGAGGTTTGAATTAAAAGCGTTAAACCGAAAGTTGCAGCAACCACGTGAAATAGAATGCCCGCTCCAGATGACATGCCAGACACTAATGCGGCGAGTTTTCCTTGGCTGAGACCACGACCGATTGCGAGTAAATTGTCTGGCCCAGGTGAGATAACCAATAGTAAACACGCGAGTGTATAAGCAATAAAGACGTCGAGAGGGAACATAGTACTTCCTTGTGTTGAAATGAACGAGCCGTTAATACTCGCTCAATTTGAGTGTGTAATCTACGAACAAACTTAAGAATGCATCGCAAAAACGTTTCTAACGTAGGCTATGACTTTTTGTAAATCAAGAGGTGTTTGTTCGGCTGGCGTTCAACGAATTGAGCCCATATATGGCGATAGACACCATGCTGACCAGGGAACGGGGTAAGTTCAAGGGCTTCTTCAATGGAGCACCAACGAAATTCGGTATGCTCATCATTCAAAATAACTTCTTGATTGTCTTCACAGTACACGGCAAAGACAGGGATAAGCTGCATCACATTGACATGAGGTTCATAAAAATTGTCGATGTAGTGGCCGTTATACAATGTAGATACATCGATCTGAGTCTCTTCTTTGAACTCTCGCACGATGGCCTCTACGCCTGTTTCACCTTCTTCTATCGATCCTGCAACGTGACACCAGTATCCGCCTTTCACTCGTTTCATCAGTAATATTTTTGGAACGCCGTTTATGTTTGAGATGGCTACGCCGGAAACGATGGCAGTGCTAAGAGGTATCATTATGTCTTTCCTTTGGTTAATGCTGTTATTTGGGTTGAATGCGCATGGATTATCAGTTCTGGAAATTGCCGCTGTCTATTTGATGAGTTTAAGGATCGTTTTAAATTCGCTGGCACGGCAGTCTTTAACGAGTTCATACAGGCACATTTCAATGCCGGTGGTTTCGATGCCATTCGCTGCCAGCCGATTTAACGCCAGCTGCTTGTTCTCTTCCGTTCGTGATGACACGCAATCACCCACAATCTGTATCGTCAAGCCTCGTTGCTTAAGTGCCATGGCCGTTTGGTAAACGCAGATGTGGGTTTCAATACCGCAGACCAAGAATTGCCTGACACCGCTATTTTCAACGGACTCGATAAAAGAGGGTTCGTCGCAGGCGCTAAAAGTGAACTTGGCCAACGGTGTTTGGGGGGCGAGTAATGTGCTCAGTGCTTCAACGGTTGAGCCCAGTTTCTCGGGGTTTTGCTCTACCCAAATGATAGGGAGATCAAGAGATTGAGCGCCTAGAATGAGCTTTCTGCAGTTCTCAATCATGGTATCGCTATCATGAACGGACTTGGCCAGTTTACCTTGAATGTCGACGACGATTAAGCCGGTGTTTTCCCGTTGCAACATGTGGCCTCCGTACGGTGTTGTGCTGCTTTGTATTCACGTTGTCTTGCCGTTTCGATTATGTGTTTGCCGCTTTTATTCTGGTACTCATGATATGTTGTGGGCCTGACGGGCCGGCGAGATACAACTCTCCAGAATCGATGAACCCGGTTTTAAGGTAACAGGCTCGTGCATTCTGATTCTTACAGTTTACGGTCAAGACAATGTCGGAGTAGTCGGTGTAATGATGATTAAGATAATCCAGTAATTCCGACACCGCTTTTGAGCCGATGCCTTTGCCTTGCATTGTTGAATCAATAACAAACTTTCTCAGTCCAATGGCGCGTTTTGGGCAAAAGTCATTGCTTAAAGGGTAGACGGTATCCAGTTTAAAAAAGCCAACAATCTCGTCATTATATTGAATAACATGTTTGTGAGTGCTGAGCGTGTGATCATTCAGAAACTCTTCGGCTGTTTCTGCAAACTGTGCTTGCCCGTCTAGCAAGGTGATTTTTCTTACGCTTTCACTGTCTGTTTCTTCAAATCGCCTTATTTGAATCATTTAAGTTCCTGCCATTCTGAACGCAACACTGCTAACACTATCGTATCCCACCATTGGTTTTTAAAAAATCGATGTTCTTTGAAATGCGCCTCTTGCCTCATGCCTAACGATTGACACAGCTTAATCGCTGAACGATTTTTGCTGATGGTTTCCGCATAGATTCTATGCACATTGAGCGTGGTGAAACCATAATCAACCAGCGCCAGAGCGGCTTCCTTTATCAGACCGCTTCCTTGAAAGTGTCGCGAAAGCCCACAACCCATAGACGCCTGCTGGTTCTCTTCCAATCGTAAGCAAACAATGCCGATGAACTGGCCACTTTGTTTGTGTTCTATCGCCAGTTGGAAAGCCTTTCGCGGTGTTTCTAGAGATTGCTCGACAAACAAGTGGGTCAACTCTTTATATTTTTCAGGAGTACAATCGGACTCTTCATAGAAACGTTGATACTTCGCGTCTTGAGACAAAGCCACAAAGTCGGCTTCGTCACTGAAACGCATGTCTCTAATGATCAGATTGGGTGTGGTGAGCTGAAACATTGTTTGGCCTATAAGTCGAGAAGGTGACATTCCAATTAGCGGTTTCTTGAGGCTAATGGATGATTGGGGCTGAGTTGTAATAGATCCCAAAGGTTGCCGTAAAGATCTTCAAAAACAGCAACGGTTCCGTAGTCTTGTTCTTGGGGATCTCTTATAAATCTAATCCCTTCAGACACCATTCGGTTGTAGTCGCGCCAGAAATCATCGGTACTCAAGAATAGGAATACTCGGCCACCAGATTGATTGCCAATGAAATTGTTTTGCTCAGGCTTTGAGGCTTTAGCCAGCAATAACGTCACGCCATTTGAACCAGGGGGAGAGACCACAACCCAACGCTTATCTTGCTCTGGTTGGTAGGAGTCTTCGATCAGTTCAAACTTGAGTTTGTTGACGTAGAAGTCGATGGCTTCATCGTAATCATTGACGACTAATGCGATATGAATAATGGACTGCTTCATTATCTTTACCTTATGGGTAGGGTGTCACTATTCCTGAGGGCTATAGGATAAAGAAAATTGAACTTAAGCGCATGGTTTGTTTTGGGGATAGAGAGAGAAAATAAGGGAAAAACCGAAGTTTTCCCCCTACTTAGGTGGAATCGTTTTCGATTGGAACTCTTGTGTTCCGTAGCGTTTTATCTCGAGCATTAATCATTGGCCAATGCTTGGTGTCGTGAGCGACGGCTAGTCGATTATTGAATGCTGAGCAGTCGACCTTGCTGAATGTCATGCTCTAACGTCTCTGCTGATACTTCAACATGTTCGCCGTGGCTGTGACCGTGATTGTGACCGTGGCTATGGCCATGATCATGGGAATGGTCGTGTTGTTGATTCTTCGTATGTGCGAGTTGATCGGTGTCCAGATACACCTGAGTTAAATCAGAGCAGTAGTCTTCTGTCCAAAGTGCGCTCGCGTCTTTGTCACCCATGATTTCTTCTGCTTTTGGCCCTAGCTTATCCATGTAAAACATTCCTAATTCTTCGCCAGATACGTCCGCGTGACTGATGAGGTTGGTAAAAGCGGGCTCTTGCTCTTCATCCGACAAGTAACCGTTTTTGTAGCAAACCGTTAGCCCAATAATATCATTGCCTAGCTGCTCTAACGCTGGGTTAAAGTGATTATGGCTATGATTATGTTCTGCGGAAATCGCGACCATTGGCGCCATGAGTGAGCATGTAAGAATAAGAGATTTAGTGATGTTTTTCATAGAATAGACCTTGCGTATTTTGTTAGTTTGTCAGGGATCAACCGAGTGTTGTGTTGATCCCTTTGCTTCCATTCCCTTGTGCTAGCGAAAACCTTTGTGTTAGTGAACATTCAGTTGTCGCGTTCGATCAATCAGCGCTGATTCTTGCTGGTGCGACGGTGTAAGTCATTGGTTTCATTTGCCATTCACCTTTAGCTTCAAGCGCAACGGCCAGTTCCTGAGCGTCTTTACATACGTTGGCTGGCTTACTGTCTGCCCAGTAAGAAGGACCAGACGTGTAACCACACATCACTGAGAAAGCGTTCTCTCCATTTTTTGTGGTGTAATCGGTCATGATGACGCCACCTTGACCATGAGTGATTTTCAATGAGCCAGCGTCAGCAACGTGTCGATCATCGCCTGGGTTTGGCTTTTCGTATGTGGAGTACGTTCCCTTTTCAGACATGTAAGGGTTGTCGTACATGGTGTAGCCTTCTTTCTCTGACGGCATGGTGAGTTGGTAGTTTGGGTCAATGTCTCCAAGGCGTTCTTGATTGTTAATAGCGCCTGGGTGGTAGTCTTGAGCGTTTGAAATAGTCGTTTCTTGAGCGCTTGCAAATGCAGTGCTAGACACCAATGCCAAAACGACCGTTGCGATGATTGATTTTTTCATGTTGAACTCCAATAGTGAGTAAGTACAAAATGTGATAGATAAATAAGCGTAAGTTTGGTTAGGAGAGGGCATGGCTCGCGGTAATGCGTTTAGCCCTCTCGTTCAGTGGTGTTTACTCTTAGTCTGTTGTGACCGCTTCACCGGGTTGGGTTGGGCGAGTCACTGACTGACGCTCCAAGCCGTGGTGTTCACGTACTCTATCCATGTACTCTTGCTTCGTGTTCATACCATCCTTCATCGACGCAGGGATTTGCTCTGCTGGCATAACAATATCGCGGTCGACCGGCCATTCTGTTAATAACTCAGGCATGTAGCCTTCTGGGTAGTACAGTTTCGGGTCTAACTCTAAATCACGTATCTCTTGCTCTTGAATGTCTTCACGGCTGTTTTTCGGCATTGGAATTCTGAACTCTGAGCCATCAGCCATATCAAATTGTGGCGCTCTTGCGTTCGGGAAGTCTGGAAGTATGCCTTCACGAACCCACGCGTTGTCTTTGGTCATGTTCACGACAATGCCGTCTGGCGCACCGAAGTGATATGGGCCTTGCCAGTGGTGACGAACTTCCGCGACCGTTTCTTCGTTGAGGTAAGGGTCAAACGTCATGTGTGTTGTCATAAATAAGCGCGGTTGTACTTCGTTTGCCACATAACCCGCTGCGTAAGCTGGCGTGTGGTGTGTATCGACTGTGTATCGTGCTAGGAACGGTGGTACACCTTGAATGATGGATGAAACACCAAACGTTTCTGTTTGTAATTCAGTAATGAACAGATCCGCGCCTTTCGCGTATTTCAGGTCGAGTTCTGTTGGTCGGCCGTCACCTGTCCATACGAACGACAGCACGCGTCCATCATCTTGTGTCCAGTTCAAACGGTAGCCTGATGCCCCATCTTTAGCGTGGCTGCGTCGCCAGTGGATCACTTCCACGTTGTCTTTGTCGTAAATCACACCGCCATCATCACGGAAATCGAATTCATGAACAACTATGTCGTTACCAGAAGGGAATACATCAAACGCATCTGTGTGCCAGTTCAGCATTTGTTGCATGCCTTCAACCATGTGTCGCGTACCGTATTCCGGTGTTGCGCCACTTGGCCCATAGATGTTGAGCGGTTTTTCCCAGCGGCCGTTCCAGCCACCGAATTGATACAAGTAAGGCAGTGAGCCGTAGTGATCAACGTGTAAGTGAGTGATGAAGATGTGGTCAAGCTCGTTCATTGCGACACCCGCGGCGACGTAGTTCGCGATTGATCCTTCACCCAGATCGAAGACAAAATTAGAGCCGTTGCCGAGTTCGACATAGATTGATGTGTTGGCTTGCCCTGGGCGAATCATTGGTGACGTACCCATGAAGGTGACGCGCATTTCGTCAGGTTGAACTTCTTCAGTACGAGGGAACCAGTTAGCGCCAGACACCATGTGGTCACCATACGGTGCGATGCCTTCAAACATTAACCCTTCTTTCCAGCCAGTGTTGGTTTCTTTACGGTAGTCACCGTTGTTTACACCGCCCATTAGAACCGCCAATACTTCTTCTTCAGACGAATACAGGTTGCCTTCAGGTTGCGTTGCCAAATACTCTTCTAATGTTTCACCATCGTGGTATTCGAATTTTTGAAGTTTCTGTATCTCAGAATTGGTTTGCTTTGTGTTGTACTCCATCATTGGGTCAGCAGCGAAAGCCGTGGTTGCAATAATCATTGCTGTAGAGATAACGGATAATTTTGCGTAAGTTTTCATAGTTCCACCTATCGGTTTGAGTCTTTAAAAGTTGAAATGAAGTTCCTTCCTCACTCCGATGCAAACAAGTTTATTGATAAGTGGAGGTTTGTTATATAGAGTGAACTATGCTTTAAACATAAACTGAATTTATGTTTCCTGGTTGATATTGCCTCAGTGTGTTTCGCTGTTTATAAGCAATAAGCAATAAGCAATAAGCTATGAACAATGAACAGTGCCTGTGATGATCCATTGCTAATGTGATGATTCACGATAATAAAAGTGAGAGACAAAATTGGACTTGAATCTACTGACGACATTCTTAGCGGTGTACAAACACGGCTCCATTACGGCGGCTTCTGATCAGTTAGACCTGACTCAACCTGCGGTGAGCGCAGCCATTAAGCGACTTGAATCGGTGGTTGGGAAAACCCTGTTTGTTCGGGAAGGCAGAGGCATTGCACCCACAGGGGCGGCGGTGTCGCTCGCGAATAAAATAGAAGATCCTCTGAATATCATCGGTACGGTTGAGCAGCAAACAGCCAATCTTAACGTCTATTGCACCGAGAGCTTGCTGCATTTCATTAGTGGTGTCGAAGGCGTGAACTTTACCGAAGCTCCGTTAGAAGAGAATGAGTTGTTTGACGCGTTGATCGCTCAGAAAGTGGATATTGTGGTTGATGTTATTTCTAGCAAGAAACACTCTTTGATTGAAGAGGTCTTATTTGATGAAGAGCCAGTCTGCTTAACTCGTATTGACCATCCACGTATTGGCGAATCATTAACGAAAGAAGAGTATTTTCACGAAGAGCATATCGCCCTCAAAATAAGACGTGCAGATATGAACACCGTAGAATTTTTGTCTGAGAGTGATATTGAGCCACGTAACGTGCGAATAGAAACCAGCTCTATTTCTAGTATGTTGATGTTGGCGAGCTCAACCGATTACATTGCTGCATCGACTCGTTCCTTAGCTGAAAAACTCGCACCAGCGCTAAACCTTAGGGTGCACACATTTCCCTTTAAGCTAAGGCCAATCAAATTCAGAATGCTCTATCACCGACGTTACGCAAAAGATGAACAACACATGAAAGTTCGTGAATCGCTAAAGTCGGCACTCATGCAAAACAGATAAAGTGAATCAAAGTGCCTAGATGGTCTTAACCATAAATAGCGTTGATGTTTCATCTAAAGTTGACCGTCTTAATTAAATCAAGCTTACGTTTCATAATCTCCAGCAGTTAATCAAGCTCAACTGCACTGGAGAATTCATGAAAAAAAGAACCTTAATCGCCCTATCTCTTTCACTGGCAAGTAGCGCCGCTTTTGCCAGTTCTACTCAAGTTTATGTGGAACAAAATGTGGCTTCGAACGCCGCTGACAAGGGTGTTTATACAACAGAAGCGGGCGCGCTGATTGACACGTCTGAAAATGGTCAAGTCTATATCGGCTTTGATGATCAAGGCTGGTTAGCCGCGGGTTATGGCCATGACTTCCAGATAAACGACTCACTCACATTTAATCTTTATGGCGAATTAGGTAAGTGGGAAACAGGCGAAGAAATTTTGGTTGAAGGTATTCTGGACTACCAGTTTACTGAGAACCTTTATGTACTTGGTGGTTTGGGATACAAACAATCTGGCCAGGTATTAGAAAACTTGAGTGACACGAGCATCAATACCAACAAGTTTTTGGCCGGTGCTGGGTATTCTCTAGGTGGCTGGAATCTTGATTACCTATACACCCACGAAAAAAGCGATGGCTCTAATGGCTATATAAATTCTTCTATCGGTGATGGTTTCATACAAGGGGATTATCGCACCAATGAACATGAGTTCGTGCTTTCTAAAACGATCAATGATTGGACGCCATACGTGAAATACACCTATTTCAATACCAATGAAGGGGAGCTACTTATCAACGGCGCGTCAATGGGCCCAATTGACAACGACAATGTTGTTACGCTTGGTCTTTCTTACGATTTTTGATCACTTAATCACTTAATCACGACTATCTAATAGGCAGACGGATTTGCCACCTTTGTGAAGGGGCAATCTTATGAAAAACGAATCTCTGCGCAACCGAATCATTAATGCAGCGGCCGCCATTGGGGTATTGCTGTTTGCGGCTATGCCGACGTATGCCAATGCTCATAGTATTATTTTTGATCAGTCTCAGTATGACGCTACCGAGTTCAATGACGATCATCAGCAGTGCTATCACTTACTGGATAATGTCGGTCACAACGAGGGGCAAGGCGCAGTAGAGCAGGGAGTAAAACGAGGCCTGCGTGGTGCCACTGCGGGGGCGATAGCAGGCAGTGTGTCTGGAAACTCAGGAAGTAGCGCAGCAAAAACGGGCGCCGCGATTGGAACGACAGTGGGGGTATTGTCGGGCAGAGGATCTAAAAATGCCGCTGCGTCAGCCAATCAAAAAGAGCGTGACGATCTTATGCGTAACTGCATGCAAGGGCGAGGGTACATCGCACTCAACTGATCACTGTCGCATTCAAAATGATTCGTCTTCACTGAAAACACTGACATGGTAATCTTCGTCTGAATCTTCAGTGACAAGAAACGTAATGGGACGGCAACACACTTGGCAGTCTTCAATGTATTGAGTGCCGATATCGGTTGTATCGATGAGAACGTGTAAGTGCTCCCCACAGTATGGGCAGTCAATGGATCTCTCAACTAGTTGATTCAAATGCAACTCCTCATAGCAAACGGAGGCAAGGTAAAAAGCCTTTATAAGTGGCATGTTTGCGCACTGATACAGAAAGAATAACTGATACAGAAAGAATAACTGAAACAGAAAGAATAAGCATAGCCCACCTTCAAGTGGATGGGCTACTAGCAAACTTACTCACTAATATCGAAGTGAGAGTGCCAAGAAATGGACTCTGTTGGTCGAATAATGGCCGTTTGGTTGGAACAGTCCAGAATTGGCATTGATTTCACCGTCGCCGAGGTGCTGGAATTGATAACTCAGGCCTAACTGTAAATCATGGGATATCTTGCGTTCCGCACCAAACCCAATACGCCATTGTTGATCGAGTGGCAATAGAACGTCTCTATTTTGGCTATCAACAGAGCTTGTATCGCCACTTACACCACTGTAAAGCAGCCAACTCTCATACGCATACTCTAAGCCAAAGCCAAAAGAGTAGGTGGCCGAATATTTGTCATCGTAATCCTGCCACGCTTCCATATTCGCGCTAAGCAGCACATTTACGTCTTCATTAAGCGCGTGACGTAATCCTAGGCTCAGAGTTTCAACCCAGGTGAGTTCGGTGTTTAGCCCAAAACTATTTAGCTTCTCGATGGAAAGATCGTGGTCAAACTGACCTTGATAATTGACTCCTAATTGAGTGTCTTCACTGATGTTATGACTGAGGCTCAACGCGAATCCGAGATCAACGCTGTCACCTTTCACTTCAAGTCCATTGAATCCTCTGACTTCAAGAGCGGCGTGCTGCAATATTAACGACCCGCCCAACGATAGATTGTCGTTAACTTGATAAGATAAAGACGAGGTGAGGTTCAGCGCGGCAATACTATTCTCGTTAATCAACTGAGCGGAATTCGCCCCCACACCTTGAGAGTACTTTACGCTCACGCCTCCGGCTGCGTGGAGTGCAACGCCGCCAACCCATTTATCATTTATTCGGGTTGCGTAAGAGAGGTGGGGAAGTATGTCTGAGCTGCTGCCCGTTGTTGACGAGCCGTTATCACTTCGAACAAAGTTGGACTCGACATCTAGGTACTGAAGGCCAAGTATCCAGGAGCTTTCATCAATCCCAGAAAGGTTAGCCGCATTGGTGATGACGGCAGAAGCGTCGTTTGAGGTGACATTACCGGCACCGGCTGTGCCAACACTTTCTGTTGTGGCGATTTGAGATAGATTGAGTCCTCCCGCGTATGCGAAAGAACCCGCTGTTTCAGCTAAAAGCAGAGACAGCGTGATTAGGTGAACTTTCAAGAATTAGGTCTCAAGTTAAGTGGTTAATATTATTAATAGTGATATCAGTGAAATGCCAACCGTAAGCGTTGGCGTTTCAAGCTAGATCTTGTTGACTTGTGGCAGCGGATATTCATTATCGAGAACAGCTTGTGTCGGTTCATACAAACGCAAGTGCAGATAAAAATCATCTTGTGGTGCGGGTAACCAGTTACAAGTGGGGTCAGTTGGTTTGGTGTATTGAATACAGACTGGAAGCGTCCCGTCTTTGGCGTACTTCAGCTCTGATTTTCGATTGGTTGATATTGAGTAACGTTGTATAAAGTTTTCTACCATAAATAGATTTTCGGCGTCGTACATGGTTAATGACCAGAACGCCTCAGCAGGTGCGTTTGCTGGCATAGTCATTCGATACCCATGCTCACCAGAAAGCTGCTCACCTTTAGAATCTGTGTAGCGGTTTGGATACAGTGCACGCTCTGGAACGTTAAGACCTGCTGCACGCAAATTGATGCTGGCACGGCTTAAATAATCGTTACCGTAGCGGCCACCTTCGAACATCATTGACCAGCCGTTATTGACATCGCCAATGCTTCTACCTGCGTACTGGATGATCTGCTGTGAAGAGGCCAACGCGCGCATGAGCCCTTTTTTCTGAGCATCAGAGAGAGCGTCTGGGTCAAATGGAGTTACTCCGCCAATACCGATTTGTTTGAACTGATCCACAATGGCGGCATCTTCCGGTATCGGATTTTTACGCAGTTCTTTGTCAATCAACGAATACCACTCTAGCCCTTCTGGTTTTGACATTGGCGGGATGCGACTTGTTGATTTTTCCAACTCAATGACACCATGGTCCTCACCGAATTGCGCGAGTGGGTAGCTGATAAATTGGTCATGTACGGCTAACGCATCTTCAAGATCTTGTTCACCGAAAACACCTGTACGATGAATTAACCAGACCATAGGGGTACGAGACTCAACAATACGATCAATGCCTTTAGGTATGTCTCCTGACCAGCCTTTTTTGATCAGTAAAACTTTTGAACCTTGGTCTCCGACATTGTTTACATACAGATCATTGATGGAATCAGAATAGGCGTCGAGCAGTTGAACGATGAAGTAACGGTCATCAGTCGGCGGGATATCAATCACCATCGGGCCGGAAAGATCCAGGTCATAATGGGCTTGCGAATAGAGCGTGTCGTTGTTCACGGTCGGGACGATTCTGTCTTGTGGGCCAGATAATTCGCGAGTCTTGCCCATCTTATTGAGGGGTGCCATTGCGTTGTCCATAGGGGCATCGACGGAAGTTGTCGTTTGCCTTACTGCGGCAACCGTTAATGGTCCGGTACCATAGATAAAGGCTTGAACACCTAGATTGTATGCGAGTTCCTCTTCTGGGGTGATCGTTTGTTGCGCTAACGATGGCATCGCCATTACGCTAGATAGAGAGCAGACTAGGCTTGTCAGTACACTTTTCTTATAGAGCAGCTTTCTCATGGGGTACCTTATATCGTTGGAACGGATAGGTGACCATCATATTAAGAACCCAGATTAATGAGTGTAATAGCCGATATTAAAGATGTTAATACACTTGATGTGAATCTTAAATATTTGTTTTATAAGTTTATTTTTGGTGTTTTTGCTTGGTAGTGAAGTCTAGGTGAAGCCAATGACAAGAACCGCTATTGTTTCATCGAATCGTGGTTGTTATGTTGACGAAAAATTACCGGAGTCAATATGAATGCACCTAATCATCCCTTCAGTTTATTCATAAAAGCGGAAGGCGCTCAATGCAATCTAGATTGCAGTTACTGCTATTACCTCAATAGACAAGACACTGAGAATCGCTCATCAATGCCAATACCAATGATGGAACAGATTGTAGAGGCGCATATTGATGCTCAGCCCGAATTATCAAAGCAAGTTGACTTCATCTGGCATGGCGGTGAACCCATGTTAAGAGGGTTAGAGTTTTATGAAGCTGCCGTTTTGGCTCAGAAAAAACACACCAGTAAGAAACGTTTTGTGAATACCCTGCAAACCAACGGCACCATGATCAATGAGCGTTGGGCGGATTTTTTTGCAAAGCATCACTTTATGTTGGGTGTGAGTATTGATGGGCCGAATCTGCTCAATGATATTGCTCGTATTGATAAAAACGGTCATTCCTCGTTTGAGCGCACCATGCGTGGCATGCAGCATTTAAAAAACAGTGATGTAGAATTTAATACCCTAACGGTTGTGAACAACAAAACATACCAACACGCGAAAACCATCTATCAATTTTTGGTTGAGAACGGCAGCGGCTATATGCAGTTTCAACCGTGTATCGACCACGAATTAGACCGACGAACAGGGCATGACTGGTCGTTAACGGGAGAACAGTGGGGGCGATTTTTGTGTGACTTGTTCGACGAATGGAGTGCCGCGGATGTTGGCAAAGTGTATATTCAATTTTTTGAGAACTGCTTAATGGTATTGATGGGGCATGCAAGCCAAATGTGCCATCATAGTGAAACCTGTGGGCAACAGTTAATGGTTGAACACGATGGCAATGTTTATAGTTGTGATCATTATGGGTATGAAGATCATCAACTTGGCTCTATGAAGAGTGATAAGCTTATTGCTATGGCCAATTCGCCGACTCAAGTTAAATTTGGCACTGATAAATACCATGAGTTAAACGATGTTTGTCGTCGATGTGATTTTGTTCAGTTGTGTCAAGGCGGTTGCCCGAAGAATAGGCTAGCCACCACACGCGATGGCCAACCCATGAACCAATTGTGTGAAGGATACAAAATGTTCTTTCATCACGCGTTACCTAAGCTATTGCCAATGGTTGATGCGATGAAAAAGGGGTACTCACCAGCGTATTTCCCGCTTTTTAATTAATGGAGTGCGACATGACTAAAGATCTTAACTTACTGCAGCTGATATTGGTGCTGAATGAAACTCGCCAAACGGTCAGTGCGGCGAAGGCGCTTAACGTGAGTCAGCCGACCATCAGTGTTATGTTGCGTAAGCTAAGAGAGCAGTTCAATGATGAGCTGTTTGTCAGAGACAAGAATAAGCTTGAACCAACGCCAAAATGTCTAGAGCTGATTGACGCATTACCCGTGTTACTGGAGCAGCTTGATAACCTCTATATACCGAGCGAAGCGTGGACACTTGCTGATTTAAAGGGTGAAGTTCAAATCATGTTGCCTTCGCCACTGATTATTCCTATTGGTGTTCCGCTTATAAAGAAGCTCGCTACCGAAGCGCCGCAAGTCACGCTGCAATGTTCTCCATGGCTCGATAATGGCGCACAAGCGTTAGAAAGCAATCGAGCGAGTTGGGGGGTCAGTTACCTTCCGATGGAGGTCAATAAAACGCTGACCGAAAGAGCGCTAGGGTTTGATAAGTTTATGTTGGTGCTGAGGGCTGATCATCCGTTGAAAGGAAATGCACTGGAGGATATTTTACAGTATCCACTGTGCATTAATATTATTCCGGGCTATATCCAGCCATCGAAAACAGAAATGCTGATCAAGAAGTACGACCTAGGCAAGCATATCGCACTCAGAAGCAACAACATGAACCTGATGTTAGAGATGGTCAAAGACAGCGATTTTATCTACATTACGTCCACTAAGTGCCACTCCGTTCTTGATGAATCTTATCGTTGTGTCGAACTACCATCCGAGTTATTGAAAGACACCTATCGCCGTGAGTTGGCTCTGTTTACGCATCAAGCCAATCGTAATAATCCGTTTACTGACTGGCTCCATAAAGAACTCATTTCTCTCGTTCAATCCTAATCTTTTCCTAACCACTATTAAAAAACGTAATAGTGGTTATCACGCTATTTTTGACCTCTTTCATATACCATTTATTCCTACAACGGTTCGCTAAAGTTTTCACTATTTTGTGTCGAACTTCAGCAGTTTACTCGTCGTCCAAGAGGAATAAAAATGTATCAGTCTTTTGTTAAATCGGCTCTAGCGCTATCTGTGCTAGCCAGTGTCAATGTACACGCATCAGGCCAACCGAATGTGGTGGCTATCATGCTTGATGATGTCAGCCCAACGGATATTTCCGCTTACCACCGTGGATTAGGCGCAGTTGATACGCCTAATATTGACCGAATAGCGGAACGCGGCATGATGATCAGCGATTATTATGCACAAGGCAGTTCAACGGCTGGCCGCTCAGCGTTCATTACGGGTCAATACCCATTTCGCACAGGCTTAACGTCAGTTGGTCAACCAGGCTCTTCTCTAGGGCTGCAAAAAGAAGACCCAACGTTGGCGGAAATGCTTAAAGACAAAGGCTATGCCACTGTCCACGTCGGCAAAAGTCATTTAGGTGATAACAACAGCCATCTTCCTACGGTGCATGGGTTTGACGAGTTCTTTGGTTTCCTATACCACCTCAACGTAATGGAAATGCCGGAGCAACCTGAATTTCCAAAAGATCCTAACTTTAGAAGTCGCCCACGTAACGTTCTTCATACTGTTGCTACCGATGTCGCAGACATGACTGACGATCCACGGTTTGGTGTGGTGGGTAAGCAAACCATTGAAGACAAGGGTATGTTGGGTGCGAAGCGCATGCAAACGGTGGATGGCGAGTTCCTAGACTTCGCCATGTCATGGCTGGATAAGCATGAAGCCGAGAAAGACGAACAGCCTTACTTTATGTGGTACAACCCGACTCGAATGCACCAAAAAACGCATGTACGTCCTGAATACCAAGGTGCGAGCCAAATAAACACATACTACGATGGCATGATAGAGCTTGATGACCAGATTGGCGTGCTTCTCGATAAATTGGAAGATTTAGGCGAAATGGATAACACCATTATTCTGTTTACGTCTGATAACGGTGTGAATTTGGATCACTGGCCTGATTCTGGTTCAGCGTCGTTCCGTGGTCAAAAAGGCACAACGTGGGATGGCGGTTTCCGTGTTCCAATGCTGGTAAGTTGGCCTGATAAAATCCCTCAAGGTGAATACACAGACGGTTTCATGACCTCTGAAGATTGGGTGCCAACCATCATGGCCGCTGTTGGTGAAGACGACATCAAACAAGAGCTATTGGAAGGGAAAGAAATCAATGGTGAAGAGTACCAAGTCCATCTAGATGGTTATAACCAGTTAGAGATGCTAACGGATGGTGCCCCGAGCCAACGCCATGAATTCTTCTTTTACAACGAGCAAGACCTCAATGCATTCCGCGTAGATGAATGGAAAGTTCACCTAAAAACTAAGACTGAGTGGATTGCGCCACCTGAGGAATGGCCATTAGGTATGCTCATTAACATCAAGGCTGATCCCTATGAGCGTAGCTCTGATACACGTGGTTGGTTCCTATGGATGAAAGAGAAATCATGGGTGTTGCCAAAGCTACAAAGAGCCGCAGCTAACTACCAGCAATCGCTCAAAGCGTTTCCGCCAAGACAGAAAGCGGGTGGTATCGGCATGGCAGACAAATCTGTCGTTGCAGAATAATTGACGGTTAGAGAGGGAACCATTGTTGTTCCTTCTCTCGCTTGTTTTTATCTAGGAATATTATGATGAAAAAAACTCTTTTGGTTACCGCCTTATCTTGCGCATGGTTGGCAGCATTGCCAACGGCCGTGTTCGCTCAAACGGTAGATACCATTGCTGTATCTACCGTACCGTTCGAAAAAGCGAGTGTGGCTTACAATGAAAACGATGAGCAAAAATTAGCGCAATTGGCTTACGAATATGCTTTCTCTATCGACGAAGCATACAAATACTTCTACGAAACGGTTGTGGAGTCTGATTACCCACTTAATCAATTTCAAAATATCAGGGTGTTGGCAGACGATACCTATACCGCGCACCCAACGATTAATAACGACACATTGCACTTAATGGGTTGGATGGACTTAGCGGCTGAGCCCGTCATTATTACCATTCCCGATCACGATGAAGACAGATACTGGCTGTTCCATACCATGAACATGCAGCACTTTACGGATTCTGCGTTTGGTTCCCCTCAAAGAGGAACGAAAGGTGGGAGCTTTATGTATGCCGTTGAAGGATGGCAAGGTGAAGTACCTGCCAGCGTCGATGAAGTGATCTACGTTGAACACCCGCTTGTGAAAATGATGGGTCGCATTATGGATCTAGGCGGTGAGGATTCTGTTACGGCTCAGAAATTGATGGACCAGTGGAATCTACGCACTTTGTCTGAATACCTTGGCCAAAAAGGACCAGAGCCTGTGGTTCGACATTACCCAGACCCTGAAACGTCGAACTGGGTAGAACGAACCAATTTCGTGCTATCTGAAGGAACAATGATCAAACATGACAAAGCGCTAATAGAGCAATTTGAACTGGTGAACCTTGGTCAATTCAATAAACCAATAACCCCTCAACAACAGTCACTGATTGAGTCAGCGCAAAAGACAGGCGGTGAGCGAATCACCAATGCGGGTTTTGATGATTCTCGTGACGTACTCGGAACACGCGAAGAGATGACTCAAGTACCAAGTTATCAACACGCATACGGCACCTTAATGGGGCAGTGGGGCTTACCGGCGAAACACACCATGTACAGTGGAGACTTTTTTGATCGAGATGGTGAGCCGCTTGATGGCAGCAAGTTTGACTATACGGTAACCTTCGATGCTCCAACGGTCGAAGAGGGCGGATTTTGGTCGTACACTGTCTACAGTGGTGAAACGAGGTTGATGGAAAAGAACAACTTAAACAGGCATTCGCGCGGTGATCGAACGCTCACACCAAACGAAGATGGCAGTTACACCATCATCATGAGTAGTGACACCAAAGGTAATGAAAACAACCCTAACTTTTTGCCTATTCCTAACCATCAATGGTATTCGGTGCTGCGCATGTATACGCCGGGCGAAGAAGTAAGAACCGATCAATGGAAGTCGACGCCTTTCACTAAAATCAAAAAATAGACCTAGAGCTCTGCCAACGAATAGGTCGCGATAGAATCGAATCTATCTCTATATGGGCGCTATCACGAACTTCCGTGATAGCGCCCTTTTCAATACTTGCCTCCGCAATGAAAATTTCCCGATGTGACTTAGCTCACGCATCTATTAATTACGCAATAAGTCTGTATAATCCGCCGCCTATTACCCCATACTTTAATCGCGTTGATTTACATTCTTTACTCGATAATAAATCAGCCTTAAACACTAGGAATTTTTCTTTTGATTTCAACTGCTAACATCACCATGCAATTTGGCGCTGAGCCTTTGTTTGAAAATATCTCAGCCAAGTTCGGTAACGGCAACCGCTATGGTTTAATCGGCGCGAATGGATGTGGCAAATCAACGTTCATGAAAATTCTTAGTGGCGCACTGACACCCAGTTCTGGCAATGTTTCTATCACACCTGGATTAAAGGTTGGCGTATTGAGCCAGGATCAGTTTGCGTTTGAACAGCACAACGTGATTGATACCGTCATCATGGGCGATCGTAAGTTGTGGGAAGTAAAACAAGAGCGTGACCGCATCTATTCACTCCCTGAAATGAGTGAAGAAGATGGCATGAAAGTCGCTGATCTTGAAAGCGAATTCGCTGAAATGGATGGCTATACAGCCGAAGCGCGTGCGGGTGACATTCTCATTCAAGCGGGTATCGAAGAAGAGCTTCATTTTGGATTGATGCAGCAAGTGGCACCTGGTTGGAAACTTCGTGTGTTACTCGCGCAAGCCTTGTTTGCAAACCCAGACATTCTGCTTCTTGATGAACCGACCAACAACCTGGACATTCACACGATTAACTGGTTGGCCGAAGAGCTGAATCAGCGTAAATGCACCATGATTATTATCTCGCATGACCGTCACTTCCTAAACTCAGTCTGTACGCACATGGCGGATATAGATTACGGCGAGCTGCGTATCTACCCAGGCAACTACGAATACTTCTTAGAAGCGTCGGGTTTGATTCGCGAGCAGTTGTTGTCGAGCAACGCGAAGAAAGCAGCGGAGATCAGTGAGCTCCAAGACTTCGTCAACCGTTTTGGTGCAAATGCGTCTAAAGCCAAACAGGCGAGTTCACGTGCTAAGAAAATGGATAAAATCAAGCTTGATGAAGTCAAAGCGACCAGCCGAGTCAGCCCATCGATTGATTTTGGTGAAGGCAAGAAATTGCACCGCCAAGCGCTTGAGTTGCAAGACCTTGGTCACGGCTTTGATGGCGAGGTGCTGTTTGAAAAAGGCAACTTACTGCTAGAAGCGGGCACGCGATTGGCGGTTATTGGTGAGAACGGTGTGGGTAAAACCACGTTCTTGCGCTGCTTAGTGAATGAGCTTGAGCAAAACCACGGTGTCGTTAAGTGGTCTGAAAATGCGTCGATTGGTTACTGTCCGCAAGACAGTACGGCAGATTTTGACAACGATCTGAGCATTTTCGATTGGATTTCGCAATGGCGTACGGTTAAACACGACGACCTTATGGTTCGCGGTATTTTAGGTCGCTTGTTGTTTACGGCCGACGATGCGAACAAGAAAGCGAAGAACTGCTCTGGTGGTGAGAAGAACCGTCTATTGTTTGGTAAGTTGATGATGCAAGACATTAACGTTTTGGTTATGGACGAGCCAACCAACCACATGGACATGGAAGCGATTGAAGCGCTTAACAACGCGTTAAAAGAGTATACGGGCACACTGATCTTTGTCAGCCACGACCGTGAGTTCGTTTCTTCATTAGCGACATCGATCATTGACGTAAAAGAGAAGCAGTTGGTGAACTTCCAAGGGACTTACGACGAGTACCTAGCGCACCAAAAGAAGCAGCTGGCCATCAACTAGTCTCTTCTCAATCCCTCCTTAAAGGTTCGTAGTTCGAGTATCACGTCAACAAGGTTGTGATACTCGAATAATCAAGACCGAGTGGCGAATAACTCAAATCAGAGTGAGCGCCTCAACGCGATTTCTTCCTGCGTGTTTGGCTCGATACAAGGCTGCATCGGCGGCTTCATAGAGTTGGTCCATGCTACTTTCTACCTCTTTGGTTGTCACAACTCCAAATGAAGCCGTGATGACTATCGCTGCGTTGCTGCTGTCTTGTACTACTTTAAGATCCTCGATACTGCTTCTTAGCTTCTCGACAAAAAAGGTCGCTTCATCAGGGGATTGCCCCGAAAAGATGATGCCGAACTCTTCGCCACCAAGACGGAAACAATAGTCGGACGCTCGATTACAATTTGTTTTGAGCACGTCTGCTAACGCAATCAACATGTTATCACCGTGATGATGTCCGTAGCTGTCGTTGTACTTTTTGAAGTAATCAATGTCGAGGATAACGAAACTTAACCACGTTTGGTGCCGCAGTGCTCGGCTTATTTCGTCGGGGAAGACTTGATTAAAATGGCGACGATTAAATAACCCCGTCAATGAATCGGTGATGGCCAGTTTCTCTATTTTGGCCTTTTCCTCTCGCAGTTGTTGTTCTACCAATTTACGCTCAGAGACTTCGCGGTTGAGCATCTGGTTTAAACTTGATAGCTTGTGCGTCCAGTACCCGAGCAGTGCCAAAATAACCAAAGAGATAAGAATGGTTCGCCATAAAATTGTGTAATCGACTCCGTGTTCGTAGCGCAATGTGACCCATCGAGAGTAAATGGCCTTTCTTTCATCTTCCGAGATCGAGTCTAGCGCTTTTTGCATAATACTGTGCAGAATGGGCCAATCGCTGCGAATGGCCATGCTGATTTCAAAACGGTAAGGGGTGACGCCTGATACCTTCAAGTTGGTATAGCCTTCTTTCGCGATCACATAGTTAGCCGTCGCTATATTGCCGACGTAAGCTGCCACCCTGCCCGAAGAGACGGCTTCAAGGGCTTCCGTTACGTTTTTAGCGGTAAAGACTTTGATATCAGGATGATTTTTTAAGAGGATTTCCTGAGGCGCATACCCGCTGACCACAGAGACGATTCGTCCATTCAAAGAGTCAATGTCCGACACATACGGAATATCTTGATTGGTAATGATCATCATAGGAAAGCTTAGGTAAGGGTGGGTAAACTTAAGGTAACGTTGACGGCTATCGGTTATTGCCAGAGCAGCGAAGAGATCAAGTTCTCTTCGTTTTGCTGCGTTGACCACGTCCTCCCAATTCATATTGACACTGGGCTTGAACTTTACGCCTAACCGCTCACCAATCAGGGTGATATAATCAGCGGCAATGCCCTGGTAGTCGACTTGATCGTTCACATACTCGAAGGGTGGCCAATTCGTGTCTATCGCTAGCCTGAGATTGTCATGTTGTGCTAGCCATTGCTTTTCTTCTTCGGTCAGGCGCAGTGAATTACTAAACTGATAGTAGTTATCCAGGAGGTACTTGATACTAAAATTATACAGTTCTCCATCTTCATGATTTTTAGACAGATCGTTAAAGTTAATACGTTGCCAGTTATCCCCAATAAAATTTTGGAATGAATCGATATTTTGTTTGTTAATGGCATACATTCTTGAATAAAATTGTGTGGACTCGGCAACAAAATCATTCTCATTTAGGTAGTCGTTGAGCAGAATAACTCCCCAGGCGGCCTCAGTGAAATGTCCTCCAATGGAGATATACGGTGCTCCGTCGTTAATGATTTTGAGTGCTTCTGGAAGCCAATCAATACCACCAATGATGATGCTGTCTAATGGTATAGAAAGCTCTCGCATGGCGTCTCTGGCGCCTAACGCTAATGTATCGGAAGCGGCCCAAACCATATTGATTTCAGGGTGCTTCTGGTAGTGTTGTTTGAACAACTGCTTCGCTTCGTATCGGCTCCATTCAACCCCTGTATTTCCTTCCGCGACGATTTGAGCTTTTGAATGGTGTTTGATGAATAATTTGAGGCCTTGATTACGTTGCTGTGCCGACGCTTCATTCATGTTTCCGTTGATGACAAGCAATTTAATTTGTTCAACCTCTCGCTTTTTCGCGATAAGAAGCAGTTGCTCAGTGAGCAGTGAACCGGCTTTTTGGTCATCAGGGGTAATGCTGCCAATCCATGAACTGTACTTTGTACGTGGTAACAATTCGCTCGCAACAAAGCCCGTATTATAAACAACACTCGGAATATTATTCCGTTCAGCAATCGCCAGTATTTGCTCACCAATCTGCTCGTAATTCATGAATAAAATCCCATCGACACCTTTCTCTGTTGCTTGATGCACTTGGAAGAGCATTTTCTCTGATTCATTATTGGCGTTGTAAACGTGCAGAGTGATGCCCAAATCGTCGGCGGCGGCTTGTGCAAAACTAATCTGAGATTGCCAAGCCGGAGTTTCGCTGCGTGGAACGAACAGTGCGACTTCTAGGGCTAAGGCTTGAAAAGAAGACAACAGAAAAAGAAGCAGTACTACAAAGTGTTTCATCGCTACGCTTCTATCGATGGATTTTTTAAAGTATAGCAGCTGAATTTGGCTGCTGTTTACGTTCTTCTAAAGGGATTCATTGAGAACAAACAACCTTGTTCAGTCCTCCGAGTTTGCAGTGAATAACAAAGATTGACCACAGAAACAGATAAGAGTAAATTACAAACGCACTTATAAATGAGTGTTATTATCATTTAGATTTGTTGTCATCCATCTGTTACTGAGATGGTTGTTTGTTGATCCTTCGAACCTCACTCAAGGTCTTTCATTATGAATCCATCTAGCGGCTATGCCCTTAATCGAATTGAATCTGTTATTGAGTATATTAACAATCACTTAGATGAGACATTGAGCGTTAGTGACCTTTCTTCGGTGAGCTGCTGGTCACGCTGGCAACTTCAGCGCGTTTTCCAAACCTATACAGGACAGAGCGTCGCGCAGTACGTACGTGAACAAAAGCTCTCGCGATCGGCAGAGCAGGTATTGGAGCGAAACAATAAAATGGTGGATATTGCGTATCGCTTTGGTTTTGGCTCTGAGGTGGCGTTCAGCCGAGCGTTCCGTTCCTTTTTTGGTATTAGCCCCAAGCGTTACCAGCAACGTGGTACGCGAGATGGAATTAAAGCTTCCTGCATGAGACCCATTTCAGATTTCCCCAATTGTGACGCTTTGGCGGAAGGTTTTTTTCAGGTTCGAATTGAACATGCCTTCGCACAGCGTATTTATGGGGTGAAACAACCGGTTAGAGGGCTTCTCTCTAATGAACCCGATTTCGATATTTCTGTCCCTAACGCTTGGGAAGCGTTTAAGCATCAATGCCCCAATTCGCTGGATTACTCTAACCGTTGGGTCGGCGTGATTGAAGTGGGATCAGGGGATGAAGAAGGGGATCTGACCTACCTTGCCGGGACGGATAATCTCGCTCAAGTGAGCAGTGATCGCTGCGAGTTCGACAGCATCTTAGTGGATGAAAATGATTTTGCGGTGCTGCCATTTAGCGGCCAAGTGGCTCAATTTTCACAAGCAGTCGAGTGGCTTGTTTTACATTGGCTCCCTAACTCAGGTTATGTGGCCGTTGATGCGCCTGAACTCGAGGTGTATAGCGTACAGACAGATCTCCAGACAATGGACATAGAGTACTGGCTGCCAATCAAAAAGGTGTCGTAAATTGCGTGTCCTGACACGAATATTATGAGCCTGCGCCCCTATCAATCATTAGTTAATTAACTATCGATAAGCATGATGCACCAAATTGTTATGTTTTTTCTTCGCCAATTCATAAAATTGCAAACGATAATAATTCGCAATTAGATTAAGGCAAGAATGCCTCCCTTTGATTGCACAAACTAATAAGAAAAAGCAGGGAATCATGAATACTCAATCGTTTTCAATATCACCTTTAAGCGCTGCAATTGCCAGCGTGCTTGTGCTCTCCTTTGGAGTCAGTGCAAATACCGTAGATTCGGGCACAACAAATTCAAACCAATCAGAGATTGAGACGATCTCTGTACTTGGACAGACATACCGTAATACCGCGACGAAGACATCGCTAGAGCCGGAGGAAACACCTCAAGCAATTACTGTCATTGACAGTGAAGAGCTTGAAATTAGAGGCGTTAAGTCACTGAACCAAGCACTTCGATACGCGCCAGGTGTGGTCACAGAAAACAAAGGTGGCTCGGTGACCATGTATGACACCTTCAGTGTCCGCGGATTTGCCGTTAAACAAAGCTACTATGACGGCCTTGCCCTTCAGTTTCTAAATGGCTGGAACTTACAGCCGCAGATTGATCCGATTGCGATTCAGCAGGTTGAGGTGTTTAAAGGCCCAACATCGGTACTATACGGTTCAATGCCACCGGGTGGAATGGTTAATATGATTGCCAAAACACCACAGAAAGAATCGAACACAGACGTTGGCCTTGCTACAGGTTCACGTAATTTGATGGAAGCTTCTATCGATACGACAGGCCAAATTGGCGACAGTGATTTTTCATACCGCATCATTGGTTTGGCTCGAACGCGTGATGGTCAAGTGAATCACACGGAAGAAGAACGCTACGTTTTTGCTCCTTCGTTGAACTGGGAAGTGTCGGATAAAACCCTTATCAACTTCAATCTGTACTACCAGAATGATCCTGCAATGGGCATGAACTCAGCGATGCCGGCCTCTGGTTCTATGATTGATAATCCTAATGGCAGTACCACACCCAACACGTTTGTCGGTGATAAGAACTGGAGTAAATTTGAGCGCGAAGTGTTGATGCTAGGTTATAAAGTGGATCATCAATTCAACAGTAATTGGGGCTTCTTGCAGAACTTCCGTTATACCGATGCGTCTTTGTATCAAGAGAATACCTATCACAGTGACTATTACGGCCACTGGGACCCTTCAACAGGTAACTTAGACAGAAACATCTACAGTACTGACGAAGAATCAAAAGGCTACACCGTCGATAACCAACTCTCTGGTTTTGTCATGACGGGCGATGTGGAACATAACCTATTGTTTGGCTTAGATTACCAGCAGCTAAAAGGTTCATCGATTTACGCTGAATACGGCAGCACAAGTCAGTTTGGCGTGTTTAACATCTTCAATCCTAACAACGATCTCATCAACCGAGATTCGCTGACAAAAGCGTTTGAAGTGAAAGATGACGTGACGCTAAGACAAACCGGATTATACGTTCAAGATCAGATGCGATTCGATCGTTTAGTGGTGATTGCTGGTGGACGTTACGATAACTATAAAACCACAAGTGACTATGCGGGCAGTTATACCGAAGCCGATGACAGTGCGTTTTCATACCGTGTAGGCGCATTGTACGAGTTTGAAAATGGGTTAGCGCCGTTTGCTAATTACGCAACAAGCTTTGAACCGGTCACTGGTGTCAGTAGCTTCGGTGAAGCATACAAACCAGAGACGGGTCAGCAAATTGAAGTTGGCTTGAAATACCAGTCGTCTGACTACAGCAAAACGGCTTCTGCATCGCTGTTCCGTATCGAGAAGAACGATGTTCTGGTCACTGATCCAACGTCGGCTGATTTCCAAGATCAATTACAGGTTGGGCAAGTTCGCTCACAAGGCCTAGAAGTGGAAGCCGGATTGCAAATCACTTCAGGGCTCGATGTTGCTGCGAATTACACGTACACAGACATGGAAATCACCAAAGACAGCGCAAATGGACTTCAAGGCACAACACCTATTTACGTCCCTGAGCACGCTGCGAATCTTTGGTCTAACTACCACTGGTACGAAGGCGCGCTGTCTGGTACTCGTTTAAGCGGTGGCGTTCGTTACACGGGTGAAATGCAAATGGATGCGACCAACAAGCAAGGTAAAGTGCCATCGTACACACTGGTCGATCTATCCATTGGCTACGACCTTGGTTCGGCTAAAGAATCGCTTTCGGGCGCGACCGTTAACTTATTAGCGACCAACCTGTTTAATGAAGAGTACTTCAGCTGTTTCGACCAAACTAACTGTTGGTATGGTGAAGAGCGTACAGTCGAACTTAATGTTAACTACAACTTCTAGCGTTCACGTTCGGTGTTAAGTCAAAGCAGCCTGCAAAGAAAGTAGGCTGCTTTCGTTTTTTCAGATGCGTATTGGGTTTTGAGAGATGCAGACCTTTAGGTGCGCAATTTGAAAAGCCAGTATAGATAAAGAGAGAAAGGACCCAGACGGCTTGAATGACATTCAACAATTGATGGACGCTGCGAGGCAAGTAACGCCTTATTTGAACGGTAAAGTAGCGCCTGCTGAGACGGGCATGTTGCTTGTGAATGACGACAACAGTGCGTTGCTTACCAAGATGTATCAAGAGATATCACGTCTTCACCCGGAAGCTAAGCACGCTTATTTCTTAACACGCACTTTTAGTTTGCTCAGCTGGCAGCCTATCTATTTGGCGTTCATTGGTGTCTATGGCTTTAACATGATCCCCGATTTTTCATCAATGAGTCAGAACTATCGCAATGGTCTGATATCCGGGTTTCATTTCGACTCGAGCGAATGCCGTCGAGGAGACAAAGCGGATCTTATTGCTGAAGTAGGGCAGACGCTAGGTGACATTGTCATGTATTGGCAGCAAGAGCTGGATGTTCTTTATCGTTGTCGCCCTGGGTTCAGTCGTCAGCTAATGGCGGACTTCCTGTTGATGTCTTTAATGAAAGTCCATCATCATTTTGATGCATTTGAACGGGATGATGTCATTGAAGACGCGAAACTTTGGTTAGAGGCATTCCAATTGCCAAAGCAAACGATAAAAGGATTTTCTGTCGAATCCCCATTAAGTTACACGCGAAAAAGCTGCTGTTTGGTCACCCAAACAAAACACGGTGAGCTGTGCGCCGATTGCCCAAAGCAGCGAGTTGCTGAAGATAAACAACGAAAGAGATCCCATGTATAAATTACGTGATATTGAGGTGATTCGAGATGGGCGAAACATCCTATCTATTCCCGATTTAACCATTGAAAGCGACCAATTTACCGTTGTGCTCGGCCATAACGGCTCAGGGAAATCGACGCTTGTGAATTTGCTATCGAATCAATTTTCTCCAGAAAAGGGATCGGTATGGTTGAACGACAAGTTGGTCAATGACTATAAGCCGAAACAGCTGGCCAAGAGTGTGGCTTACCTACCGCAAAAGTTACCTGAAGTCGCGGGGTTAAGTGTCTCAGAATTAGTCAGGCTGGGTCGTTACCCTTGGCGAGGTGTTTTTGGGCGATGGAATGATCAAGATACAGAGCTGATTTCTCAAGCCATGGAAATGACTGGCGTTACCCAGTATGCCGATACGATTGCAGAGCAGTTGTCGGGCGGTGAAAGGCAGCGGGCGTGGGTGTCGATGCTGCTTGCCCAGCAATCTGACATTTTGATCCTAGATGAACCAACCTCAGCGTTAGACATTCAACATCAATATCAACTCATGCAGCTTTTAAAAGACCTCAACGAGCAAACGGGGAAAGGCATCATTGTCATTATCCATGATTTGAACCTTGCGCTTAAGTACGCGAGTCGTGTTGTGGCATTGAAAATGGGCTCGGTGTTTTTCCAAGGGGAAACCAAGCTTCTACACAATGAAGCAATGTTGTCCGAGTTGTATTCGACGTCAGTTAAGTTGATAGCGCACCCAACGCAAAACCATAAGGTGGCGGTCGTATGTTAAAGACAAACAGGTTAAGAAAATTGACCCCATCAGCAAAGTTCAACACCTCGGTTTTTCATTGGGTGGGGAAATTGATTGCACTGAATATAGCAATAACTACGGCACTGTTCTCATGTGTTGTCAGTGCTCAACACACCGCGGAAGATAGTGTTGGCGTGCATACCCTAGAAGCAGTGCCACAACGAGTGGCGGCATTAAACTGGGATATTGCTGAACAGGTCATCGAACTTGGCATTACGCCTATCGCGATGCCAGATATCGCGGGTTACCAAGAGTGGGTTGTGCAACCTGCGGTTGATCCTAGTGTTGAAGACATTGGTACACGAGTCGAGCCCAATTTTGAACGCTTGGCGGAGTTGAATCCCGATGTCATCGTTATTGCTTCACCTCAGTTGGATTTGAAGGAACGCCTAGAGCAGATCGCTCCGGTGCTCTATTACCATACCTACAGTGACAAACACGATAATGCACAGGCCAGCATTGACAACTATCGTTTGTTGGCCGCGTCGCTAGGAATAAGTGACTTTGCAGACGCGAAACTCACGTCAATGGAGTCACGGTTTACTGAAATGTCGTTGCAGCTCGATAGCGCCTACCCAGATGGAAAGCCTAAAGTGAGCGCTTTTCGCTTTGCGAGTACAACCGCCGTTTACCTCTATGGTGATAACTCAATGACGCAGTATGTGCTGCAACGGTTAGGGTTTGAACCCGCCATTGAAAAACCGGCGACTCAATGGGGAGTAACGCAACTACGCATAAACGAACTTAAGAATGTGGGTGATGGTGTCGCGCTGTATTTCAAGCCGTTTGACCAGGAATCGCAACTTAACCGCTCTGTACTTTGGAAGGCGATGCCATTTGTTCGAGGTGGGCGGATTAACAGCGTAGAGCCGGTTTGGAATTACGGTGGAGCCATGTCGTTGCTTTATACCGCTGAAGCGATAACCGAAAGCCTGTTAGCCATCGCGCCTGTCGAAGCAAAAGAATAAGGTAGAGTAAACTCGTGTTGAAAACTTATTCATTGTCTCTGTTTCTATTGGTTAGCATTGTTGCATTGAGTCTTGGTCATCTCGGGTGGGCGACCGAGTTATCGATATTTGAGCAGCTAAATCTGTTGGGTTCGTTGTCGTTGAACTTTGATGATTACGACGATTTTGAATCCATCGTGTTCACCCAATCTGCGTTGCCTCGATTTGTCATGGCATTGATGGTTGGTGGCGCTCTAGGGCTTGTTGGGAGCGTATTGCAACAGCTCACTCAGAACCATTTAGTGAGCCCATTAACGCTAGGTACGTCGGCCGGAGCATGGTTAGCTATGGTGATAGGGAGCGTTTGGTTCCCATTAGCTATGGCAGAATATTCGTTGTTCGTGGCCTTATTGGGTTCGATGTTAACGTTTGGTCTTGTCATTGCGATTGTTGGTTTGAAGAACCTATCAGGGTTGCCGATCATTTTGGCGGGCATGGCAACCAACATTCTGATGGGTTCTATCGCAACGGCCATCATTCTTCTTCATGACCAGTATGCAAGGAACCTGTTTGTATGGGGGGCCGGTGATCTTGGTCAAAATGGTTGGGAAAATGTGCTTTGGTTAGCGCCTAAACTCATTCCTGCGTTTTTCCTGATTGTGTTTGCACCAAGAATTCTGGCGCTGCTGCGTATTGGTCAGAGTGCGGCTAAGGCTCGCGGCTTAAGCATAGTGCCCGTTTTTGTTCTTATTTTGGCCGTTAGTCTATGGCTGGTTTCCGCTTCGATCAGTGTCGTTGGTGTGATTAGCTTTATTGGTTTGTTAGCGCCCAATATCGCGCGTGCGGTGGGTGCTAGAACCCCTCAAAGTGAACTGGTAATGAGTACCTTGCTTGGCGCGGCTTTGCTTATCGCGACAGACTGGTTTGCCATGTTCATTGGCAATTTCACCCTTGATATGGTTCCAAGTGGTACGACAGCGGCACTCATCGGTGCGCCAGCGTTAATATTCTTCACTCGGCGCAAACTCAAAGCCCAAGATCAAGTGTCCATCTCGCTACCCAAGACCAACACTGTTTTCACATCGCGCCAGTATTTAAAGCTCATCGGTCTATTGCTAATGAGCTTACTGGTGGCGTTTGTCGTGACAAGAAGCAGTGCAGATGGCGTTGTAGCATGGGTCATTCGTTTTCCCGATGCGTTTGCAATGGGCCTACTTTGGCCACGTGTATTAACGGCAATCTGTGTGGGTGCTGGGCTAGCTGCAGCAGGGGTTCTATTGCAGCGACTCATTTATAACCCGCTAGCAAGCCCTGATATTCTAGGGTTATCGGCCGGGGCAACGTTGGTTTTGGTAGCGGCCAGTATTTTTGTGGGCGTGAATATTTTTGAATCAGCGCCACAGCTCGCATTCTTTGGCAGTATGTCGGTGCTGGTGTTGCTATTGGTATTGGGAAGAAAAAATCACTACGCACCATCAATGCTGATCTTAACGGGGATCTCGTTGACTGCTTTAATTGATGCTTTGGTTCAATTTACGTTAGCGAAAGGCAATGAAAATAGCTTTACCATTCTTGCTTGGCTAGCAGGCTCGACTTATAGAGTTACCCCTAGTATGGCAGTCAGTTTGCTCATTGCTATGCTGATGATGTGTGGTTTGGCGTTGGCGACACATCGCTGGCTAACGATGTTGTCTGCAGGCCGAATGTTTGCAAAGGCAAGAGGTGTGAATGTGCCAATGGCGTTTATTATTTTGTTTGTATTGGTCGCTCTAATTTGCGCAGCCACTACAGCGGCTATGGGCCCGGTAGGATTCCTCGGCTTATTAGCGCCCCACATGGCGATCATGCTTGGCGCAAAGCGGGCGAAAGAACAACTCATAGTGGCTATGCTACTTGGGGCGACATTGCTTCTCGTCGCCAATTGGTTGGGGCAAACCATTCGCTACCCATCTGAAATAGCGGCGGGTACCATCGTATCGGTTATTGGTGGGAGTTATTTCCTATTGCTGCTGTTGAAAGGTCGTAAGACTGAATCTGTTGTCTAATTTCCGCCTTGAGAAAAGTGAGTGTCAACGTTGTTTGGTTGCCATGTAAAAAGGCCATCAGCTTCAGTGATTCATTCACTTTTGAGTTCTCGTTTGAGCACGTTAGATTTCCAGTAACGTGATTGTCTATAATGCGTTGGCAGTTGTTACAATTGAGACATTAGTTAAGCTAACGTTAATCAATGATTACAGTATGTTAGCGCCAAAGGTGGAGAAGAGGGTCAACAAGAATTGTTAGGGTGAAAATGGTATTTATTCGTTTTCAATACATTAACTTAATGGTATTGTTTCTCATTAGCATTAAGCGAAATGCAGTGAACAAATTTGAATGAAAGCGGTAGCTTAAGTCTTAGTTACCCGCCTTTTATTGCTAGTATTGATGTGCCATTACTCAGTTTGTTGTGTGAACAACAACTACTCGATAAACGTGATATTTTTAAAGTGAAATTCAGGTATGAAATTAATTAGAGCGTGCAGCCTAGCTGTGTTAACCACAGTGTCTTGCTCGAGTCTAGCGTCCACGCTTTCCGACGCAACCGCGGTACAAAATGACACACACAAGAGTGCCGCTCGAAGCCAACAGTTGATTGATAATAGCTTCGATTCTTCTCAACAATTAAGAACGGATATAGAGCAACTGGAACAAGAGTTGAAAAACTTACAAGTATACCGTCAACACCTTGAGTCTATGGTCGCAAATCAACAGCTTGAGGCGGTCAGTCTAGAAGAGCAAATTGACCAAATTCAAGACACGAGACAAGGCGTTGTTCCTTTAATGTATCGCATGCTTGAAGGACTGGAGCATATCGTTGATAACGATAGCCCTATTCGCCAACAGGCAAGGGTAGAGCGTATTAACGGATTGACGGATATGATGCGCCAATCTGATGTCAGTGACGCTGAGAAGTACCGTCGAATCCTTGAAGCGTATCAAATAGAGATCGATTACGGCACCAAGCTTGGCGTCTACTCTGGCGAAATAGCACTCTCTAATGGGCAGGTTATTGATGCGGAAATGTTCTATCTTGGCCGTATTTCTTTGATTGCACGTAACCGCTCTGGTTCAGAATACTGGACTTGGGATCGCGTGAACAAGCAGTGGAACACGGTCAGCACTTCTCACAATAAACAACTTGATTCAGCATTTAAAATGGCGAATAACCAAACGGCTCCAAGCCTACTCACTATCCCTCTTTCCTTTGAACCGTCGTCGAATGTGCTGACTGACCGCAAGGAGGCTTTATAATGAAGGCGCTTACATTATCAGTCATGTTACTCTCCACTGCGCTTAGCGGTGCCTATGTTGCTCCTGTTCAAGCTGAACAAGGTTTAGTGCAAAAGGCCAAAGCGGATAATCGTCAACAGAAGAAGCAAGATGAAGATCGTGAACGTTCTTTTGAAATGACGGAAGAGAAGCTTTCCCGTATCAAAGCGGAACTGAAAACCAAGATTGAGCACGAGCAAAACCGTACGGATGAGTTAGCGGAGTTATTCAGTAATAACGAGGATAAGCTTGCTCGACTTGAAGAGAACCTTCGATTGGAAACAGGAAGTCTCGGTGAACTATTTGGTGTTGTTAGACAAGTAGCAAAAGAGATGGAACCGAATGTAGAAGAGTCGGTTACGGCGATCGACGCCAATCGTTACTCTTCATTTGTGGACACCATCATAGAAGCGAGAACCTTGCCATCGATGCCTGAATTAACGGGCTTGTGGCTTAGCCTAAGCGAGCAGATTGATGCCAGTGCGCGTTTGTCTTCTGTTGAAGTGCCAGTTGTCGCCTTAAATGGTGAAGTGAATAACGAAAAGGCCTTCCGAGTTGGCGCTTTTGCTCTGGTCGGTGATCAGGGTTACTTAAACTGGGACAGTGTAAGAGAGCGCGCTGTACTTTATAGTAATCAACCCAACCTAGTACCCACTGCCTCAGCGTTTCAATCGATATTAAGCGATTCGGGTGCTAACCAAGCTCAAGTATGGGAAGTCGATCCTTCACGTGGGGTGATTTTGTCACAGCGAGAACTCAACCCTACGCTTCAAGACAGACTTGAAGCCGCAGGTGTGGTGGGTAAGGTCATTCTTGGTCTACTCGCGATTGGACTACTCATTGCATTATATCGCGGGCTGGCTTTAGCGATTGCACAGGTCAAAATTCGTCAGCAACTTAAAAATCCAGAACACATTGGGAATAACCCATTGGGTCGAATTCTTTCTGTCTACAACAAAGAGAACAATCGAACAGTAGAAGCATTAGAATTGCGTCTATTGGAAGCGGTGGTGGATGAGCAAACCCATTTGGAAAAAGGGTTGTCCATGCTTAAGTTGTTTGCAGCACTTGCACCAATGCTAGGTTTGTTGGGTACGGTAACAGGCATGATTGAAACTTTCCAGGTGATCACACTCTTTGGTAATGGTGACCCTAAAGTGATGGCAGGTGGTATTTCAATGGCACTGATGACAACGGTTCTAGGCTTAGTTGCCGCGATGCCGTTACTTCTGGCCCACAACATCTTGAGTACTCAAGCCGAGAACATTCGAAATATTCTTGAGAAGCAGGGGATTGGCCTTGTTGCACAGCAGGCAGAGCGCGATGATCAAATCGAAGTGTTCTCTAAAGGCGCACAGCTTCAAGAGACACCAGCGTAATGACAGAGGTGTTAGCAAGACTCGAATTTGACGCCGTGCTTGGATTTATGAGCCAAGGCGGACAGATCTTATGGTGGTTGGCTGCGGTTGTCGTCGTGACATGGTTGTTTGTTGCTGAACGAGTGATCTATCTGGTGTGGTCTTTTCCGAAAGAGAAGCAGCACTGGATCAAAGCATGGCAGCAAAGAGAAGAACATGCCTCTTGGCATGCGTTAGCGATCCGAGATGGATGGGTGTCTCAAGCCAATCTAGCCTTGTATCAACATCTCAACCTCATCAAGGTATTGGTGGCAATATGCCCAATGCTAGGTTTGTTAGGTACGGTGACGGGAATGATTTCAGTGTTTGATGTCATGGCAACTCAAGGCAGCAGCGATCCAAAGTTGATGGCGTCAGGCATTTCTCTTGCAACGCTGCCGACTATGGCCGGAATGGTTGCGGCACTTGCAGGGGTGTTTGTCCATTCACGCTTAACGAAAGCGTGTCAAACCACACAGTTAAAATTAGAACAATCTTTAAGGAGTCAACGATGAGATTAGGCCGTCGCCAATCCAAGCAAGAAGACGCGCAAATCGATATGACCTCTATGCTCGATATCGTTTTTATAATGCTGATCTTTTTCATCGTGACAAGCTCATTCGTTCGAGAGTCTGGTGTTGAAGTGAATAGGCCGCAGGCATCGAATGTTGTGAGCCAAAAAGACGCCGGTATTTTCGTGGCGATTACATCGGCCAACGATATCTTCATTGATAAACGTTTGATTGATGTGGAACGCGTGCAAGCCACGTTAGAGCATTTATTACTTGAAAAGCCGGAAGCGTCGCTTGTTATTCAAGCTGACGAGAAAGCCTACAATGGCACGGTTGTGAAAGTGATGGACGCGGCGAAAGGGGCAGGAGTCGTCAACATCGCGTTGGCTGCGGAGAAGTCTTAATGTTTCGTGTGATGATCGCGACACCGCTCGCTTTAACGATTGCATTTGGTCTATTTAGCTTTATGGCTTGGATGGTTCAGCCAAAGCATGCGCAACCAGCGCAGCAATCTGAGCCACTGCGATTCGATATGGTAATGATGGAAGAGGAGTCTCTGACGCAAAGAAGAAAGCGCAGTGTTCCTGAGCCACCAGATCCGTTAGATCCGCCGCCACAAGCACCGCTGTCTCGTCAGCAGGTTCAGTCTCAAGATATGTCGCATAGTGCTTTAGAGATGCCCGCTCTAGAGATGGCGACTTCGGTTCAAGGGTTGCAACTCTCTTTACCTTCCATTGGCGAAGTGAGTATGGATCAAAATGCAATGCCACTGCACCGAGTCGAGCCAGCTTATCCTGCAAGAGCATTGCGACGAGGGCTTGAAGGCTATGTCATTATGCAGTTTTCCATCGATGAATTGGGGCGTCCGATTGATATTGAAGTGGTAGAGGCCGATCCTCCAAGGCAGTTTGAACGAGAAGCGATGCGTGCACTAAAGCGTTGGAAATACCAACCGAAAGTGGTAAATGAGAAAGCGGTTGTTCAGCATGGTCAATCCGTAAAGCTGGAGTTTAGGTTGTCTCAATGAGTATAAAGTTGAATAAAAGAACGGCGCCAGTGAGCAATAGAATCATAGGCAAAGCGGTGCTCTTTGCCGCTTTAACTGTTATGCCAATCGTAAATGCAGCAGCGAATGAATTGAGCCATTCTACGGCGCAACGGGTTCAAAGCGCACACGTTCATTCGCTCGAGGGGGAGCTTACTCAGGCTATTGAACTCTTAGAAAGCATTTCAACCAGCCGAGATTACGATAAAGCGTTTGTCGCGAGAATGCTGGGTGTATTTTATTGGCAGAATGATCAAATTGAAGCGGCGATTGCACAGCTTAGGTTTGCAGTAGAGAGCGGCAATCTGGATGAAGAGCAAACCGTTGATACAACAAAGATGTTGGCTGACCTTTATTTGTCTAATGTGCAGTTTGAAGAAGCCTTGGGCTTTTACCTTCGCTTAGTCAATTCAGGACATGCCAATGAGATGACTTGGTTGCGTATTACTCAGTCTTACTATCAATTGGCAAAATGGCCTGATGTACTGAACTCTGTTAAACAGTATCAGACACTTGAACCGAGGCTGGATGTCGCGATGCTTTCGATGCGATTGGGTGCGGAGTTTCAGTTAAAGAAATGGTCAAGTGCGTCGAATACGTTGGGCCTACTGATTGAGTTAGAACCCGACAACGCTCGTTGGTGGCAGCAGTTGGTGAGTATTGAAATTCGCCGAGAAAGATCGAATTCCGCACTCAATGTGCTGACACTGTCGAGACTTCAGGGAATCCCTCTTAGTCAGCATGAAGTAAGACTACTTGCTCAGCTTTATGCCACTCAAGGTATCCCTCTCAAATCAGCGCAGACCCTCGCATTGCTTGACGACGCTAAGACGGATATGAATACGATTGTTCGACAGGCACAGCTTTGGCAGCAGGCTAAACAGTGGAAGACAGCGGTTGAATATTGGCAACTCGCCGCAACGCGCAATGCTAAATATCATTGGAACGTTGCTCAATTGTTCTTGAGTCAACGAGATTATGATTCAGCGCTCATCGCCCTTGAACAAATTCCAGAAAAGCAGCTCAGTTCTATTATGATGTTTGCGAAAGTGCAATCGGCTTATCGCACTCAGCAACTTAAGCTGGCGCTAACTTATGCAGAGAAGGCGAGAAGTTTTGAGTCAACAGACGAGAGCGAACATTGGGTTGCGTACTTATCCAAGCAAGAGGAACTCAGCAAGCAACTGTAAGCCAGTATTTGAATTTTAAGGCTCCTTGCCTACATAAAAAAGAGTCGACTATTGAGGTCGACTCTTTTACTTTTGTTTTCACATTAAGTGCTAATCAGGTTGTCGGTTTTAAGAGGATTTTTCCCCTCCGGTTTGATAGATATGCACATCTCGTTGCGGGAATGGAATTGTGATGTTTTCTTCATCAAAGCGTTTCTTCACTTTCTCTGTGACATCCCAATAAATATCCCAATAGTCTTCTGTTTTGACCCAAGGTCTGACGACAAAGTCCACCGAAGACTCATTAAGAGTGTGAAGCTTGACCATAGGAGCTGGGTCACTGAGGATGCGTTCGTCACTGGCTAAAATATCGTTAAGCACAACCTTAGCTTTGTCTATGTCATCGGCATAGCCAATACCAAAGACCATGTCGACACGTCTGGTGGTTTCGGCCGTAATATTGTTGATGACATCACCCCAAATCTTGTTGTTTGGTATAACAAGACGCTGATTGTCTATGGTTTGAACGGTGGTGGAAACCAGACTCATGTTTTTTACTGTCCCTTGTATTCCAGAAACCTTCACCATGTCCCCTACATCATACGGTCGATAAATCAGGATCATGAGTCCTGAGGCGAAATTGGATAAGGTGTCTTGTAGAGCAAAACCAATGATTAAGCCAGCTACACCGAAACCGGTGAGTAGCGGGGCCAACTCAATACCAATCTGTGACAGCGCAATGAGGATCCCGACAAAGATGACGGCTTTAGATGCGACCGATACAAAGAAGTCTTGCATTAAGACGCTAAAGTCCATTTTTGAATGTTTTACGCTGCGTTGTACGCCTTTACCTACAACTTTTGCAAGCGTTTTTGTTCCATAAAGTATGGCTAAGAACAGGCACAGTTTAAGGAACATTGATGGCGTGTTTTCAAAAGCCCATATTTTGAAAGACTCTAGCCACTCTTCAAACAATCCAAGCGCCACATCAACATCGAGCACATCGGCATTGATGTCTCCGGTAGTGGCAAGCAGCAGTTGTTTGAAATCGGTCGTGTCGACGCCTAATGATTCCATCAATGAGACGGTAGACTGCAAGCTGATAACTGTCATGGCAATTCGTTCGTTGAACCGTATGATTTCCTGAGTCAGTGTCGCTTTTTCAGTCTCACTTACGAAAGTCATCCGTCGTTCGACTTCTTTCTTAGTTGAGTCAATGTACAGGATAGCGTTAGACAAAAACTCAGCTCTCTTTTTGAGTTCTTTTTTCAACTTCGCGATAGGCTTCGCGACCTCGAGATTCCTTTGTTTTGCAAGCCCAAAGGTAGTGGATAGCTGCTCATAATAGATGTCCATAACGCCGATTCGTTTCTGTACGATCAGTTCGAACTCTATTTTTTCATCCCCTTTGGTGTCGCGCGCCTGCTTAGCTATGCCTTCAATACTGCTATTGCTGAGATCGATAAGGGATTCTAGTAAAGCGATTTGCTCTAATATCACTTGGTCAATGCGTTTATCTTCAGTGTTTAACGATACTTCTTGAGCAATTTGTTCTCGGAGTGCTTCATTTTTCCGTCTTAAAATGTCCTCCAAGAATGATTGTTCACTTACGTGTGCTTCGGTTAACGCGACTAAGTCATTTGTCAGCCTTTGCTGTCTCGAGGCAAGCTTATCGATATTTGCAAAGGAAGAGAATGAAACAAAGAGCAATAAAAACGTGTAGATAGAGGCTTTAAAATAGGAGGGCATAGTTCACCTTGAGGTCATGATCACTTAATTAAAAGTAGCAGGTAATAAAGAGCTTTCCTTTGATTGTTTCAAATGTGTCGGGATGATCACGGCCAGTTATTAGCTGAGAGTTAATTTAGTAATATTCCTGCTGAATGAATGGCTTAACTCGTATTGAAGGTGTAATTATAAGGGGCATGGTTTACGGAGAAGTATTTGCATATTTGGTACCTCTCACAAGAATGAAGTGTGTTGCCTTACTATTTCACTTTCTCTCATAGCAAGGCGAACATGGCGCAGGGAACGTTTCTTTTGCTGAATTTTAACAGTACACCTTTGACGCTTTAGATTGGGTTAATCGGGAAGGTTTTCACCACCATCATCAAGTGTACCTGGACTTTTCCAATACGAAAATTGGGGTGTCCAATCTGAGGCGCTCATTCCAGCCAGACCAAGAAGGCTCCACATTGAACAATAAAGATCACCGGGGCCGAAAATTGCGCTACTTTGTCGGAAAATTTTGCCATCGATGAGTTCATACACAACGGCACCGGGCATGTTACTTTCGCCTTCCATAACGCTTTGCTCTTGGATGTATTGACCGCCAGAGTGAGAAGCCATCCTAAAATTCCAGCCTCGTGATGATGCAAAGCGTCTTTGATCTGCGGGTGTATCTTTTGAAACCATTACTACGGACATGACGGATTCTAAGTGTGGAATGAATCCATTAAACCCATCTCCCCAAAGTGTGCAGTATCGGCAGCCTTGACCCATGTTGTGAATCACAAGCAGCGTATCTTTGGTTTCAAATAGCTGACTTAAAGATATGGGTCCTTGCAGCGTTTCGAAAGGGTAGTCGGCCACTTCTTCTCGAGCGGAGTTACTTTTACGTAACTCAATGAGTTTCGAGTTGAGCTCGAATATTTGTCTTTCTAGCGCTTGTATCTCGGATGTGGACATGGTGATACCTCTCTGTGGCAGATTAAACACTGGCTGGTTATGCAGTGGCTAGCTAAGCGAACTCTTGCTCTTAAGCGTAGCTCAATCTGCTCACTAGGATGTGTAGAGGCTTGTCGATAATTTACCCTTCCTAAGCGCTAAGATTCTTCAGGCAGCATTGCAAGTGCACGATCAAAGTCAAACTCTTCAAGTGCGTTTTTCACTTGAATGAGTTGTTGTTCTGTAAGACCTACAAGTGCACTACGTTCAATACTGTCTGCGAGAGTTAGCGCTTCCGTGTCGTTGTCATCAATGGCTTGTTTAAGTGAACGAAGCAGTTCGTGATCTAAGGCATGACTGTTGGCGTTTTCGGCACTGTCTGCTGTGGCTGGGCCCGCGTACGACTCACTCAATATTGGTGATAACATGAGTTGAGAAATAGTGGCCTTTAGCTGATCCATCATGTGCTGTTTGAGCGCCTCATTGCCCGTATCCGCTTCTAGTTTTTCACAGCTTGCCTGCAATTTAGATACGCCAATATTACCAGCAACACCTTTTAACGTATGCACATAGCGTTTTACGTCTTCCTGAGAGCCTGACTCCAGCGACTCCGACACTATGTCTAGATTTTGATAGCTATCCACAAACCGCTTGAGAAGCTTTTTGTACAAATTGATGTCGCTGTTGGCTCTGGTCAGTCCCGCCTCTGTATCGATCCCTTCTAGGGTTAAGAGTGCTTTCTCATCTAAAGTGCGTTGTTCTGGCGTTGTATTTTTAACAGGTGAGGTTTGACTCTTTGCGGCAGAAGAAAGGGTTGGATTTTTTGGGGTGATCCATTGAGCCAACGTACTGAACATAGCACCCACATCTATAGGCTTGGCGATGATGTCATTCATGCCACAGGCTTTTGCTTTCTCTTTGTCCCGCTCCATCACATTCGCAGTCATCGCAATAATAGGAATGTTGTTGTCATCCAACTCATTTCTTATCCAGGCGGTGGCTTCATACCCATCCATAACCGGCATTTGGCAGTCCATCAATATGCCATCGAAATCGAAAGTCTGATGCTTTTCAATTGCTTCTTTACCATTTTCAGCAATGGTCACCTTGATTTTCTGCCCTTCGAGTAATTCAACAGCGAGCTCTTGGTTTATTTCGTTGTCTTCAACAAGCAGCAAATTAGCACCCGCTAAATGCTGAACGTTCGCAAGTTGATTCTGTTCTTGGACATCACTTCGACTTACACGCTCTGATTCAATGCCATACAGGTTAACGATGGCATCGTACAGATGCGATGAGGTAATCGGTTTGTCGAGAATATTGAGAGCGGGCAGCTGACGCTTATTGAGGGCCTCTGCAAGTTCTTCTCTACCATAAGAGGTGAGCATGAGCATTTTAGGCTCATTGGCTAGCTCAAGATGGTTAACGACGGTGTCGATGAGGTCAATCCCGTCTTTCCCCGGCATTTGCCAATCTGAAATAATCAGATCAAACTGGCTAGCATTTGAGTCATTCGAAGCGTTTAGTAGGGTGATTGCTTCTTCAACGCTGGAAGCCGAAGCTGAATGGAAGTTGAGGGAATGTAGAATTTCACTAACAATGAGGCGAGCACTCGCATTATCATCGACGATGAGAACGTTAAGGTGGTCTAGATTTTTAGGGACAACAATGGATTCTTGTTTTAGCGTTTTACTCACTTTCATTTTGGTTGAGAAAGTGAAGGTTGAGCCTTTGTTCTCTTTTGTTTCAACCGAAATACTGCCGCCCATTAAATGCGTTAACTCTTTACTGATGGCGAGCCCAAGACCAGTGCCACCATATTTTCTGGTGGTTGAGCTGTCCGCTTGCGTGAACTTGTTGAACAATTTAGATGCTTGTTCCGGAGTCATGCCAATGCCACTGTCTGATACATCGAATTGCAGCCTAATTTCATCGCTGCCCATCTCTCTTTCCAGAACTTTGATCGCGATTTTAACTTCACCTTTCTCGGTGAATTTAACAGCATTGTTGGCGAGGTTAATCAGTATTTGACTCAGCCTTAAAGGGTCACCAATTAAGGTTGTAGGGACGTCTCTGTCTATATGAATGAGCAGTTCTAACCCACGCTCTGATGCGCGAAGTCCCACTAAATTTGAAATGTTATCGAGCACATTTTCTAAGTGGAAATCAACGTTCTCAATATCAAGCTTTCCTGCCTCGATTTTGGAAAAATCAAGAATGTCGTTAATCAAGCCGAGAAGAGAATCCGATGACAGCTTTACTTTCTGAATGTAGTTGCGTTGTGCTTTGGTGAGGTCGGTTTTTAGAGCAAGGTAACTCATACCAATGATGGCGTTCATTGGTGTTCGAATTTCATGACTCATGTTTGCAAGGAAATCTGATTTGGCTTGGTTGGCTGAATCCGCTTCATCTCTGGCAAGCGACAAGTGCTCAGCAAATCGCTCTAGTGCAGCATGAGATTTATTAGCAAGTAAGCCTAAGAGCAAGAGCGTAACCAGAAAGAAGCCGCCACCCAGTGCGAGGTAGGTCGTTATATTATCGGAACTTTCGACCGTGTCCTGTTGGGTTTGATACGCGTTGTTCGTGAGTTTTGTTAGGTCGGCATAGCTAACATTGAGCTCATGGATACTGCTATTGGCCAGCTGGCGTAGCTCAAAGAGTTTTTGGAATGCGTCCGTATACCGTGTGATTTGTGTGTTGAGTTCCAAAGCTGTTTGCACTTCTTTGGCATTGTCCAACTGCGGCTCAATGTCTTTGAGCAAACGCAGAGCCTGGGCTAATAGTGTCTCAATTTGGGCCGCATTGCTGTTTTGGGTTTGTTGATTTATTGAAAACCCATAGTCACGATAGTATTTTTTTATGTTCGTGTTGATTTCTTGTAAAGATAAAAGCCCTGAATTTAGCGTTAGTCTGTGGTTGATTTCGTGCTGAATTTTAGAGACTTCATTCTGCTGTTCAGCGAGTTTGTCTTGGAGATGCGACCGCAGCGCAAGAGCTGCGCGAGAGAATTCCGCTCCAGCCAGGTCGACTTGCTTAACAATATTCTTTTTAAGTTGAGCGCTGACGTTTTTTAAACTCCGAAGGTGAGTAAACGTAGACAGGTAACGGTTATAGGCGTTTCTGATAAGGCTCACTTTATCGAGGCTGGCTTGGTCTTTAAGCGTATTTTCTAATTGATTCAGGTTAGAGTTCGTAACCTGCAGTTCCAGCTGAGCTTTACGGAAAAACTCAAGATTACCTTCAAGGATATAGGACTTCTCATAGTTTAGACTGTTAGCTATTAGCCCTACTATTTCATGGGCTTGAATTGCATTTCGAGTACTTTTCCCTACTTTGTCTCGAAGTATTTCGATTTGAGCGACACTTTCTTCGATCGCTAGCTTTTGATTTTTTAATGACTTTAGAACTGTGATGGTGCCTTCATCCGCGATCTGTGACATGGTTTCTTTCGTTTTTCTTCGGAAAGAATCTGTTTCGACAAAGCTTTTGAATTGAGATCGATACTGCTCTAGCAATGCTAATACTTGCTCATTCAGCCCTTGCGTGACCGCTGTGTTTGCCAAGTTTTGAGTATGATCGAGCAACTCTAAGATCTCCTGAGCGACTTCTTTGTCGTTCAAGCGAATGTAGCTTTGTTCATTTATTTTTATGTTGCCTAAACTCGAGACTATTTGGGCGTTAGTCGCGTAACTGTCTACTGTATTGAACCTATCATTAAGGCTCATCCACGCCACCGTTCCAAAGGTGAACAGCAATATGGACGCAAGGATAAAGCCGAGAAGTATGCGCTTCGAATCGAGAGCGTAGTTGTGAACTTGATTCATCAATAGTCCCTATTTGGTTGTTACATTACATCTTTGAGAGAGTCACGAATGGCGAGAACATCGTCGAGCTTACTAACAAATATTGGGACTAGGTTGGGGTCAAAGTGTTTACCCGCTTCCTCTTCAAGGAGGCTGATGGCTTTTTCAATGGGCCATGCTTTTTTATAAGGACGCTCACTGGTGAGTGCATCAAACACATCGGCGATAGCAACAATTCGCGCACTGAGCGGAATGTCTTCCCCTTTCGTGCCGTGAGGATAACCACTGCCGTCCCATTTTTCATGGTGGTAAAGGGCAATTTCACGAGCCATTTGAAGGAGCAAAGAGTCGCTCTCACCAATAATGTCACCACCAATCTTAACGTGCTGTTGCATGATGTCCCACTCTTCGGCATCCAGCTTTCCTGGCTTACCTAATACGTAATCTGGGATCCCAATCTTTCCGATGTCGTGCATAGGGGATGCCTGAAAAACAAGCTCTCTCCAACGCTCGTTGACGTCAAGTTGTTCGGCAATAATTCGGGAGTAGTGACTCATTCTGATAACGTGCATGCCCGTTTCGTTATCTTTGTATTCTGCAGCGCGCCCAAGGCGTTGAATGATTTCAAGCCTAGTTTTCTCAAGTTGCTCTGTACGTTTCTTAACCTTAACGGCCAGCTCTAGATTCTGGTTATGCAGCGCGATGTGAGTTTGAACACGCGCTTTCACAATCGGAGGACTGATGGGCTTTGTAATGTAATCAACAGCGCCGAGTTCAAACCCCTTTTGTTCATCCACGACTTCTGCTTTTGCGGTAACGAAAATGACTGGAATGTCTGAGGTCAGTGGGTTTGATTTTAGTTCTTGGCAAACCTGATAACCATCCATTCCGGGCATCATAATATCCAGAAGGATGAGGTGTGGTTTAGGTGTTGTGTTGGCTATTTGAATTGCTTTTTGGCCACTCGTGGCCGCTTTAATTTTGAATTGGTCAGAAAGAATGCCAGACAGCGTATGAATATTATCTGGAATATCGTCGACAACTAGAATGACTGGCTTTTGTTCGCTTTCGTTTTGCATACGTGTTAAATCCTTTTAACTTCCTAATTTAATATGCATTTTTTCTTAATGCTTTGCTGCGTATCACGTCTACGCTGATATTAAGAATAATAGTTATTTTTCATGCAAGTGCGATCTTATATTGATAATTATGTTGAATTGTCGGTTCGAGGCCACAGTTTAAAGAAGATATAGAGCAGGGCTTAAGCATAAACATGAGTAAAACAGCGCCCCTTCAACAAAATGCTGAAGGGGCGCGATTTGTGTGGTGAACAACTACCAATGATGCAAACGCAGAAGGCTTGCTCTTCGGTATCGTCATCACATACAGCTAAACTCGGCTCGCCATAAGAGTTCTTTTGAATCTCTCATCGAGCTGAGAACCTCTTTACCAGAGAGTTGAGGGTAAGCTTGTGCTACTTTGATTTCGCTGTTTGTGTCCAGCGCTTCGTAAGCCCTAACGTGGGTAAAGGTTGTATTGAGGTTTTTCGACAGCATGGATTTGGACAGGCAAATCCCAAAAACGTCCTTTTTCATCGTTCTTTCCTCTGAACTTATCCTAGCCGGATAGCGTTGACTATAGTCAAAAGCGGATTTGATTTTATTGTTAACTTTCGACGATTAGGCTTTTGCAGAGAGCCTAGCCCAAATAATAATTAGGCTGATTAAATTATACTCAGAATCGCAGCGGCTGTATAAAAAATAATCTAAATTCGATGTGATTTAGATCAAGTAATTAAATGCATTTAGTTTTATATGTTTTCACGTGTTTCAAGATTATGGCGGCTTGAACGGCAAAGCGGTGAGTCTCCTTCACAGATATGACGCACTGATGTCTTCTTTTTGTTAATTAAGTGTTAGTTTTATCAACGACAAAGGAGAGTATGAATGAAATGGAGTCGTATTAGCTTTCGAAAACGTATGTTAATCATTATGACGTTTTCTGGGCTATTTGAGTTGCTTATCTTGGTAGCGGCTGGATTTGTTTATATTAAGCATGCACAGGAAGAAGAGATGGGCCAGAAGGCACTTGGTGTTGCCTCGTTTCTTGCAAGCTCTCCTTACGTACAACGCGTCATTGCCGATCGAAACAACGTTAAACAGGAACGTTTTCGTGATTTAACGACGATGATAGGGGCGGCGTTTATCGTTATTGGCGATAATAATGGTATTCGACTCGTTCACCCTATTGATGAACGGGTCGGTCTTCCTATGAAGGGCGGAGACAACATTCGAGCGTTGACTCATGGGGAAGCCTACATTTCATTTGCTCAAGGCTCACTTGGGTATTCAGTTCGTGGTAAAGCGGCGGTTTTTGATGATAAAGGCAACATCATTGGTGTTGTGTCCGTTGGGTATTTGATTGATCGACTAGAAGACCGAGTTGAACCCTTCTTAGCCTTTCTTCTCGCTATGGCATTTTTGGTTGTTGTGGCCAATGCGATAATTTCAAATTACGTTTCGCGTCGCTTCCAACGGGCAATTTTAGGTTTTGAGCCTGAAGAAATCGGTCGCCTTTATGTCGAACTTGATGTGACGATGAGTACCATCAAAGAAGGGATTCTTGGCATTGACGCAAAGGGTAACCTGAGATCAATCAATAAGAGCGCATGCGACATACTAGGCATTGATAAAGAGAAGTCGCTGAACAAGCCATTAACTAAAATTCTGCCTGATAGCGATCTGTCCGTGGTGCTAGAAACGGGTAAAATTGACCACGATATCGACATATTCCTTAATAATAAGAAACTCATCGCTAACCGCAGCCCAATAATCGTTGATGGTATTGTCGTGGGTGCGGTATCGAGTTTCAGACTTCGCGATGAGATCAATGTTCTTAGTGAGCAGCTCTCACAAACAAAGGCCTATGCAGAAATGCTTCGTTCGCAGACCCATGAACATCGAAACAAACTCAATACTATTAGTGGCATGGTTCAAATGGGGGAGTTAGATTCGGTTCAAAAATTGATTGGCCAAGAGACGGCCCATTATCAAAGTTTGATTGAGTTCTTACGTGAAACCATTCGAGAACCACTGATTGCCGGTATGTTACTAGGTAAAACAGAACGAGCACGTGAGCTGGGCCTTGGGCTTGTTGTTGAAGAAGGCTCAAGACTAGAAGTGCTGCCTGAAAGAGTCGATCCAAGTGATGTTGTCACCATTTTGGGCAATATTATCGATAATGCGTTTGACGCCACAATGTCTGCCATTGGTGAGGGTCAGTTAATCAGTCAAGAACGTCGCGTGATTGAGGTTTCAATCAGTGATTACGGAAGTGAAGTTATATTAGAGGTGACCGACCAGGGTGTTGGCTTACCAAAAGAAGTCTCCAATGAAGAACTGCTCGTGAAAGGCATATCAACAAAGGCGAGTCAAAATAGGGGAGTTGGGCTTCACTTAGTGAACCAGCTTACCCTAAAATATTATGGACAATTGGAAATGGGCGAAAATAAGGAATTCGGCACAAGGATGACTGTTTATCTACCTAAGGAAGAGCAACGATGAGTAAGCCTACACGAGTGATGATCATCGAAGATGATATAGCGATTGCGGAACTGCATCATCGTTACCTAGCTCAAATGGGAGGCTTTGAGGTTATTGGTATTGCGACTTCAAAGACAGAAGCAGAAATGCAGCTCGATATACTGAAACCTGATTTGGTTTTGCTCGATGTGTATCTTCCAGATGGTACTGGTTTAGATATATTGCAGAAGGTGAGGGGCTGTAACCAAGGTTGCGACGTTATTCTAATTACAGCCGCAAGAGATGTAGACACACTTCAGCAAGCCATGCGTGGTGGCGTTGTGGATTACTTGCTGAAACCAGTCATGTTTCCACGCCTTGAAGCAGCGCTTAAAAAGTATCAAGACCAGAAGAATCAACTTGATAGAGCAGACGATCTCAATCAGAACTTGGTCGATAAAATGCTTCAGTCTTCCACCTCGTCCGAACAACAAAAACAGCGACTGCCTAAAGGTATAGATGGCGTGACTTTAGATAAAATCCGCAATCTCTTCCTAACCCCGGTAAGTTTAACCGCAGACGAAGCAGGAGAGAGTATAGGCGCAAGTCGCACAACAGCACGTCGTTATCTAGAGTACCTGATTAGCTCAGGTGAATTAGAAGCCGATCTAAATTATGGAACCGTTGGTCGGCCTGAAAGAAGTTACAAAAAGATAGCGCGTTAGCAAAGCTCTCATCAGATTACGTGTAAGGGCTGCACACAAGCCAATTTCCTCAAAGTTATCGTCAATGCTCGCTAGGTCTATGTTTGCTAGAAAGGGGCTTTAATTAAAGCACGGGATTTACTAGACGCATTGACTATCGCTACCTACCTTTAATGATAGAAAGGTTATTAATAAAGGAGGTGATCATGTGTGCTTTAAAGCGTTATGTGTGTCTATTGATTTGGGTTGCCAGTTTCCCAACCTTCGCAGAAACCTTGAATACGCTATCGTATTATACAGAAGAGTACCCACCCTATAACTATACCGTTGACGGAGAAGTCACTGGGATTGCGGTTGATTTGCTTTTGAAAGCCTCCCAAGTGGCGGAAAGTCCAGTTAAAGCTGCTAACATTGATGTAAAGCCTTGGGCGCGTGCTTATCGCTATACATTAATTACAGACAATGCGGTTTTGTTTTCCACCACCCGAACACAGTTACGTGAGCATTTGTTCCAGTGGGTTGGCCCAATCAGTACGACGCGTATTGTGGTTCTTGCTAAGAAGTCGAGCAACATAGAGATCAATGAGCCGATTGATCTTTTCAAGTATCGCACTGGTGTCATTAGAGATGATGTCGGTGAACAGTTAATGTCAGAGCTTGGTGTTCCTGTTGATTCAATGCAAGAAAGCTCTTATGCCAAGACGCTTGCGGAGCAGTTACATAAGGGACGAATTGATTTGTGGGCCTATGAAGAGAACGTGGCAAACTGGTGGATTTCGCAAGTAGGCTACGACACGAATGAGTTCGAAGTCATATTTGTGTTACAAGAAGCGGAGCTATATTACGCTTTCAACAAAGATATTGATAAATACCTTATAGATAAGTTGCAACAAGCCATTGATAAGGTTAAAACTAACAATAATGACGATGGTATTACACAATATGATGCCATTATTAATCAATACCGATAATAAATTGCAGATGTGACAACATGAGCCAGAGCAACAGTACGATTCTAACTGAAAGTGGTACCAATGAACTTGAAATCATCGAGTTTCATTTAGAGAAGCAGTTACCTGATGGTAGTACTAAGACATGTTACTACGGAATTAATGTAGCGAAAGTGCGGGAAGTGATTCAAGTTCCCGATACGACGGATTACCCAAATGCACAACCACATATGGTTGGTGTTTTTTCTTCGAGAGATATTTTGACTCCCTTGGTTGATCTTGCGGGTTGGCTGGGTGTACCAACAAAGGCAGATTTAGAGAAGAAATTCGTTATTGTTACTGATTTCAATCGCATGACCAATGGGTTCCTGATTGATAGCATTAGCCGAATTCACAGAATTTCATGGAACGATGTGGAATCACCTAGCCAATTTTTAGAAGCTGGTGAGCAAGATTGTGTCGTTGCGGTCGTGCGTAAAGACAAGAACCTAATAATGATCTTAGATTTTGAGAAGATCATTGCTGATATCAACCCTGAATTGAGCATGGAAAAATACGACGTTAAAGTTGACCGTTCTGTCGATCTTGCTCAAGAAGCGATCACTAAACGTAACGCTCGTACAATCATGGTGGTGGATGATTCGGCGTTCATTCGTAATCTCATTCAAGACACGCTAAGTTCTGCTGGATACAATATCATTGCCTGTAAAGATGGTGGCGAAGCTCATGAGAAATTAATGGAGTTAGCTAAAGTCGCGAAAGAAGAAGATGTACCGCTTGATGAGTTGATTAATGGCATTGTCACGGATGTTGAAATGCCAAGAATGGACGGTATGCATTTGCTCAAGCGGCTGAGAGATAACGACTCATACAGCGCTGTACCGATCGTTATGTTCTCTTCTTTGATGAGTGAAGATAACCGTGCTAAAGCGTTGTTATTAGGTGCGAATGACACCATAACGAAGCCAGAAATTGGAAAAATGGTCGCAATGATGGATAAATACATCTTCGAATAGCGTGCCATTGTTATTGTTGAGCTAAAAAAATAAAAGCCCTAAGCGTTTACATCGCTAGGGCTTTTTATTCGTTAATCACTATGTTTTGGCTTGAGTTTTTCTTTACGAGAGCGCTTTATTTAGAGATATCTCTCAGCAGTGAAATGAGTTCAGATTCTGTTTTGGGCTCTTTAGATAATGTTAATTCAGGGGAACTTCCGCCTTTCAAGACGTAAGCTCTCGTACTGCAGTGATCGTAATGGTACCAATATCCGTCAACGCAAACATCGGTGTAGCAGCGTGGGTCTTGTTTTAATTCCATTTATTTTCTCCTTTACACTTGCGTAACATCAATGACAATAATTGATTACAAAGGGTCTGAAAATGATTTAGATCAAGACAAGTTTAGTTTTAATAATTCACTCAATAACCATATCTGAAGAAGACCTCTCATTTTTAGCGAATGGGTACTGGCAGTTAGAGTGAACTTCGTTTATTAATTAATAAGTTAACGTTAAAGAGTTTAGGTTGCATGGAAAATATCTTCATTGTTGTCGTCATTTTGGTTCTGTTTTTTGTTTTTGCTCAAAAGCGATTAATCAAAGATGAATCGTTCAAAGACAGCGCCTACAAGCGAAAAGGCCCTCTACTAAATAGTCAAGAGACCGCCATTTACAATGCTTTGGTATCAGCGGTGGGAGAGCACGGTGTTGTGTTGGCTAAGGTGAACCTTTCGAGCGTGCTTGCACCCGTTGCAGTCGATAAAAAAGGCTGGTTTGTTGCTAACAATCGTATTGCAAAGAGCTACTTTGATTTTGTTATTTGCGACCCGAGATCATTAGAGGTACGGGTGGCGATTGAATTGGATAACGGGAAAGAGCTCGACAAGGGCAAAGTCGATAGGCAGAAACTCCTGATGCATGTTTGTAAGTCGGCGAATATTCCCTTGATTGGAACGTCGATCAAACACAGCTATCAAGTTGGACGCCTAAGACGTTTGTTAGCCGCCCACATTGATTTGATTGAACCTGACAAAGAAGTTCGCTTTTGTAAGAAATGTGGAAGCCCTATGGTTATTCGAGTTGCGAACCAAGGGGATTTCAAAGGAAGACGTTTCTTTACGTGCAGTCGACAACCGCAATGCACTTATACAGAGAATTACAACATTGTTTTTGAAGACGATGAATAATCTGTTTAGCTTGGCGTTGTAAGTGCTGACGTTTCACTTGTGGTTAGCGCCTGCTGTTTTTGCTCAGAACAAACCATGACCTGGTTTCGTCCATTTTTCTTCGCTCGATAAAGCTCTGCGTCGGCTTTAATCAGCACTTCTTCTAGCTTGATCGTTGAACTGCATTCGCACACACCAATGCTCACTGTGAGCTTAATAGGCTGGTCAACCATTTTAAATCTGTGGTTGGCAATGTTTTCTCTCACGGCCTCTGCTAAATGTTCGGCCTGAATAAGATCGGTATGGGGAAGCGTTAAGCAAAACTCTTCTCCCCCAATTCGAAACACCTGAGATTCACCAATGATTTTCTTGAGAACCATTGCGGTTTCGATCAGTACTTTATCGCCAACAGAGTGCCCAAACTCGTCATTAATTTGTTTAAAAAAGTCGATATCAAGTATAAGCAGGCTCAGAGGGACATTCTTGTTAGTTTGAAGTACTGGAAACTGGTGATTGAGCGCTAAACGATTATAGGTATTGGTTAACGCGTCCTTCGCTGCCAAAACAGATAAGCTTAGTTCTGACTTTTTTCTATTCGACTCAAAAATGTGCGCCGTAAACCAAATGAATAGGTAACAAATGACCATGTTCAATATCAGCATATTGGTAAACTGAGAAGGGAAGTAGTTTATTTTTGAAACAGAAATCGAAACATGAGCGATGAAAAACACCAATGTATTGATGAAGCCGTACTTTTTACCAAGCAGCAAGTAATAGAAGATTGGGAAGAAACACCCCCAAACAAAAGTGCCGTACTCCACTGGTAAAAGGTAGTTCGCGAGGCACACTATAAGCGCTAACATTGATGTAAATACAATGATAGAACGATATGAATGTCGGAGATTCTTTGAAAGGTTGGCGAGATAAAAGGAATAGCCTGCAAATACCATGTGGCTGAGTGCGAGAAGGTTCTCTTTCAATATAATCACATTATAGGCAGCGAAAATAACTGAACCTATCGCCAGTATTAAACTAAGCCAAGTGAGAACAGCAGCACGAAGCTTATGTGAGTTACTCAGAACATCCACGTCCATCAAGGTTTCCTAATTGAGCCATAGATTCCAAAATCAAGAATGAATCATAGGCATTTTGCTCATGGATGCAAATAAAAGTGGAATGCGGGTCACATTTTTGTGAGCTGGGTAGAGAGCAGTTTTCTAAGTGTATGGGATGGAAAGGCTAATGATTTATCACTCAATTAATGCAACTCATTACTTAATGATTTTTTAGTGACACTGAGACCAGGCAATACAGTGATTGCGTTGGTCTCAGTGTCGATTAACATTAATCACTGTATTACATCTTGTTTATACCATTCCCGTCGATTTAGTTATTCAGCTGCCCCTCATCAAGTGCAGTTGTTAACCAGACGAGTGGGGCGTTCCAATTGATGGTGATTTCATTCATCGTCCATGCGCCGATTTTATCGACAAAACAGGTCTGTCCGGTGCAGTTGCCTTGCATTCCAGACGCTATCGGGTCACTAAAACTTATCGAGTTAGGCCCCCCAATCAGTGCGCCGGGTGCCGGTTTAGGGAATTGCTCACTTGCTACGTTTGCCCAAAAACGGTGGTGAGGCTGTTCAACCGCGTATTGTCCATACCCTGTAACGTATGAGATATTCAGCGGGTTTCCTCCTAAAAGGTAATCCATGCCATTCGCTGCGGCCTTAACAAATGACACATCACCGCTGAAGTCATGCCCGTATATCAAGAATATTCCACGATTCGCTAGATTTGAGTTTGAACCCCAAGGGTATTCCTCAACAGAGTACGGAATAGCGTAACCTTCATTGGATATCTGTGCCTGATACGATTTTGCGGTTGAGATGATATTCTCGCGAGCTTTGGCTACGATGTATGGTTCAAATTCATTTGGCACAAGTGCAATGCTAAGAGTGGCTAGCGGCGCTGTGTATTGCCAGAAAATATCTCCAGTCGTTTTTATATCCCCCTTTGGCACATCTAAGAATAAAGGTGAATTTACCGCGGCGTCTTTGTATCCAGATTTACCCGTCGTAATAAACAATTCTGTTGCAGCCCAGTAAAACTCGTCTACGAGATTAAAGTCATCATACGGACCAGAGCCAAGAAAGTTGTTATAGGCATATATTTCTGGGTTTTTGTTGGCGGCTTCCCAGGCATTCTCTGCCGCGGTTAAACACTTTTTAGAAAAATCGGAATCAATATCTTTCCAAATGCGAGCACATTGAGCACCAATAGCGGCGAGGTTCAGTGTCGCGGCCGTACTAGGTTGCCCTACATAGCGTTTCTCTTTATCTTGATGCGGCGCCAGTGGAATACCTGTCCACGATTCGTCGGCTACCTTGTGAAAGACTAGGTGTGAGGCATCGATATCCGTTAGGTTCAGTGTTTGAGAAGCGGATAGATCACCAATCGGCGCAGCAACACGCTGACCCGTTGGTATCTGCATTGAAAGCATGAATTCGATGTTCCAGCGCGCCTCATCAAGGAGATCGTTTACACCATTGTTATTTTCTGGAATCTTAACGGTGCCATCTGGGAACGGAATGTCTACCGTATCCAGCCAGAAGCCTCGTTCATAAAGATTGAGCAGAGTCCAAGTCGTGATACCACTGTTTACGGTGTATTTACCGTGATCTCCTGCGTCGTACCATCCACCTGTTACGTCTACTTCGAAATCACACCCAGGCCATTCATTTCCCCATGCATCTTTTTTATCAAAGCAGGTGACAACATCACTAGGGTGTCCTGCAGGCCTTGCGAGATCATTGCGCTGCACATATTGGGGTTCAATTTCAATACCGCTTCGATTTTGATAGAAATACGACAACGCATCGTATTTCATTTCAGAGTAAATGGAGGAGTGAACATCGAATGAGAATGACTCGACGTCGTCGATAGTGACTTTCAAACCTTGTTGGTCAGTGGTCAAATAGCTTAGGTCGATTTGGTGTATCATTTCACCCGACGCTCTATTTAATCCAAAAGGGAGAGTTCGGCCAACATCGATGTTGATCCCATTCGCGTCAAACAGTTTCCATCGCAAGGCTTCATTTGATTCTGATACAAAGAATGCTTTTTTATCCGCGTTTGGAAGAAAGCCCACCTGATTCACGCGAAGCGGTGACACACTGCGGTCTTCTCTATAAGGTTCACCTTGAATTGAGATGTTTCGAAAGCAGACTGTTGCTTCTTTTTGAGCACCCATTTGAAATTGAAACTCAGCACCTGCATCATTAGGAAGCGTTTGATTGAACTGATAATGGTATGAATTCCACTGGGGCTTCAACTCTGTTTGATTGACGAAGTAGTGGGTGTAGGGAGGGCCTTCATGTTGAATTAGGGTTTTCACTTCGGTAGCGGTGTTGGCTTTCGCTTCAAATGCAATAGCGTAAGTATTCCCTTCAGCTAGCCCAATGTTGGCGTGTCCAAGAATTACGTCCCATGGGTTAGAGCCAGGGCGAGATATAGTGGCGCAAGCCTCGCCATTATCAACACTAACGGTCGTTCCAGCTACCCACCAATGCGCAAGATCTTTCTCAAAATTGCCGTTGGTCAACATCTCTTGATTTGCAAAGCTTTGACTACTTAACCCTATAAACAAGGGGAGTGCATATCGGTACGATTTCATTATCAGCTCTTCCTACATTCGTCGTTTACTCGTTAAGAGAATGAAAAGTGAGCGCTTTAACCTCAACAGTTTTACTGACAAAGCGTGATCTGTTTAGATGCGAAGTCATAGAAGCGTGATTAATCGGTAAACAATATCATTCGCTATGAACCAGTTTCATAGAGCGCCAGTAGTGCGAATTGATTAGGGGGAGTGTCTCTGTCTACCATATTGGTTGTATAAAGAAGAACAAACTGAAAGGGGAGTTGTTCGTTTATTTGGCACATAAGGTGAGCATGGTCTTTGTGTTTTACGGCTCTACTACTCTGTTTAGACTCAATTTACTTTCATTGCTAAAACAAAGAGATGAAGAATTAGCCGTGTTGTAATTGTGAATTGATGAGAAAAACAACAATTAAGGCTATCGATGTCTACAAAAACAACAAACAGTACAAAACCAGTAAATTTGTACTTGCACGACTTGTCCCTTATCGATAAGATTCTCCCCGTTCTAAAGGAATGCGTCCGTAGCTCAGTTGGTTAGAGTACCGCCTTGACATGGCGGGGGTCGGTGATTCGAGTTCACTCGGACGCACCATTCCTTCTTCAGTTTTTATTACATGATTATTGAGTTTGTCACAATAGTAGTAATAAGAAATTAGAACACGCCCGCTTAGCTCAGTTGGTTAGAGTACTTGCATGACATGCAAGGTGTCACTGGTTCGAGTCCAGTAGCGGGCACCACATTATACGAAAGAGCTCACCTAGTGTGGGCTTTTTTGTGCCTGTAATTCCTTGTTTTATCAGGCTCTTAGCCATTTATTGGTCCCAAGAGATTCCATGATGTGTTGTAAAATCCACCGTTTAAAGTAACACTGTTAGTAACACTACAGGAAATACGGATTGGTGATGTTACTATGGCTAGGAAAACAACCCCATTAACAGCGACTCAGATCTTACAAGCAAAACCAAAAGAAAAGGAATATAGCCTGCTCGATGGTGATGGTCTTGCATTGAGAATAAAGCCCAATGGTTCCAAATTGTGGCTCTTTAACTATTACCGTCCAATTACTCGTAAACGAGCAAACCTCAGTATTGGTAAATACCCATCTGTATCGCTTGCTAAAGCTCGAACCAAAGCGATTGAGGCAAGAGAACTACTCGCTGATGGTATTGACCCGAAAGAGCACCGTGATACGACTCTCAGAGAAAAACAGTTAGAATTGGCGAATACGTTACAGTCGGTATTTGATGACTGGATTGAAGTGAAGAGAACAAGCGTCAAAGAGCAAACGGCTAAGAAGCTAAAGCAACGAATTGAGAAGTACCTCTTACCTGATCTTGGTAAGCTCCCCCTTGGTGAAATTACGGCACCACAAGCGATAAAAACAATTAAACCCATTGCGAATCAAGGTAAATTAGAAACAGTAGGGCGTTTGTGTCGTAACCTCAATGAGATAATGACCTTTGCAGTAAACACGGGTGTGATTGAACACAACAAGCTTGCTGGCATTGGTAAAGCATTTGAGACGGCTAAGGTAACCAACCAAGCTTCGTTAGCCCCAGATGAGCTTCCAGAGCTTCTCAAAACAATCAACTATGCATCAATTAAACCCATCACTCGCTGCTTGCTAGAATGGCAACTTCATACCATGACAAGACCTGCTGAAACGGCTGGGGCACGTTGGAATGAAATTGACAGAGAAAAGATGCTTTGGGTCATTCCTGCTGAACGAATGAAAAAGGGAAGAGTGCATACTGTCCCTTTAACAAAACAAACTTTAGATCTATTGGAAACCATTGATTTCATCACGGGTGATAGTGAATACCTTTTCCCAGCAGACAAAAGTAACAAAAATCACATCAACAAAGAGACAGCAAATAAAGCATTGGTACGAATGGGCATGAAGGGTAGGCAAACCTCTCACGGTTTACGCGCATTAGCCAGTACCACCTTAAATGAGCAAAACTTCGATCCAGATATTATAGAAGCCGCACTTTCTCATGTGGATAGAGATAAGGTAAGAAGCGCATACAACCGAACTGACTACCTTGAGCGCCGTAAAGTCCTAATGGCGTGGTGGAGTGATCATATCGAAGAAGCTGCTTCGGGGAGCTTGTCGATGAGTGGTAAAAAGAGCCTGAAGGTTGTGGGTTAATAGATATTGTAATTTGATGTCTAGTAAATTTTAGTTACAGTGTAACTTTTGGCCTTCAATAAATTGAAAGGTTGGCATTGGCTTGGCATGGGGTACGTTTGTCTACGGTGTAATTAACCTAAATAATTTTAGATATATGTCATTTAAGTGAATCCACTCACTTAATTCGTCTCAATGAAGTACTAGTAATGACTGGCTTATCAAGGTCGGGAATGTATCGCTCTATAGAAAAACAGCGGTTTCCATCATAGGTGCTAATTGGAGATAGGGCCGTCGCATGGGTAGAAAGTGAGGTCCAAATGTGGATAGCTGAAAAAATTGAAGATCGTCACCTATCTTGATATGACAAAGGAGAGCATTGTGCTCTCCAAATTTATACATTTCACATAAAACGGTCGAATGGTGGCCAAATTCACTATGGAACTACACTTTGCTACTTGGCTTACAACCCCCCAGCTTAGCTAGTTCTAGCTTTAACAGCCTATTTTCTGAGTTTAAGTTATTAACCTCTTCCGTAAGACTACTGTGATCAAGTATCTCACTTAAAAAGTCAATCTTCTTATTGAACTCATTTGCATTGGGTTGACGTCTTAGTATCTTCTTTAAAGATTTCTGAATTTTTAACAGTTCATGGGCGTTGATTAATAGTTCCTTCACTACTTCTGTTTTGGTAATGCCATAAATTTTAGATAAAAAGGTTAACGATTTTTTTGCCTCAGAGCTTAATGATAAGGTTACTTTGCTTTTCGAATTTTTGTGACTAGACCAAGCACTTCTTAGGAGGTTTATTCTATGTTTATCTTTACTGGTAATGCTTCCTTTACTTGCCCAGTTCTTCAAAAACTTTTCACAAAATATAGCGTTACTGCTATCGATTAGGCCAATGTATTGATCTTCTTTATATACATATTCACAGATCCATTCTCGACTATCTGCATAAGCTCTGAACCAATCTGCTAAATGTTTATCATCAGGGTTAAGCCATTTCATTCTTTCTTCAATAGTTTTTTCACTCATGAGTTTATGTCCAAATGTGACTATGATATTTGACTGTATCAATTTAAAACCGTATTTTAAAGTTGTTTTATTATTGGCTGTTTTATATGTTTTTGATTTTTAAATAGGGTATGTGTAGTGAATTATGA
>NZ_MCWZ01000335.1 GCF_002877365.1 Vibrio sp. 10N.261.55.A7
CGTTACGGAACCCGAGAATCAAACCACCCGTGATAATGGCAGGCAATAATGGAACAAAAATTTCAGCGAGATGAGAAATGCCACGCTCTAGGATATTCATGTTTTGGCGAGCAGCCAGTTTCGATTCATCTTTAGACGCTTCCGACTTTCCTGATAGGTCAATCAGAATCGCATAAACCTCATCCACCTCAGTACCAATCACAACCTGAAATTGGCCCGCATTGGTAAAACACCCTTTTACCAGGCTTAACGCCTCTAGAGCCGCTGTATCTGCTTTTTCTGTGTCGTTTAGTACGAAGCGAAGTCGTGTTAAGCAGTGACTGACACTGGCAATATTGTCGCTACCACCGACCAGTTGTATAAGACGCGCTACGTCTTGTCTCGCTATCTTGCTCATATCCTTATCCACCTTTTGGAGTATCACTCAAGTTCGTTTCAATCTATGGAAACAATAAATGGGAACATTCCCATGAATTAATGTGCAGTTTGCCAGATCGAAAACCAAACAAAAATGGGAACAGTCCCATTAATTGAGTAGGATCACAGTATAATTTTAATTCAAATAGAAATTAATGGGTTACGAAATAACCGGGGGCTGAGTGATGTGAACAAGTTCCGAATCGCCATTTATATGAGATATCAGAAGGTTAGCAGCCTGTTGGCCAGCAAGAGTATAGCCAGGATCGATACTGTGAACTTTAGGAAATAAGAAAGAGAGAAGTTCATTTCCCCCCACACCGGTGACCATAACATCTTCACGACCAAGTTCTTGCAGCTTCTTGATAACGCCAAGCGCTAACGTATCGCTGGCGCAAACTATCGCCTGTGTTGAATCGGTCAACACCTTGTCTGTCAACTGATAGGCGCTTTCATGGTGTAATTGCCCAGTTTGATAGTTGGGCGAACGCTGATGATCATGACACCAAGCCAGATACGCATCTAAGCGGAGTTTACCCGTCGTTTTATCACTCGGATCAACACCAATAAAGGCGATCTCACTCAAGCCAAGATCCACTAAATGCTGCAAGGCATGCTCAATGACACCGTGATTGTCGTAGTTAATCGAAGAGGTAACCTCTGTATCCATCGCAATCACAACCGATCTTCCCTGCCAGATGCCTAATTTTTCGGTATCAAGATCGGAGAATCCAAACACAATGACGCCATCGACATTGCGTTTTTTCAGCACGTCTAGGTGCTCATTGGTTTTTTCTCTGTCGAACTGACTCTCCATGATCACCGCGTCATAGCCCGCTGCGTAGATCGTGTTGAGCATACTGCCCACCGCTCTATTCTCTGATGGAGAATCAAGACGAGAGATGATGACCCCAACCACTTTTTGGCTTCCACCACGCATTGATTGCGCCGACTTAGAGGGCACGTAACCTGACTCTCTGATGATCTGCTCCACTTTCTCGCGTGTCGCAGGCTTAACCTTGGGATCATTAGTTAGCACGCGTGAAACCGTCGATTTACCGACGCCCGAAAGCTTAGCGATATCATGAATGGTGAGTTTTTTGGTCATACTTATCTGAAGGTAGAGGCAAAAGAAAATCGTATCGGTAAACTTGAAGGCTTACCGATACCACAAGGCTTATAACTTATTGTGTTTTACAGTTTTTGTAAACTTGCTGATGATACTCTAAGCGAGCGTCATCGGCTTTGGTTCGCAGCGTAATTGGGTTTTCAACGTCTGCTGTCCCATCATTCAGAATGTACCTCGCCCCAGAGCCGGAGCGAATACGAATCAACGCGTACTCCTTGTCAACAACACGTAAAATGGCAATGTCACTGTCTGGTATATACGCAACATCAAAATATTGTTCAGACTCACATTGATATGCGTGGAACAAGCTCTCATCTACGTTCATGTCACCATGAGTCGATTGAGAACACCCCACCAAAACAAAGCCTAACATTGTTAAAACCGTCAGTCGTTTTAACATAGTAACCTCCTACCTTTTACTCGCTTTTCTCACTGTTACTTTTCGTACAATAAACAAGACAGGACAAACAAAAAAGGCCGCTAGGCGACCTCTTATTTCGATAGATAGGCAGGAACATCTCTTATGCTATCGAGCACGGTCGTGGCTAAGGCTTCACCTTTGTCCGTCACAGGCTTTCCTGTACGCACTAGAATTTTAGTGCCAACTTCCGCCGCCTCGGCAGCCATCATATCTTCGGCTTTATCTCCGACCATGACTGACTTAGACATGTCTATCTTTAAGAAGTCTCGAGCAGAGATAAACATACCTGGCTTTGGCTTTCGGCAGTCACACTCTTCTTTGTATTTCCCAACACCATGTTCAGCATGATGCGGACAGTAATAGAAACCATCAAATTCGACACCATGATCAACAAAGTTCCAATCCATCCACTGAGTCAACGAAAGGAAACGCTCTTCATCAAACATGCCGCGCGCAATACCTGATTGGTTAGTGACTAATACAAGCATATACCCCATATCCTGAAGTTGCTTAGTCGCTTCGAAAACGCCCTCAACAAATTCAAAAGAATGCTCATCATGGACATAGCCATGATCAATGTTAATCACGCCATCTCGGTCTAAAAACAATGCAGGTTTGGCCAAAATAAATACTCAATCTTCTTAATATTGTGAGGAATTATCGCACGCTTTATTTCTTTCATCACTATCTAATTACTTTTGATACTAGAACAAACGAACGTTTAGACGTCTAGACGTAAAAATATCTATTGACTTGATTCATTGAACACCATAGCATCCACTACTAAATGAGATACAGTTCAAAATATTATTCTGTTGTCCCTGCACAGGAAAGAAAATGATTGAGATAAATCAAGTAAATAAGGTTTTTTATCAAGGCACTAAAGAGATAGTGGCGCTAAAAGACATTGACCTACACATTGCTCAAGGCACCATTTTTGGTGTGATTGGCTCGTCAGGTGCAGGGAAAAGCACCCTGATTCGCTGCGTAAACATGCTTTCCGCACCAACTACGGGCTCTATTATTGTTGATGGTGTTGACCTAACTCAGCTAAGTAAGTCTGAGCTGAGTGAAGCGCGCCGTAACATTGGTATGATCTTCCAGCACTTCAACTTGCTCTCTTCTCGCACTGTGTTCGATAACATTGCACTGCCTCTCGAGCTTGCAGGTCAAAGTAAAGAACACATTGAAAGTAAAATCAGTGAATTGCTAACACTGGTTGGCCTAGCAGATAAACGCGACACCTACCCTGCCAACCTAAGTGGCGGTCAGAAGCAGCGTGTCGCGATCGCAAGAGCGTTAGCCTCAGACCCTAAAGTACTGTTGTGTGATGAGGCGACCAGCGCTCTTGATCCTGCAACAACACAATCCATCCTAGAACTACTTCGTGAAATCAATAACAAACTGAATATCACGATTCTTCTCATCACCCACGAGATGGATGTAGTCAAGGGAATCTGCCATGAAGTCGCCATTATTGGTGATGGAGAGTTGGTTGAAAAAGGCACGGTTGGCGAAATTTTTGCTCACCCTAAAACAGAACTTGCGCATCAATTCATTCGTTCAACACTCGATCTTACGATTCCTGAAGACTATCAAGTTCGCCTTCAAGAAACACGCGTCGAAGGGAGCTACCCATTAGTTCGTTTAGAATTTACCGGCGAAACGGTCGATGCGCCTCTAATGTCTCAAATTACCCGTCAGTTTGACATTGATGTCAGCATTTTAAGCTCAGATCTGGATTACGCGGGCGGTGTAAAATTCGGCATGATGGTGGCTGAATTCTTTGGTAACGAACAAGACGACAACTCAGCAATCGAATTTTTGCGCGAGCATAAAGTAAAAGTAGAGGTACTCGGTTATGTCCTTTAATACCAGTTTTTTAGCAACTGTAGCGGATTGGCTAAACCTAAATGGCAACCTGTTGCTTGGTGCGACATGGGAAACCATCTACATGGTCGGCGTTGCCGGTATCGTCGGGTTTGGCGTAGGCATTCCACTGGGTGTTATTTTGCACACGACCAAAAAAGGTGGCTTGCTGGAAAACACCAAGCTTAACGCCATTCTTGGTGCCATTGTGAACATTGGCCGTTCTGTCCCGTTCTTGGTTCTGATGGTCGCGATTATTCCCGTCACCAAATTGCTTGTGGGTACCTTCATTGGTACAACAGCTGCGATTGTTCCACTAACGATTGGCGCGATTCCATTCGTGGCTCGCTTAATTGAAGGGGCCCTTTTAGAGGTTCCGACTGGTTTGGTTGAAGCCGCGCAATCAATGGGGGCAACACCGACACAAATCATAACGAAAGTTCTACTACCGGAAGCACTGCCGACCATTATTAACGCGGTCACAATTACTCTTGTCACTCTTGTCAGTTATTCAGCGATGGCGGGAACGGTTGGTGGTGGTGGTTTAGGTGATGTCGCCATACGTTACGGATTCCACCGATATGATGTTGTCATCATGGGCGTCACGGTCGTTATGTTAATCGTACTGGTGCAAATCATTCAATCGATTGGCGATACGATCGTTCGCCGCGTCGATCATCGATAAAAGCCAGTCATCAATAAACAATTTACAGATAAAGTAATTCACAGATAAAACACAAAAAGACAAATTCCCGTGAGCATTCTCAAATGCATCGTCATTGAGAAGCCGCGAAAACAAGATTTTCATTTTTTGATAAGGAGATAATCATGAAATTTAACCTTAAAGGTTTACTAACTATCGCAGCAGCAGCTTCTGCTCTTGTTCTTTCTGGTTGTGGCGATAAAGCAGCGGATAGCAGCAAGATTAAAGTGGGCGTTATGGCGGGTGCAGAAGCTCAAGTAGCTGAAGTTGCAGCGAAAATCGCTAAAGAGCAATACGACCTAGATGTTGAACTCGTGACGTTCACAGACTATGTAACGCCAAACGCGGCGCTGGATGATGGCTCTATCGATATCAATGCATTCCAACACAAGCCATACCTAGATCAGCAAGTGACAGACCGTGGCTACAAAATCACGATTGCTGGTAACACGTTTGTATACCCGATTGCTGGTTACTCAAAAGAAGTGGACTCTGTTGAACAAATCGCTGATGGCGCTCGCATTGCCGTTCCAAACGATCCAACTAACCTAGGTCGCTCTCTGCTTCTTCTTGAGCAACAAGGTCTTATCACACTTCGCGAAGGCGCTGGTCTACTCGCAACCGTTCGTGACATCGTGACTAACCCGAAAAACATTACAATTGTTGAGCTAGATGCAGCACAACTACCTCGCTCTCTTGATGATGTGGCGCTGTCTATCATCAATACAACTTACGCGAGCTCAATTGACCTAACACCACAAAACGACGGTATCTTCGTTGAAGACAAAGAGTCTCCATACGTAAACCTGATCGTTTCTCGTGAAGATAACCTAGACGCTGAAAACGTGCAGAACTTCGTAAAAGCGTACCAAACTGAAGAAGTGTATAACGCAGCTTCTGAAATCTTTAAAGGTGGCGTTGTTAAGGGTTGGTAATCACCCATAGCACATAAGTTTTATTAAGAGGACGAGCGCGTCTCAGCGTGTTCAAACTCAATAATTCAATGCATAAAAAAGCCGATATTTTCCACTATTACAGTGAGAACCTATCGGCTTTTTCTTGTCTGAAGACCTAGCAATCCTAAACCGTATACTAGGGGAGCAGCGTCCTAGTTATGATAGGTTTTGATTTGATCCCAAGAGATATTTGACACAATACGGCAGTCATCGCACTTAAAGTGGAACATCTCATGTGCTGGCTCATCAAGTAGCCATTCACCGCCACATTTGGGGCATTTACGCTGCTTCTCTTTCTCTAGGCTCTCACCGCCTACTCGGTACTGATAGTAGTACGTCGGAACTTGTGTGAGGTATTCTATGCGCCCTCTCAAATCCCAGCCGCGACGAAACAGCAAGCTATCCACATCACAGATTTCTTTTTGAGTGGCGTATTCGGCTTTGCAGCTGCCTGCCATTTGGATTTCATCACACGCTTGCCACTCTGTTTGCCATTTGATCAGCGCTTTATGATCACCGTTGAATGTCGCCGGATTGCGATACAATGGGATGGGCAGCAAGGTTTCTCCACTTCTCAGTGGTGAGCAGGTATGAACAAACGTGGTGTAAAGGATTTGCCAACTTGGCTTCTCTTCTTCTGCGGTTTCTTCTGAGTTTAGATCTCGGCCGAGCAATCGCATTTTGGGTGCCAATAGGCTCGCGTTAGATAAACGATTAATGCACACCTTTACAAAATCAGAGTGGTGTTTCGGGTGTAAACTGTCTTCTTCAGGGCAAACAACACGTACGAAAAACTCCCCCTCCCCCATAACGATAGGGAACTCTCTTCCCAGCACTTGCCCGTTATACCGCAAAGCATCCATCAGGCCATTTACCGCCTTATCTACCGCACTCACGGTCGTGTTATCAAAGCATTCAAATTGCAGTTCAACAACGTACATTATTCAGTCCAAAGCAAAAATTGATTCCTGAAAGTCGGAATCTAAAAATAGTGAGATAGTGTGTGACTTGTAGCCGGGCCTACACTTCAGGTTCCAATTTCGTTAAAAACTCAACAATGTCTTCCGCTAATACATCGCGTTTATCGGTTCCTAACCTTTCAAGGATGACGTTCCCAGACAGGTTACAGATGGAGATAACGTCCAGTTCGGCGTCAGTGGCCGCAATAAAAACCGTTGGCTTTAATTTCAATCGGCGCTGAGTCACTAGGTGGCCAAGAATATTCTCCTGCAATAGAACGAAGTCGTCATCGCTCCATACTTGCAAAAGAGTCAGCTCATTACCGTCCCATTTAGCATTCATGTCAGCGCTGTATTGGCTACCATAAAAGGTCTTGATGTCGTCATGAAGAGTGAGTTCAATGCCATTTTCAACATTGGTGAAATCTGCACTTTTTTCTCGTGGATACGCTTTCCATAGCACACTGTCTTCTAATTTTTTCTCGACACAAGGTGAGACTAGCTCATAGAGGTCTTCATTTTTAGGAAGAGAGTCATGCGCAGCTTGATACGCCTCTAAATACCTTTGGCTAAAAGAGAAAAGCGCTTGAGCGGTATGAGAAGTCATTATTGTCTCCAAATTATGAGTAAGCGATTACCCAAGAACAAGTGCATCATTTAATGACAGTTCGGTGGGGATTGCGTAAAATTCTCGCCATTCTAATCTAATTTAAGACAAAGTATGAGCAAATATTCTGATGCCAAGGAGCTTGCGGGCCTGACGTTAGGCCAAAAAACGCAATATACCAATCAATATGATGCGAGCTTACTGCAACCTGTGCCGCGTAGCTTGAATCGTGATGACTTGAACCTTGGTGATAGCCTTCCATTTCTAGGCTGTGATATTTGGACTATGTACGAACTCTCTTGGCTCAATAGCCGAGGTTTACCTCAGGTCGCTGTGGGCGAAATCGCCATACCAGCCACTAGCCCGAATCTCATCGAATCAAAGTCGTTCAAGTTATACCTGAATAGCTTTAACCAAACCAAATTTGACGATTGGGCAGCCGTTTCGAAGCGCCTACAAGCGGATCTTTCTGCTTGTGCTGGTGAGTCGGTCACATTGAATATTTTTCCTGTCACGGATTACAGCGGACAAACCATTGTATCGATGAAAGGTGATTGTATTGATGAACAAGACGTCGAAATCAATAACTATGACTTCGACGATACACTGTTAGCAAACTCAACCAGCGACGAGGTGGTTGAAGAAGCACTGCACAGCCACTTATTAAAATCGAATTGCCTGATTACCAACCAGCCAGACTGGGGAAGTGTTGAGATCCAATATCAAGGTCAAAAAATCAACCGCGAAGCTCTGCTACGATACATTGTCTCTTTTCGTGAGCACAATGAGTTTCACGAGCAGTGTGTCGAGCGCATCTACACCGATATCATGAAATATTGTAAGCCGACTCGCTTAACGGTTTATGCACGATACACAAGACGCGGTGGCTTAGACATTAACCCTTATCGTTCATCTGACAATTCAATGCCCGCTGATAACAAGCGAATGGCGCGTCAATAAGGAATATTACCAAATGCTATTTATGCGCTGGATGAGAGCTTTTTGCTTCATCGTTTGCCTATTTTCAATATCTGCAAACGCTACTGTCTACTCGTCAGCAACACTAAACGAAGCCAGTAGCTCTCTCGATATTGTGCCAGCGCAAGCAAAAGCGCTTACGTTGAACTACCTAAGTCAGCGTAAGCTAATCACGGATCCAAGTGAAAATCCCTCCGCAATGAATCGCGATGAAAACGACAGCACGTTGCGAACACCTGCCAGCACCATCGACGCACTGACGATTCTCGCTCAAGCAGAATATAAGTTAGGGAATACAACCGCCGCTTTCACTCACCTTAATGAAGCCTCTCAACTTGCTGAAAAATATCGACTGCACTACCTCTCTTTGAGTGTAAAACTGCAACATACTGAGTTGGTATGGCTTCAGTCTCGTCAATCTGACAAAGCCAATAAAGCGATTGAAGATATTCAGTTAAGGTACACAGACATAAAGCACGCCGATCAATTTGCCCGCGTCATCTATTATCGAATCTTTATGCTTAAAGCCAAGATCGCGTCTTACGACGGGAAAATCGACCTTGCTAACCAATATTTTGAAAAGGTAAAGCCGTACGTAGATTCGCTGAAATCGAAATCGACGTACATCAACTACCACATTTCAGTCGGCGAACACTTTCTCAATCATAAGCTGTATAACCACGCGCTTTCGATGCTATTGATCAGTTATTGGCAAGCCATTGAGGATAACTCTAGCGCGCAACTTGCCGCCGTTAATCGACTATTAGCTCGACTTTTCTATGAACGAAAAGTCTTTGACATCGCCTTGAGGCATTTATCTCAAGCCGCTGATTTTTATGACAACTATCAGAGTTCAACGGTTTTAGCTGACGTTCTAAAACAGATGGGTGATATCTACTTTCAACAATCCAAATACAACCTGGCGTTGGTTCACTATTTCAACGTGATTGACCATGAAAGAAAGGTCAACAAGATTGAAAATGTCATCGATATCAGGCTGTCTCTTGCAGCAACCTATTTGCAGCTATTCAACTTCTCATTAGCAGAGCAATATTTAAATCGCGCTGAAAACCTGCTCGAATACGCAAGCATACCGACATTAAAAGCAGAGGCTCTGCTGCTGAATGCCGGCCTTGCCTACCATAAATTAGAACCCAAATTGGTGTACGCCTACGCAAATGAGGCTCTGGAACTTGGCGTGGAACTGAAAGACATTGCCATCCAATCAGAAGCTTATCAGATGCTGTATCTTGGTCATGAACAGAGTGGAGAGTTAGACAAATCTCTGGAAAACTTAAAGCAATACAACTCGCTTTCTCGCATTCAGCAGCAGTCTCTTAACCTTATTAACGAAGAAGCTTTTCGTCAGCAAAAAGAGTTTGTTGAACAAACATTACATCTAGCCGGACAACAAGAAGAACTCATAGAGATCAATAATAAGTTCGTGGAATCAAGACGAATATCGTGGGCACTGTTCACGATTGGTGTACTAATTTTCATCGTGTTACTTCGTCGCGGGTATGTCATCCAGAAACTGACGATGGACAATAAATCGCTCAGTGATGCGTTATCGACCCATTCGCGCTCAACACTGCCTAACCTGCGCATGCTCAATGACTCTCTGCCAACCGCACTTGCGCAAACCTCGCAGCAGCTAGAGCAATGGCAATTTGGAGAGTTGATCTATGAACCGCTCAACGACCGACTCAAGTTTGTTCTGATTGATATTCCATTTCTTAGAAATATGTATCTTCAAAATGGTTACGAAGACGGGCTAAAACTCGAAGAATCTTTTGGCCGCTTCCTAAAAACGAAGATCGCACCACCTGCACGGATCTACCACTTTTCTGATGCAAATTTGCTTTACATCGAACCACAAAATAAAGACAACACTGACCCAGAGTACATATTTAATAAGGTTCAAGGTTGGTTACAAGAGTTTGAATCTGAGCAGTCTCTCACCCAGATAGTTAGGATAGGCATTGCTGATTATCCCTTCTTACCAAGAGCCTACACGGCGATAAATGACAAGGAGCTGATCGATCTCCTTCTGATGTCAACGAGTGTCGCACGCACGCTCAGCATGAAAGAACATTCAAGCCAATGGGTCTATTTAAAGGCCATTGATAATGCGCCAGCGGCCAGCTTAGCGACCGGAAATATCCGCAAAGCCTGCAAACATGCAATAAATCAAGGCTTAATAAAGGTCCATTCTTCTTACAAGAATGAGGACAGCATCAAAAAATTATTAAAAGATGGGTAAAAGCTGCGCGTTCAAGCCTTTGTTTCAGTGACGTATTGAATTATTTTGTTATTATCGATGAAATAGTTAATAAGATCCTATTTGATCTTCATGTAATGGATTTGTAGTTAAGATTTCATGGGCGTTCTCGAAAAAGAAATAGAAATAGAGCTACTTCAGCTGAAAAGAGAACTTGAACAAGTTCGTTTGACACAACGAGATTCATCGTTCAAATTTAGAAGAGAGCAAAACGTTCTTAAGCGTATAGTTGCATCTCTCAGTTATGCCTGTGGTGAAGAGAATTCAAAGCTAAGCAGCAACCTAGCCGAGTTACGACATTCGCTTGAGCAACAAAAAGATATCAGCACGCTAATACCCAAACTTGCCGTATTGGAACGAATGCTGAAACAACAGACGTTGGCTATGGAAAAAAAGACGGTTCAACTTGATTCTCAAGTCAAGCATAGTGGAGAGACACTCTTGCGCGTTACTGGGCTACCGCCTAGGCTAAAACGCGACCTAAGAGATCTACTGAGCTACTCAGGAGCACAAAAGTCGAAAGGCTCAACTCATGCTCTGCAACTTCTTGCCATCTATGAACGTTCCATCAAAATCATCACATCCAATCCTGATACCGCGTTAACCGAAATTAACAGCGCAGCTGATAAAGAACTATTGGCTCGTTTATCTGATGAACTTCAGCACGTAATCACAGAGCTAGACTTCGAAGGGGAATCTGGAGATTTACTGACCGATATCCGCGCGAAATTATTACTCGGCGTTTCGACTCAATCACTATTAGAACTGACTTTACAGGTTCTAAAGCTTGTTATTGATGGAACCAACTTTGAACGTAAGACATCGGAACAATTCTTAGAGCAAGTGAATTCATCGCTCTCCTCGACGCTAAAAAGTGCAGCGCAGAGTGTTGACCAAAGCCAAAGCTACTTTGAACAACGACAAGAGATAAACCAAGAACTGGATGCACTCGTCGTAAAATCCAAGTCCACCGTTAGCGATTCAACCGATCTTCAAGCATTAAAACAAGAGATGAATCCTCTATTATCACAACTCGCTTCGTTGTCAGAGCGATTGAATCATGCAGAAGAACGCGAGCAGGCCCTGATCGAACGCATGGGTTATGGTAAACAACAGCTAGAAGCACTATCAGGTTTAACTCAAGATCATCGTCGTCGCTTAGAAGACCAGGCACAACGTATGCTGCTCGATCCATTAACTAAGGTTTACAACCGCACGGCCTTCAATGACCGAATGGAGCTAGAGTACCGCCGCTGGATCAGAGCACAACACAACTTGAGAGTTGTCCTCTTAGATATCGATAAATTCAAAGCGATTAACGATAGTTTCGGCTATGTGGCGGGAGACAAAGCGCTCAAGATTATCGCGCGAACCATCTCTAAAGAGATCTCTGATACCGATACTGTTGCGCGATACGCCGGTGAAGAGTTTGTATTGCTGCTTCCTGAGCACACGGATAATGAATGCTACAAAATCATTCAAACCATTCAAAGACAAGTCAGCAAGTTACCCTTTAAGTTCAAAGACAAAAACATCACGATTACACTATCCGCCAGCAGCACATTGTTTAAAGACGCTGATACACCTGAAGAAGTACTGGATCGCATCAATCGTAATCTTTCAGAAGCCAAGAATTTGGGCTCAAACCAAATCGTTTGGAAATAGCGCCACCACCTTCTATTTTTCGCTCCAACCAGCGAATCCAATTTTTATTAACATCGACGCTTACTTTCTTTTCCCTTCTATTCCTAACTCTGTAACACGTTTTTAATGATTTAATGTTTTCAAATAGTTATATCGTGAATTTCTTTGCTAAGATAATGAGTACACCTTACTTTTCTTCAGGTGTGTCTATTTCTCTACTAGAAAGGAGGCGATTATGATTACTCATATTAGCCCTGCAGGCAGCATGGATCTGCTTTCTCAACTTGAAGTTGAGCGCCTTAAAAAAACAGCCTCTAGCGATCTTTATCAGCTATATCGAAATTGTACTCTGGCAGTGCTGAATTCGGGCAGCCATACCGATAACTCCAAAGAGCTACTTGAAAAGTATAAATCCTTTGATGTAAACGTTGTTCGCCGAGAGCGCGGAATAAAGCTAGAGCTAAGCAACGCACCTGAACATGCCTTTGTCGACGGCAACATTATAAAAGGGATACAAGAACATCTATTTTCTGTCTTGCGTGACATCGTCTACGTGAATATGCACCTCGCAGACAACCAACGCCTGAACCTCACCAATAGCACCCACATGACCAACCTTGTATTTGGAATATTGCGTAATGCGGGCGCACTGACACCGGGTATCGAACCTAACCTTGTCGTCTGTTGGGGTGGACATTCAATCAATCCAACAGAGTATCAATACACTCGTGAGGTTGGACACGAACTTGGTTTGCGTGAGCTTAACATCTGTACAGGTTGCGGGCCTGGCGCAATGGAAGGGCCAATGAAAGGCGCTGCGATTGGCCACGCTAAGCAGCGTTATGAAGAGCGTCGCTATCTTGGATTAACCGAGCCATCCATTATTGCCGCAGAGCCACCCAACCCGATTGTGAATGAACTGGTGATCATGCCTGACATTGAAAAACGTCTCGAGGCGTTTGTTCGCATGGCGCATGGCATCATCATTTTCCCTGGTGGCCCAGGAACAGCGGAAGAGCTTCTGTATATTCTGGGGATCATGATGCACCCAGATAACGCTGAACAACCACTCCCAATCGTACTCACTGGATCCAAAGAAAGTGAGGCGTACTTCCGCTCCATTGATCAGTTCATTGGTGATACGTTGGGTGAAGAAGCGCAAAAACACTACCAAATCGTTATCGATGATCCAGAAAAAGCCGCGCAAATCATCAGTCAATCGATGCCTGACGTTCGACAATATCGAAAAGAGACTGGCGATGCCTACAGCTTTAACTGGTCTCTTAAGATTGCACCTGAATTTCAACTTCCTTTTGAGCCTACTCACGACAGTATGGCGAGCCTTGATCTTCACCTGGATCAACGCCCTGAAAATCTTGCAGCGTCACTGCGACAGGCGTTTTCTGGAATTGTCGCGGGTAATGTCAAAGCAGAAGGTATTCAAGAAATTGAACGCCATGGGCCATTTACCATCAATGGCGATGCCGTGCTGATGAAGAAAATGGATACCTTACTCAATGATTTTGTTGACCAGCATAGGATGAAACTGCCGGGCGGTTCTGACTATGTGCCTTGCTATAAAATAGCGACGGGTGAAGAGGGCTTTAAATAACGGTAATGGTAGATTAAACAAGCCACTCTCATCAGTGTTAAGCGCTGCAAGTGTGGCAATCTACCTCTGATTCATTACAATAAGGGCTGATTAAGCCCTTATTTTTTGGAACGTTATGTCTATACACCTAGTGATCATCGATGCGCTGAACCTCATTAGGCGCGTCCACTCTGCGCAACCGGATCCTGCAGACATAGCCAGAACCATTGAAACAACCAACCGTACCCTAAAACGCATTATTAATGAGACGAACCCAACTCATATCATTGCGGTATTTGATCACCACTTACAAGATAGAGGTTGGCGCGCGGAAGTTCTGCCAAAGTACAAAGAAAACCGAAAACCCATGCCTGAACCTTTAATGCATGGTTTAGATAAAATCCAGCAAGCGTGGTGGGAACTCGGTATCGACTCGCTGCTGTCTGATGGTGATGAAGCTGATGACTTAGTTGCGACACTGGCCGTTAAGGTTGCAAAGCATGGTGAGAAGGTCACCATTATCTCTACGGATAAAGGCTATTGCCAACTGCTCTCTCCTACCCTGCAAATCAGGGATTACTTTCAACATCGCTGGTTGGATGAACCTTTTATTGAACAGGAGTTTGGCGTAAAGCCGAGTCAACTGGCAGACTATTGGGGGCTAACCGGCATTAGCTCAAGCCAAGTGCCAGGCATTCCAGGTGTAGGGCCGAAAGCAGCGAAAGAGATCCTGACTCGGTATCCTGATATTGAGCAAGCGTATCTCGCAGAGGATCTTCCGGCTAAGTATCGTAAGAAGTTTGATGAACACATCGAGTCTGCCCGTACCTGCAAAACCGTGTGCGCATTGAAAACCGATATTGATCTAGGTTTTAACCTTCAAGATCTGAGATTCGGCTCTTAGACACGATAAATCTCTTATTTAGAGAGCCTTCTCAAAACAAGAGTACTCTCTCGCTGTCAGGCTTAAAGTCTTTATACAACAGCCAACAAAAAGCCCATCGCGCTTCCTATGTGGAATGTTTGACGGGCTTCTATCAACAGTACCTAACAACTTTCGTTCACTTTACTGCTTAACTTATTGCGCTATCGCTAGTGTGGAGAAATGTTCGATAGACACTGCAGGTGAACCGTTATCTCTTCGCGATCATGGTAAAGATGTTTTGCTTGCAGCCTGTATTTCACGTCATTTTCGCTCAGGAACTGCTTTAAGTTTTCAATATCTTGCAATACTTCATCATAGCGACCTTTCATTGGCAGCTTGAGGTTAAAGATTGCTTCTTTCGCCCAGCCACTGATGATCCATTCGCCCATCAACTGAGCCACACGAGATGGTTTTTCAATCATGTCGCAGATTAACCAAGTGATATTCTTACGGTCAGGTTCAAATTTAAAGCCATCCACTTGGTGGTGCTTAACCTGTCCGGTTTCCATTAGGCTATCAGCCATCATGCCGTTGTCCACAGAGTGAACAAACATAGAGCGCTTCACTAATTGATAAGTCCAACCACCCGGACACGCGCCAAGATCGACACCCCACATGCCAGAAGCCAATCGCTCATCCCACTCATCGCGAGGAATGAATACGTGGAACGCTTCTTCTAGCTTCAATGTTGAGCGGCTTGGTGCGTCTGCTGGAAACTTAAGCCGTGGGATCCCCATAAAGAACTGAGAGTTATTATTCGGGTAAGAATAGCCAACATAACAGTGACCTGGCGCCACAAAGCAGATATGCAGCACAGGTTTCTTAGGGCTGTCTTTGGTAAACAGTAAACCCTTTCCGCGCATCGCTTGACGCATCGGCACGGTGAACTTTCGACAGAACTTGAGTAGCTCTTTCGCTTCATTGGTGTCTGGCGTTTCAATACGAATATCGCCACAGCGAGGGAAACCTTCCACGTCGCTCAACTCATTAAGAATTGGAGAGATACGATCTTCGCTTGGTAACTCAGTCAGTTCAGCAGCAACCGCGAACATCTGGCGAGCAAAAATAAGCGTTTGAAAATCGATCGCTTTGATAAGCTTAGCGGCATCGCCATCTTGGTAACACTCAAAAACGACGTAACCGGTATTTTTCTTTACGCGAGGAAAGCCATACACCTCTAAGTGATTCGCCTTATCTTGAATTTCACCTGCACACTCTTTCTCAAAACCAGAGCGGCAATAGAGCATTACGTATTTCACTTGTTAACCTCTTTTAACTGTAGTGCGGCGACAGTAAAAAGCCCCCAGCCGATGATAAAGAGTAGTCCACCAAACGGTGTAACGGGTCCAAACCATTTAATTCCGGTGAGTGCTAGCGCATAAAGACTGCCACTAAAACAAAGGATGCCGATAATAAAGCAAATTGCAGCAAGGAAAAAATACTTTCGCGCTTTTTGACTAATATTTATCTGGATCAAAATGGCGCAAAGTGCAATGGCCAATGTATGGATGAACTGATACTGCACTCCAGTCTCGAACACCCCAATTAGGTAAGGCGCTAGCATCGATTTCAGGCCATGGGCGGCGAATGCCCCTAAAGCCACTGATATCAGCCCTGATAAGCCACAAAATGTAAGTAATGACTTACTTCGCATTGTATGTCCCTTCCTGTGTTTTGTTGTCTAGATGCTGCTTACTCACCTCAAAGATGAACTGACTGAGCTTCTCGACCGTTATTGCAATGTTCTGCTCTTCGGTAAAGCCCGATCGCTTACGAGGCTTTAAGCTATGATCACCATCAGGTAAAAACTCAACGTGAATACTTTTAGAGAGCTCAAATTCATCGAACTCTTCTCGTTTTCCCATCGTATCGCGCTCGCCTTGTAATATCAGACAAGGTTTATCGAGCGTCGCTAAATGCTCACCTTTGTATTTTTCCGGCTTACCTGGCGGGTGAAATGGGTACCCCAAACAAGCAATGCCAGCAACCAAAGGCTCCTCAGCGAGAAGGCTTGCCATGCGCCCCCCCATCGATTTTCCGCCAATCACAACGGGCTTATTCGTTAGCTCTAAAATGACCTCTCGATAGGCATCTAGCAACTTAGGTGCGCGATCGGGTGGGCGTCTCTTCCCATCTTCAGCGCGTTTCACCATATAAGGGAAATTAAAACGAACCACTTTAATACCATTATTTGCTAAGCCTTTGGCAATCTGTTGCATGAAGTCATGACTCATGTCGGCGCCAGCACCGTGGGCAAAAATAAACAGTGGCTTTGACTCACTCGCTTCTAAATTCTCATCGACAAGAAAACTACTCATCTAAAAATACCTCTTGTTCACTTTGTGCTTTCGCTAGCATCCAATCTCTAAAAGTCGCAATGCGCCCCATGTCCGCCTGTTTATCATGACAAACCACATAAAATGCATTCTTCGTTACAAACTTCTCATCAAACGGGGCAATTAAGCGCCCAGCTTCAAGTTCAGGTTGTGCCAGTACATTATTGCCAAGTGCAATCCCCTGCCCGTGTGCAGCGCCTTGTAGCACCATCGTTGAATGGCTAAAGATTGGGCCATGATTAACGTTGACTCCCTCAAGCCCATATTGCTTTGTAAACTGCTTCCAATCCTTTCGAGACGTATCATGAAGCAAGGTATGCAACTTGAGATCTTCCAGTGTCTCTAGAGGCTTGCTGCCGAGCAGTAATGCAGGGGAACACAGTGGTACGAGATATTCTTGATACAGTTTATCGGCACGTAGCCCTGGCCAATTTCCACGGCCATAGTAGATAGCCACATCGACATCATCCGTCAGAGAGCCGTCATCCATATCCACGGCTTTGATTCTGACATCAATATCTGGCTGCTGAAGGTTAAAATCGGCCAACCGAGGCACCAGCCACTGAATAGCGAAACTCGGTTGAAGGCTGATCGTTAATGCCCCCTTTTCACTTCGTTCTAAAACCTTGTCTGTCGCTTCTGCGAGTGAAGAGAAGATGTCCTTTATATCGAGGAAGTAACTTTGCCCCTCTTCCGTCAATAGAAGTGACCGATTTCGACGACGAAAGAGCTTGAGACTCAAAAATTCTTCTAATGACTTAATTTGGTGACTCACTGCGGCCTGAGTGACGAATAATTCCTCGGCGGCGCGAGTGAAACTTAGGTGCCGAGCGGCGGCTTCAAACACTTTTAACGAGTTAAGCGGTGGCAATCTTCTGGACATAGAAACACTCAAAAGTATGGATTAGTTTTTTTAATCTGAAACATTATAAATTGTCGATTGCCTAGCGGCCAGAGAAATTCTATATTTCACCCCGCAGCGCTAGCCTGAACGGCTTGATTCTCTCTAGAATCAATTGGCTTAGCAATGCAATGTTGTGTTTGCAAACTCGGATTTCGAGTTAGGTAGATTTCTACCAACATTTTGTATTGGTTACCCAAGGACAAAATCAACTTCCTGTATTTTTGACCTGTCTGTCAAATTATCTTTCACCGCCTTTATGGCGGTGTTTTTTTATCTAGCAAACCTTCCTGTACTGTTTCATTTCGAATCACAGCCCTTCGTGGATGCATAAAAAAACGCGAACCGTATAAATACGATCCGCGTTCTAAAGCAATGAATAGCGACTGAGCAGCATTATTACAATGGCTCAATCAACTTGAAAACGCTATGGGCGATAAACCTTAACGTTGCTATAACCTTGCTCTTGTAAATACAGTGCCTGTAAACGGCTCATCACGCCGCGGTCACAGTACAGTAGATATTCTTTAGATTGATCCAAGTCGCCAAACTTGCTACCAAGCTTAAAGAAAGGAATGTGCTTCACTTCAACGCCGTCAATCTCTAGAGGATTACCGTCTTCCTCATCTGGGCTACGAATATCAAGTACAATCGCGCTGCTGTCAGCTTCTTGCACATGCTCAACTTCAGGTGCCGCTTTTTCGCTTTCTTTCGCAATGTCACGAATGTCCATCACACGAGCATTCGTCACAACATCGTCTAGAATAGAGAAATCGAACTTCGCTTCTTCCGCTTCCAGTTTCGCTTTGACGGCTTTAACCGTTGGCTTCTTAGAAATCACACCACAGTACTCAGGCATCGTTTTCGCAAAGTCTTCAGTACCGATGTCACGCGCCAAATCGATGATGTCTTCTTTGTCCCAGTTAATCAGTGGGCGAAGAATCAATGTGTCTGTGACGTTGTCGATGTGACGAAGGTTGGTCAGTGTCTGACTCGAAACTTGACCAAGGGCTTCACCCGTCACCAAAGCTTGAATGCCAAACTTCTCAGCAACTTGACCCGCCGCACGCATGAACATGCGCTTGAGCACCACGCCCATTTGACCGTCAGCGACCTTCTCTAAAATCTCACCCACAACAGGATCGAAATCAACGGAGATGAATTTCACTTTTGCTGAAGAGCCGTACTTGTTCCAAAGGTAGTACGCGACTTGTTTTACGCCAATCTCATGAGCAGGACCACCAAGATTGAAGAAACAATAATGCACCTTAGAACCACGTTTAATGTGTAAGTAGCTTGATACACCAGAGTCGAACCCACCAGAAATCAGACTCAATAGGTCTTCTTGAGTTCCAAGTGGAAAACCACCTAAACCTTTATGACGAGCGATAACCTGATTGAGTTTTTCATTGGCGATTTCAACCTTGACCGTCACTTCAGGCTTAGTCAATTTAACCTTCGCACTCTCAACCGCTTGATTAAGACCACCACCCACATAACGTTCTAGTTCAATCGATGTAAAGTCATGCTTACCGCGACGTTTTGCGCGTACAGAGAACGTCTTGCCTTCAATGTTCGGGCGATTCAATTCAAGCACTTGCTCGTAAATGTCGTGCAGATCTTTAAATTCAGACTGCTGAACTTCGAGCGAATGGTGAATACCAGGCGTTTGAGTTAATACCTCAAGCGTCTCTTTATAGTATTCATCGGTTTGCCCCGATACTTCGATATGGTCACGTCGGTTAAAAACCGCCACAGACTCAGTACGACTCTGTAGAACGTTACGAATATTACACTCTAGAATCCTTGTGAAGCGCTTGCGCACCGAATCACTTTTTACAAAAATTTCTGGATGGGGCTTTACAATAAATTTCATACTTCACTTCACAAGTTAATCGCGTACACGCAACATGGTTATCTGCTTGCATTGCCATCGTTTCCAATGGTCGCTGGATAATAACCGCTCTATAAGGGCGCAAGATTATACACGAGGACGCAGATAGAAAAAAGGTGAGCATAACACTCACCTTTTGATTCCGTTTCACTGAGCTTGAGATTGACTCATCACTGGCTTTCAGTCATCGCTATTGCTCCGGAATAACCGAAGGAACCTCATCACTATAAAGAGGCTCACCCTGCATGATGCTTATCTCTACACGGCGGTTTCGAGATCGCTGAGCTGCCGTATCATTCGGGCCCAAAGGCGCTGTATCTGCCATGCCTCGAACCCTTAGACGCTGATGCGAGAACCCTCTCACTTTCTCCATCTCTTGAGCCACAGATACTGCTCGTTGAGACGAGAGATCCCAGTTGGAACGATAAAGCTCAGAATCAAGACGCTGATCATCAGTGTGCCCTGATATACGAACAATCCCAGGAACATCTTTTACAAGGTCAGCAATTTGCCGTACCAAAGGCCTAAATTTAGGCTGCAAGAACGCCGACCCTTCCGGGAACGCCCCTTTCTCACGGATTCGAATCACGATCTGTTGGCCTAAATTCTCAACCTCAATCGCACCCTCTGCAATTTCTCGCTCTAATGCTTTCTTAATCGCTTCCTCTAGCACCTCAAGCTCTTGAGATTGGGCTTGAGCTTGTTGCTGCTGTTGTTGTTGCTCTTGCGGGTCGGTATTTTGGTTATCTTTGGTTGACGTTTCAGGCGATTTACCGCCCGTCTGTTTTCCTTTGTCACGCTGATTGCCACCCGCTCTGTCTGATTCCCCTTCATGAAAATCGAGCGTCTGCTGGGTAATATCAATCGTTTGCTGCATGATGACGTCAATTGGCGTTGGTTCTGGTCGCCCGGGTCTAAACTCTTGCGCAATGATACTTGTCCCTTTCGGAATGTCTTTAACTTCCAAACGGTTTTGTACACCGAAAGCAAATTTCATCGAACCTGCAATCTGCTTGAACTTCAGTACATCCATCTCTGAAAACGAGAGTAGCAGTACGAAAAAGCACATCAGAAGCGACATCAAGTCAGCAAACGTCCCCATCCACAGTGGCAGTCCGGGAGGGGGGCATTTTGGTTCTTCTTCATCCATACCGCGCTCCTTACTCGTTATCTACGTCTAGAGAACGTTTACCTTCATTGAGGTAGTTCTTCAGATAACTGTCGATAACACGAGGGTTCTGTCCATCTTGAATAGCGAGAACACCATCCATGATCAAACGGCGGTTCAGTTTTTCTTGTTCACGTCTTAATGACAGTTTGTCAGCGATAGGGAAGAACACCATGTTCGAGAGAATCGCACCGTAAAGCGTGGTCAACAAGGCAACCGCCATTGCGGGCCCAATGGATTTTGGGTCATCCATGTTGGACAGCATCGCAACCAGGCCGACTAGCGTACCGATCATACCCATCGCAGGTGCAACATCACCAAAGGCTCGAAACACACTGGCACCAAAGTCGTGACGTTCATCGGTTAATACGATGTCTTTTTGTAATGCCGCACGAACCACATCCGCATCGTGGCCATCGACCAATAAATCAATGCCTTTCTGCATAAAGCCATTGGTTATTTCCATCTCTTCTAATGCAAGGAAACCACCTTTACGCGCGGCATCCGCCATCTCAACGACTTTCGCGATTAAGTCTTCTGGCTCATCCACTTTAAACATGAAGGCTTTACCAGCAATCTTTGCAGCGCCAAAGAATTGCCCCATGGTAAATTTCATCAATACAACGAAGGTAGAGCCACCTACAACGATCAATATCGAGGTGACATCAATGAACATCATGATGCTTCCGCCAAGAATCATCGCCATGATGACAAAGGCAAAACCACCAATCAGTCCTAATAGCGTTGCTAAATCCACAAAGCACTCCTCATGCTAACTATCAGCGAATATGTGATCGATACCAATCAAAAATGCACAATGCGACTGCTCAAATTGACGTTCTTCAATATTCTTAATAGTTGGTATTTTTTTGTCAGTTAAATAGTTATCGGCCCGATCATAAGATCTTTAACTAAATTATTGGAATGCCTTCAAACTATTTCACCACACAGATCAATATATAGTGACATTATTGCTAGTTTTTTTATCACAATGGCCAACGGTTTTATGGATAAGCCATCACATAAATCATTCAGGCAAGCTTGGGACTACCATTTAGGTATAGAAAAGAGACCGTTTTAGCTCCACTTTTCTAACAATTTCTTTTGGTTAAATTTGACCATCACCACGCCCTAAGGTAACTTTCGTCCATCTTTCTCAACTAGGCAGCTAAACTAGATAGATTATGGCGAGCAAAAAACCAGAAAACATGTCGTTTGAGGCAACCATAGACGAACTCGATTCCTTAGTTGATCAGTTAGAAAATGGAGATTTAGCCCTTGATGACGCATTGAAGAAATTCGAACGTGGCATCTCATTGGCTCGAGCAGGTCAAACAAAACTGAGTGATGCTGAACAGCGTGTCAGTATTTTACTGCAGAATGATGATGACGCTCCTCTAAGCTCATTTGAATCTCCATCGGAATAATATAGAAGACCCGCTATGATTGAAGCGTTGACCGCTTATCAACAACAAAATAACCACGTGCTCAACTCGTGGTTAGATCGCTTGCCGTATCAAAATAAAACCCTAGTTGACGCCATGCGTTACGGCCTATTGTTAGGTGGTAAACGTGCAAGGCCGTTTCTCGTCTATGCGACAGGAAAGATGTTAGGTTGTGATGAAGCTCATCTCGACACCCCTGCCGCTGCCGTTGAATGTATCCATGCTTACTCGCTCATCCATGATGATCTCCCAGCAATGGATGATGATGAACTTCGCCGTGGCCACATGACTTGTCATATTAAATTTGACGAAGCCACTGCTATCTTAACGGGTGATGCCCTTCAAACCCTTGCTTTTACTATCTTATCTGAAGGTGAACTCTCTCAAAATGCAGAAGCCTACCGGATTAAAATGGTGCAATTCCTGGCTCAAGCATCGGGTGCGCAAGGTATGTGTGTTGGGCAAACATTAGATTTGGAAGCGGAAAACCGTCAAGTCACACTTGAAGAGCTTGAAGAAATCCACCGAAATAAAACCGGTGCGTTAATCAAATGTGCGGTTCGACTTGGTGCACTGGCTGCTGGAGAAAAGGGAATTCAAGTTCTACCGCAGTTAGATAAGTTTGCCGATGCCATTGGCCTTGCATTTCAAGTGCAAGATGACATCTTAGATGTTGTCGGCGACACCGAAACACTTGGAAAGCCTCAAGGCTCAGACCAAGAATTGAATAAAAGTACTTACCCTTCTTTACTTGGTTTAGACGGTGCAATCACGAAAGCACACACTCTATTGAACGAAGCACTTCAAGCTTTAGAATCGATCCCTTACAATACACGATCACTTGAAGAGTTCGCCCGATACGTCATCGAACGCAAGAACTAAACATAATAAGCGCAATACTATGACTCTTGATATTTCAAAATATCCAACATTATCACTGGCCAACACACCAGATGAGCTACGAAGTCTCCCTAGAGAAACGCTGCCTAAGCTGTGTGACGAGCTTCGTACATACCTATTGAACTCAGTGAGCCAATCTAGTGGCCACTTAGCTTCAGGCCTTGGTACTGTCGAGTTAACGGTCGCCTTACACTATGTCTATAAAACACCCTTTGATAAATTAATCTGGGACGTGGGCCATCAAGCCTATCCACATAAAATTCTGACGGGTAGACGCGACCAAATGTCCACCATTCGCCAAAAAGATGGATTGCATCCATTTCCTTGGCGTGAAGAGAGCGAGTACGACACGTTATCTGTCGGTCACTCTTCGACTTCCATCAGTGCAGCACTCGGTCTCGCAATCAGTGCCGAAAAAGAGAAGAAAGGCCGTAAAGTTGTCAGTGTCATTGGTGATGGTGCGATCACCGCAGGCATGGCTTTCGAAGCGATGAACCACGCAGGCGATGTACATTCTGACATGCTGGTTGTTCTGAATGACAACGAGATGTCTATCTCTGAGAACGTTGGCGCACTGAATAATCACCTAGCGCAGGTGTTATCGGGTAATCTATACACCTCTATCCGCGAAGGCGGTAAGAAAGTACTTTCTGGCGTTCCACCCATCAAAGAACTGGTGCGTCGCACAGAAGAGCACCTAAAAGGGATGGTGGTTCCAGGCACACTATTCGAAGAGTTAGGGTTTAACTACATTGGCCCAGTCGATGGCCATGATGTCAATGAACTCATCAAAACACTCAAGAATATGCGCGAGTTAAAAGGCCCGCAATTCCTGCACATCATGACCAAGAAAGGCAAAGGCTATGAGCCTGCCGAAAAAGATCCGATTGGTTATCACGGTGTACCGAAGTTTGACCCGAGTCATTCTAGCCTTCCAAAGAGCGGTAGCTCAAAACCGACCTTTTCCAAAATTTTTGGCGACTTCTTATGTGATATGGCTGCGCAAGACCCTAAATTAATGGCTATCACACCAGCCATGAGAGAAGGCTCTGGAATGGTTCGTTTTGCGAAAGAGTACCCAGAGCAGTTCTTTGATGTCGCTATTGCAGAGCAACATGCGGTCACTTTAGCAACAGGCATGGCTATCGCAGGTGACAAACCTATCGTGGCTATTTACTCAACCTTCTTGCAGCGTGGCTACGATCAACTGATTCATGACGTAGCGATTATGGATCTTCCAGTCATGTTTGCTATCGACCGCGCAGGATTAGTAGGAGCAGACGGCCAAACTCACCAAGGCGCATTCGACATAAGCTTTATGCGATGTATTCCGAATCTGAGCATCATGACGCCAAGCGATGAAAATGAGTGCCGTCAAATGCTGTATACCGGCCACCAACACACCGGTCCTTCCGCGGTTCGTTACCCAAGAGGCAGTGGTTGTAGCTCAACAATCGATTCAACGTTTACCTCTCTAGAAATAGGTAAAGGTCGTTTGATGCGAAACTCGAGTAAGACAGAGGGAAGTAAAGTCGCGATTCTGAACTTTGGTACTTTCCTGCCTGATGCCTTAGAAGCGGCAGAAAACATGGATGCAACCGTTGCAGACATGCGATTTGTAAAACCGCTCGATGAATCGTTGGTTCGTGATCTTGTCGATAGTCACGACGTTATTGTGACTCTAGAAGAGAATGCGATTGCCGGTGGTGCAGGTGGCGCCGTGATCGAGTTTATGATGAGAGAGAAGCTGCTCAAACCGGTACTTAACCTTGGTTTGCCAGATCGCTTTATTGCACAAGGTTCGCAAGAAGAGCTGTACACAGAACTAGGGTTAGATGCGAAAGGAATTGAAGCGTCAATCAATGCATACCTCACATAAACACAACGGAGCTTACTCAAACTAGGGCCGTACAATTAGAGATAAGACGAATAAGTAAAGTGGATGTCCGGTAATCTCTTTTCGTACACCCTACCCTTACCTCTGGCTTTAGCAAGAAAATAGGCAAATAAAAAACCCTCGTTAGTACGAGGTTTTTTTAGTCAAAAGTGGCTTACGCTCTACTATTGGTACATTGCCTGTGGGTGAATACCCATAACTTGACGTTCAGCTTTATTGGTTTCAAACATATCAAAGTTATATTTCTCGCCGTTCCATGTATCGTGGCGGTCTAGCACCCATTCACCATTGTTGCGATCCGTGTATACCGTCCACAATGTAGGGAATACATCACCCACATTTTTATCCAGTTGGTCATAACCAGCAAATGAAGTAGCGCCTGCTGCTTTGATTGCTACTTTAGCCGCCTCTGTGTCTGTCACGTTGCGGCTGTACATATCAGCGAGCACAGCCTTAGCACGTAAACGTCTGTCATATGGGCGAATACTAGAATCACCAACCGCAGATTCTTTATCTAGAGTCAAATGAAAGCTGAACTCAGGGTCATTCGACATATAAGCGGAACCCTCTTCTGTATACACTTTCATTTCACCAGCAATGAACTCTACAACTGCAGTGTTGCCCGCTTTGTCGGCAAATTGATAGTGAACAGGAGCGACTTCAGAGCAGTGTTCCATGTCATTATGTGGCGGTAAACCACAAACACCATTATTCACAACATCAACGCCTTCTAACGCAGCGACGACTTCATCAACCGATTTAAAGTTATCCACTGCCCAAGATGGGACATTGAGCGCATCAACATCTGGTCGGCCCTTCGTTGGTTCCGAAAACTCAGTGTAATCCTTACCCAAATATAGGATTCTAGCTTCAAGCCCTTCTTCATTCATCGCTTCTGCAGCGATACCAGGAAGAAAACTAACCACTTTCATTGATGCGTATTTTGATTTCGCTTCTACACCGTCATTGCCCGTTGCGTACGTATTTTGAATGCCGGCACCATCGCCAACGACTTTAGCATCATCATGACCAAACCAGTCCATTGTACGAACCGATAATGCTGCCTCTCCGTTATTGTAAACCGATGTCGTACATGCCTGTGCTGTTGCGGCAATACCTGCAGTAACTGTCGCTGCTAACGCTAAAGTTAAGACTGTCTTTTTCATGATGAACCCTTCTGATTTATCTCAATTTGAAAAGGAACCGTTTCGCTGTCCCTTTAAGTTGTTTGTATATTAACGAGATAAATTCAATGGCTCGAGTTACCGCCTTTAAGTTAAACTTACAGGCTAATCGATTAACCCATCAATCAAAGTCATTCCAGCCACACCTATCGCTTGTGTCCATGTAATGTCGATAGGCCATGTGAGGGTACTGTTTAAAAAGTCGACTTGGAGCTGAACTAATTGACCACTTTCGACGAGTGGTTGCGCAAGTTGAGAAGGATAGAACGCGAATCCCATCCCCGATAGCAGCAGTTCTCGGATCTGATACAACCGGTCACATTGCACGACTTTTGGGCTATGTCGCATCGACTCAACAAGATCAGCCGTCGCAACCCTCCCAATACTTGGCAAAAGTTGAACGTACTGTGCTAAGTCAGCATTACCAATACCAGCTTTGATTCTTGCCAATGGGTGCGATGGGGCGCAAACAAAGCACCAATGAATTTCATCAACCGTACTTATCTCGCATCCTCTTTTTGGAATCAACCCAGAAGGAGCAATCACCATATCCGCGCCCGACTCTCCTAACTCACTCAATCCAATCTCTTCGCTGTCTACTAGCACAAGTTCCAACTCTGGGTACTGATGCATAAGTTGAATGATCGCTTCTTGAAACCTTGGAAAAAAAGTCAGTCCATGAAGTGCGATGGTGAGTGTCGGCTCCACCCCCGATTTCAAGGACTTGGCCTTCTTCTCGATGGCATCAAGACGAGGAACAAGCTCAAGCCCTTGAAAATAAATAACCTTTCCAGCCGCTGTTAACTCTGGGGCTTTACCTGCTCGACGCTCAAACAAGATAATATCAAGATCAATTTCCATGTTTTGGATGACTTGATTGACCGCAGATGCACTGACTCCAAACTTTCTCGCAGCCGCTGAAAAAGAGCCATGCTCTACAATAGCGTTCAGGTACATGAGTCTTTCTGTGGTTATTAGCATCGGCTATTCACCTACTTGGTGTCTGAAATATGAATGGGAGACTGCCATCCGAAACTCTCCATTAAAGATAGCCACGAGTCGTCAAATTGTGCAGTGAGAGTCAGTAATTCGTTCGTGTATGGGTGTTTGAACGAGAGTTTTGATGCATGCAGTAACAAACGGCGAGTATCATAATGCTCTCGATAGAGACGATTGTGCTTACCATCACCATGAGTGGTATCACCAACAATAGGGTGCCTTAGATGAGCCATATGACGACGTAGTTGGTGCTTTCTACCTGTCTTAGGCTTCATTTCCATCAAGCAGTAACGGCTGGTCGGAAAGTGGCCTGTGGAATAAGGCACTTCTACCTTTGCCAAAGGCTTGTATAACGTCACGGCATCCTGAGCTTCTTTCTCTTGTGACGCGAACTTATCCGCAATTTTATCCAGCTCAACTTTTAGTGGGTAATCCAGCTCGCCACCTTCTTCTATCCAACCTCGAACAATGGCGTGATAGGTCTTCTCCATTTCATGGTTGGCGAACATTGGCATCACTTGAGAAGCCACCTCGCTCGACAAGGCAAACACCAACACACCAGAGGTCGGCCTGTCTAAACGGTGTAGAGGGAAGACGTGTTGGCCAATCTGATCACGCAATGTCTGCATGACAAATTGCGTTTCGTGCTTGTCTAGCCAGCTTCGGTGCACCAACATTCCAGCGGGTTTATTCACCGCAACCAAGTACTCATCTTGAAATAGAATTTCTAACATGATTTCACGGCCTCATCGATCTTTTGTGTGATCATTACGACGCTCCGATAATCAGGTTGTCCTTGCCAAGCCTGCTGGAAATATGGGGCGATGGAAAAGCCAGTGGGTAGATTCGCATTTTGCTCTATCAACGTACGGATCTTTGGAATGAAAATCCACTGAAGCCATTGTTCAGGATTTAGCGTATCCACGGCAAATGGTTGAGTGCTATTGAGCGCCGATTGGCTAGGTCTTTCAGCCTGCCAAAGCTGTTTTTTGTGAAGCTCTTGCTGCAGTTCATCAAGCAAAAGAAAAAGTTGTGCAGATTGGGTCATGAATCACTCTGAAAATTAACACTAGGCCTTGAAATTACGCGCTAGGATACCATGTAATAGGCATAGAAACTCAAGGTCAATTCTCCATGGAACATATTCATACCCTGTCGGAGCTACTCAAAAATAGTGGCTGCCAATACAAGATTTTTGATCTTGGTCGACGCATTAAAACGATTGAAAACAATACCTTCTTGCGTGTAGAAAAAGGGCAACAACCCTACCCTTTCCCGCTGCAACGAAAAGCACATTTGGCCGTCGCTTATTGGAATGAAGAAAATCAGCCTTGGATTTGGTTTTTAAAATTTGAACTTGATGAGCGTGGCTTGCTGAAACAAGCAGATGTCGGAAACTTTCTAAAGTTTGTTATCGAAGCGATGGGGACTCGCATCAGTCAGGATATGAGTGAAGATCAGCAAGAAAAATTGGCGAATAACCCCTTCACCTATAAGCCTAGTGAAGACAAAATGGCGGTGTTTAACAGCCAAATTAGGGCTGAGCTTGATCTCCCAACCAGTCAATACTATGAGCATGCACAGCACTACTTTACCGGTGATCTAGGGTGGAATAATTGGCAAACAGTTGGGCTTCAGGGTATTACTGATCTTTGTGCTCGACTTGGTCAAGCACAAAATGGCGTCATGGTTCGCAAGGCGATTTCACATTTACCGAATGAACCTCTTTACGCGCTTCTTGGTGCTTTAGAGCATACCAATCTACCAACCAAGCTTGCGAACACGCTTAGAGAGTTAACGGCGAAAGAGATAGAATCGAAAGAACCCGATTTATTCTTACTTTCAGCGTTATGCCGAGCGCTTGCTGGCGCAGATAACTCAATTTCCCTGCCAATCATTCAGTTAATATTGGACAGCCCACGTCTCAGTCATCAAGAAGTCTTAATAGGTATCGCAGGGCGCTCATGGCATCTTCTTTCCGAGCCTGAAGTTGCCGAGCAATTTCTCTTGAGACTCGCTCAAACAGGAAACCAACCTCTGTTTAATCAGCTTTTCTCTGATCTTGTAATGCTTCCAGAGCTTCGAATGGTGATATTGCCACTTCTCCATTCAAGCCCATCTGAAGAGTTAGCGAACGCCCTATTGTTACTTCAGAAGACAACGTACTCGTCATGATCTCGCGTTGAACGATTAATTAGAGAGTTTGTAGTATCCATTACGCTTAACTCTCTTGCTTCTTCTTATCGCTACATAACATGAATCACCGTCTTAACTCACATACTTAATGCACTAGCCTGAACGCTAAAAAGGATACGCTGTGATAGATAATTTATTGGCCATCGTCGCACTCAGTTGCGTCTGTTTTCTGTTTTGGCAACAGCGTCGACAGAGCGAGTTAGCGAAAGCGGCGATTGAGAGGAAATGTAAACAGCTTGACCTACAACTGGTCTCGGTTGCGCTTGGCCAGCACAAGCTTAAAACCCCGAAAGGCTCCTGGCGATGGCACACCATTTATCATTTTGAGTTTTCATCTTTAGGCGATGATTGTTATCAAGGTGAGCTGACGATGATGGGGTTTAGGCCAATGAACTTTCACCTGCCACCACATCGCTTGTAAGCTGATACTCGTAATAAGGCCCGTGAATATCGTGGCTCTGCCCTACCCGATGAAAGCCTGACTTTTCTAGCAGTTTAATCGAAGCCACGTGGTGAGTATTGGCGGTGGCTATCACTTTATTGAGCGACAGTTCTCGATACGCCTTAGGCATAAACGCTTTTAAGGCTTCGCTCGCCAAGCCTTTACCCCAATACGCTTTATCGAGAATGATCCCTAATTCGGGGGCTGAATCTAGATTGGAAATAAAGAGATGCCCTATGTACTCTCGGTTGTAGTTATCTAATACGGCCATGCAATACATCGATGAGTCATTGAGAACGCGATCAAATAATACTCGAGCAGAAGAGACCGTATGAGGGCCATTCATGTCGGCACAGTTCTTCACGCAACAGTTAAGCATCAGAAATTCTGATTGCAGTGATTCACTGTAGGGAAGTAGCATTAATCGCCTAGTGACTATCGTCATATCTCATCCTTGATAACGACTCGTAAAAGGTTTCCGTGAGCGCCAAAATAGAATGGCGAAAGTTAAACCAACTAACCAAACCAATCATTGATCTCAGCTAGTATTTGATATTGTTATTGAGTTTTTTGTCAAAGGGAAGTGCTATTGCACAAAATAAGAAAAACCCCGACACTTGCGTATCGGGGTTATAGTCTTACTCGCAGCAGTCCGGCTACTCTTTAATGCTCCATGCATCATCCATAATAGTGGCTGAATCCATCAGCATTTCCGTACGTCGCCGTCCTAGCGGTGTCCTATTCGTCCTGATAGCCAACAATCCTAGTTAGCACTCATCACTTGTTCCTTGAGCGGTGTCCATTGCATCTTCCTGATGCTGTTCCTACCTCTTCCTAGAGGTGTCCATTGCCGTTCCTTGTAGCTACCATCCTAGTAACCAATGTATCCGTACAATGTCCTTCGCTTCCTGCTGGCCGCTATCCTAGCCAGCCTCATCTTCTTCCTGAAGATAACCAAGTCCTTGGTTGTTCCTATTCCGTATCGAACTCCTTTCGACAGGTTCTAATTTACGCCATTTCGGTATTTAAACAATCACTACCAAAGATAAATAATCCTAAGCAAAAACAACCAATAAAATAATAAACATAAAATTCAACACCTTAGCCAATGAGAATGTAAAATCACTATTCATTTTATGTATTTATCTCACGCTCAATGTAAGAGATCTCGCACAACACGACGACACTTTTGATATTCGCCAAATTCACCAATAAAACGTATCATGCGAGAATAATGATTTAAGGAGTCTAGGATGCTTACTCAAAACGTCACCGATGAACTAACGACAATCATGTCGAGCCTAACGCAAGAGGGTAAAGAGCCAACGGTTGCGCTAGTAAAAGCTCGCCTCAGTAGCGCAGTTCCAATGCCTGCACTTATCACGGCCATTAAAAGCTGGAAAGCATCGAACCGCGTTCCAAAAGTAGAGATAGCGGCTTCAACGCCATCAGAGCAAGATAAGATCACCACTCTAGAGCAACAGGTGAACGAACTCCTTACTCGAGTTAGCGCTTTAGAAGCGCAATTAAACGGGAAGCAATCATGATGCAAATTTGGGTCGATGCTGACGCGTGTCCAAAAGTGATCAGAGAAACGATTGTTCGCGCAGCAGAGCGTACTGGTGTGCAGTGTACTTTTGTCGCAAACCACGTCGTTCCCGTGCCAAAGCGAAACAACATACATTCAATTCAAGTTCCTGCAGGCTTTGACATTGCCGATAATGAAATCGTCAAAAGAACCAACTCCGGTGACCTTGTCATCACCTCCGATATCCCCCTCGCAGATGAAGTCATCACAAAAGGCGCATTGGCGCTGAATACCCGTGGCGAGCTTTACACAACAGAAACCATCAAGGCTCGCCTTAACATGCGTGACTTTATGGATACACTGCGTTCCAGTGGAGTCCAAACGGGAGGCCCAGCAACACTTTCTCAAACGGATAGACGAGAATTTGCTAACCATTTGGATAGAATCTTAGCCAAACGTTAATTGAGTTCTTAACCAAAGAGCAATAGATTCATTGCTCTTATTACTCTCCTACATCCGCTCACCATGAAATTTTGGTTGGTCATTAGAGGTTGGGATCACGTATCGATTTACTGGTCTATAACTTTGCTGCTTTATAACAATGCGGCTTGAATAAAAAAACCTGCGAACAACGCAGGTTTTTCTTTTTGATCGATAGAATCGAATAAAGGCTATGGCGTGTAGTACGTCGCCGCGCCTGGTCCTACAGGTAAGCCTAGAAGGAATACCCAGATGTAGAACATCAAGCTCCAGCCAACCATGAAGACGACCGAGTATGGAAGCATCGTCGAGATCAATGTACCAATACCTAGATTCTTCATGTAGCGAGTCGCGACCGCAAGGATAAGACCGAAATAGCTCATCATCGGTGTGATGATATTCGTTGTCGAATCACCAATACGGTATGCCGCTTGAATCGTTTCAGGCGCGTAACCGACAAGCATCAACATTGGTACAAAGATAGGTGCTGTTACCGCCCACTGAGCAGAAGCTGAACCGATCATCAGATTGATGAATCCACACATTAGAATGAAGGCGAAGAATAACGAAGGTCCAGTCAAACCGATGTTTTGTAGGAAACTTGCACCACCAACCGCAAATACTTGGCCAAAGTTAGTCCAGCTAAAGAAAGCAACGAACTGAGCGGCAAAGAACACCAATACAATGTACATGCCCATTGAAGACATTGATTTCGACATTGCATTGATCACATCACGATCGTTATTCATCGTTCCAACTACACGGCCATACACAAAACCTGGGATTGCAAAGAACACGAAGATAAACGCAACGATACTTCTTAGGAAAGGAGAGCCAGCAATTTCGCCCGTCACTGGGTGACGTAAAATGCCATCAGCAGGAACAATCGTCCAAGCAAGCAGTGCACTCACAACCAAAATAGCGATACCCGCAAATTTAAGGCCTTTCTTCTCAACAGCAGTCAGACTACCCATAGAGTCATTAGAAAGGTCTTCAGCGGCATCTTCTTCGTTGTATTTGCCCAGTTTCGGCTCAACAATTTTCTCAGTCACAAATGCGCCAGCAAAGGTAATGAAGAAGGTTGAAACAAACATGAAGTACCAGTTCACTTCAGGACCCACAGTATAAGTAGGATCCATCATCTGCGCTGCAGTTTCAGTGATGCCAGATAGCAACGGATCAACCGTACCAATAAGCAAGTTAGCTGAGTAACCACCAGACACACCAGCAAACGCTGCAGCAAGACCAGCAAGAGGGTGGCGACCTAACGAATGGAACATCATAGCTGCAAGAGGGATTAGAACAACGTAGCCCAGCTCAGATGCTGTATTCGAAATGATACCAGCGAAAACGATAGCAACCGTCACCATGCGCTTAGACGCACCCATGACCACGCCACGCATTGCTGCAGATAAAAGACCAGAATGCTCAGCAATCGCAACACCCAACATGGCAACAAGTACAGTACCTAGTGGTGCAAAACCCACAAAGTTGCTGACTAAACTGGTTACGATGCGTTGTAGCCCTTCCGCATTCAGTAAGCTCACAACATGAATCATACCATCAGCAGCACGGCCGCTTGCGCCTTCAGGGCGTGGGTCGATGACAGAAACTTCAAAGTAACCGGCAATACCAGAAGTGACGAGTATCGCGACACAGAAAATGGCAAAGAGAGTAATAGGATGAGGTAACAAGTTCCCCAAATATTCTACAGCATCAAGAAAGCGCGTAAAAATCGGCTTTTTTGGCGAGTTTTGTTTAATCGAAGCAGATGAACTCATCTGGTCCCTCCATTGTGTTTGCTTGTAATTTCTAATTTATTTTGTTTTTAACCTTACGCTGTCAATACGCAGGGCTGCCGCAGATTACTTTACAGATCGTAAAAACAGAAGCCTAACATGTAACAAAAAACCTCAAAGGACAGTAGGGTTAACCAGTTAATAACAAGCAATCAGAGCTTATAACTAAAGAAACACAACAAGTTATCTAAAAAAAGATAATTAACAGTGTGTCAGCTATCTGTAACTACTTATTCTTGGTGCATTTTTGTTACCATGCGTTTTCATCAAAAAAACTGAACCATAAATGGTCTATATAAAATTGATGGAACCATCCAAAACACAAAGTTGTGAGGTCACGCGTGTATTCAATCGAACCCATAGGCACTATTCAGACGCCATATAAGGAAAAATTCGCTGTCCCTAGGCAGCCGAGATTGGTGCCAAGTGCAACGTCGAGAATCAAACTGATCGGCCAAGCCAACTGTTTAGAGTCCGTTCGAGGGCTTAACGAGTTCAGCCACGTTTGGTTACTTTTTCTATTTGACAAAAATCTTGAGGCTGGCTGGAAGCCAACCGTTCGACCACCAAGATTAGGGGGAAATGAACGAATGGGTGTGTTTGCTTCGCGAGCCACCTTTCGCCCTAATGGAATAGGCATGTCTGCAGTTGAAGTGACGGGGATTACCCAAGAAGGTGACCAAGTCTATCTAGAATTAGGCAGTGTCGATTTGGTTGACGGCACTCCGATTGTCGATATCAAACCTTACATTCCCTACTCAGATTCAATACCAAACGCTAACGCGAGCTACGCGGAAGAAGAACCAGACACCATTGACGTCATCTTTACCGACCATGCGTTAGCATCGCTCAAGCAACGCGATGATGCTGACATGAAAAAAATCGTCATCACGCAGGTTCTCGCACAAGACCCTCGCCCGGCTTACAACAAGAAAAAGCCAGACACGAAAGAGTACGCCGTCAATTTGTTTGATTTTAATGTCAAATTCACCGTTTCAGGAAACTTAGTGACGGTAACGACAATAGAAGACTTTTGACAAACACATTTGACTGCTATTATTGCTGGCTACCACTTTTTCCTATGCAACGATCGACCGTCATAACAATGGCTGCGATGCGGACGCATATTAACTAAGATGAACGGATAAAATAATGCGCACCAGTAACTATCTTCTTTCTACCCTGAAGGAGACTCCAAACGACGCTGAAGTAATCAGCCATCAGCTAATGCTACGCGCGGGCATGGTCCGTAAACTGGCTTCAGGCCTATATACTTGGCTACCTACTGGTTTGCGAGTATTGCGTAAAGTTGAAAACATTGTTCGTCAAGAGATCGACAACGCTGGCGCTGTTGAAACCTTGATGCCTGTTGTTCAGCCCTTTGAACTTTGGGAAGAGACGGGTCGCTCTGAGACAATGGGCCCAGAACTGCTTCGTTTTACCGATCGCCATGAGCGTCCGTTTGTATTAAGCCCAACAGCAGAAGAAGTGGTAACCAGCCTTGTTCGTAATGAAGTGAACTCATACAAACAGCTACCTCTTAACCTGTACCAAATTCAAACTAAATTCCGCGATGAGCGCCGCCCTCGTTTTGGCGTCATGCGTGCGCGTGAGTTTTCGATGATGGATGCCTACAGCTTTGATATCGATAAAGAAGGCCTAGAGAAATCTTATCAGGCGATGCACGACGCTTACTGTAAAGCGTTCGATCGTATGGGCCTAAACTACCGCCCAGTATTGGCAGACTCTGGCGCTATCGGTGGCAGCGGTTCTCAAGAATTCCACGTACTTGCAGAAAGCGGCGAAGACCTCATCGCATTCTCTTCTGAGTCGGACTACGCAGCAAACATTGAAAAAGCGGAAGCTCTGGCGCCAACTACTGAGCTTGCAGCGCCTACTCAAGCGATGGAACTGGTGGATACACCAAACGCAAAAACCATCGCTGAGCTTGTTGAGCAACACGGTCTAGCCATTGAAAAAACGGTTAAGACTCTATTTGTTAAAGCGTCTGACGACGTTGAAGCCGACATCATCGCATTGATCATTCGCGGCGATCACGAGCTTAACGAAGTAAAAGCTGAAAACCTTTCACAGGTTGCGTCTCCACTAGAAATGGCGAGTGAAGCAGAAATTCGTGCTCTTATCGGTGCAGGCCCAGGTTCACTTGGCCCTGTAGGCCTAGAGTTGCCATTCATTGCTGACCGCTCTGTTGCTGTCATGAGTGATTTTGGCGCTGGCGCAAACGTAGACGGTAAGCACTACTTCGGTATTAACTGGGGTCGCGACGTTGAACTTACTCAAGTTGAAGACCTACGTAACGTTGTAGATGGCGACCTGAGCCCATGTGGTCAAGGTACACTCCAACTGAAACGTGGTATCGAAGTCGGTCACATCTTCCAACTGGGTACAAAGTACTCGGAAGCAATGAACTGTAACGTACTTGGCCCTGACGGTAAGAGCGTCACTCTAGAGATGGGCTGTTACGGTATTGGTGTGTCACGTGTTGTGGCATCCGCTATCGAGCAAAACCACGACAAGTTCGGCATCATTTGGCCAGACGCACTTGCGCCTTTCCAAGTCGCTATCGTGCCTATGAACATGCACAAATCAGAGCGTGTGAAAGAAGCCGCTGAGAATCTATATGCAGAATTAACAGCAATGGGTGTTGAAGTGCTGTTTGATGATCGTAAAGAACGCCCTGGCGTAATGTTCAAAGACATCGAGCTTGTGGGGATTCCACACACTATCGTTATCGGTGATCGCAGCATGGATGAAGGCAACTTCGAATACAAGAACCGCCGTGCAGGTGAGAAATCAGCCGTACCAATGACAGACATCATTGAGCACATCGAAGCTCAGCTTAAATAAGCCTTAACCGAATAAAATATGTCCTCAAAGGGTTAGTCGATTGGCTAGCCCTTTTTCTTATCTCGTGCATTCTAGCGCGTGAGTAAATACACATACCTTCCGATTATTCGTTGTTAATCTTCTATTCATTATCACTCCTTTAGACTGCATGTTAATCAACAGGAGGTGTACATGAATTTAACCAGTCTTCTCAATCAAGCGCTAAAGTCTGATCTCGTCAAACAAGGGTCAGAAAAGCTTTCTCAACACGCTTCCAGCTTAAGCTCTAAAAGTAACGACAGCAGTAAACTAAAAACACTGGGCGCTGGCGCTATTGGTGGTGGATTAGTGGGTGTTTTGATGGGTTCGAAAAAGACCAAGAAAATCGGCAAAAAAGCGGTCGGTATTGGTGGTGCTGCCGCACTGGGCGCACTGGCTTACAAAGTCTATAACGACTACCAATCTAAACAAGGCCAAACACCCAATGCAGAGCAGGCTCAGTTTGATGAAAATGATGCCAACCACAGCGTACTGATTCTACGGTCAATGATTGCCGCGTCTAAAGCTGATGGCCATGTCGATGAAGAAGAAATGGCGAAAATAGAACAAGCCGTGGAAAGCATGGGGGCAGACTATCAAATAACGAAACTGGTGTCAGAAGAGCTGCACAAACCGCTCGATCCCAGCGAGATCGCTCAGCTAGCGACGTCACCGCAACAAGCAAGTGAGATCTACTTAGCCTCTTTGATTGTGGCCGACGAGCAGAACTTCATGGAAAAGGCCTACCTTAAAGAACTCGCTAAGCAGCTCAACCTTGCCGATGAGGTTACTTATCAGCTCAAACAACAAATATCAGGCTAGTCGGTAGTATCTGGTTAAACGACAAGCCAGAAAAGTGATACGTCGTACCACAAGAAATGAGATATTGAGCAAGAACAAACTAACTCGGATCTTCGTCAGATCCGCTTTGTTTTTGCTTTTCTCTATGTGTATATTGAGACCAGTTATCATTTGGTTAGGTATTAAAATGAAAGTATACGATTGTTGTGATTTGGTGCGTGAACTGTATTCTCAAATCGGCAGTGGCGATCAGGGCTACATTCCGAAAGCAATCACTTGCGCAGTAAAGACATTAAATGACCTTGCAGCAGATGCTTCTCTTCCTAAAGAAGCGCGCGAGCGTGCAGCGTTTGCTGCGGCAAATTTGCTGATCTCAGATTTCGAGGACTGATATGAATCTCGCGAATTTTGAAAAAATGGATCCAGTGATGCTGATGAGCATCGTCAACATGAAGTTACGTGATGACTTTGGAGGAGATTTGGATCAGCTCGTTGTGTTTTTCGACATCGATAAAGCCTCGTTAGAAGCTAAGCTATCAAGCGCTGGGTTTGATTTTCTTCCTGAAGCCGGTCAGTTTCGATAATCACAAACAAGTAAAAACAAAAAAACCGCCCATTCGGCGGTTTTTTTATGGGTGATGCTATCGATTACTCGGCATCATCTTCAGCGGCTAAGCGAGCTTCTCTTCTTTGCTCAGCTTCACGGGCCAGTTTCGCTTCACGCTCTTCACGTTCTTGGCGTTGAACACCTTTACGTTCATTACGCTCAGCTTGGTTCTTAACAAAACCAGCCAGCTCTTTTTCAGCCCAAGCTTGCGCTTCAGCTTCTGTTTCAAAGCCCATTTCACGCTTCGATACAACAACTTTACGAGAAGTCACTTGGCGTGTAATTTCGGCAGCCCAACCCGTACGTTTCTCAACAAGACGGATTGCAAATTTTTTATTTGACGACATTTTCATTTTCCTAAGGGATTAATCAGGGATTGCCCAACGCTAAGAAATCTATCTATATTGAGCGCGTTTAAAACCATCCCTTGGTAAGCGCGGTATTAGACCATAAAAAAACACTCTTTGCTGCTGTTTTATTAGATCAAATAGCAAGCTATATTATTCGTAAACTCACACTAGCAACGAATCCTTTAATTACTGCCCCTCAATAACACTAGTATCATTTCGCCCGTTCTCTTTTACTTTATAAAGCTCGATGTCCGCTTTATGGACCAAACTAGAATAACTTTCTTTTGACCCTCGACCACAACAAACACCACCGACGCTCACAGACAATATGTCCGCAACGGTTGAATACTCATGGACAATCGCCAGCGTTCGCATATTTTGGTGTATCTGTTTAGCCAAGGATTCACTGTCAAAAGGGGTAGAACTGGCTACGACAAGACAAAATTCTTCACCGCCAAAACGGGCAAGAACCTTGTTCTCAACATAGATAGATTTGTCCAAATGCTTGGCGACTTGCTCTAGCGCATTATCTCCGGCTAGGTGACCATAGTGATCATTATAAGATTTGAAAAAATCGATATCGATCATGAATAAGGTTAAATACGCGACTTTGGCGTCATCGATCCATTTTGTGGTTAGCTTTTCTAACAAACGCTTATTGGCTAGACCTGTTAAAAAGTCATGTTCCGATTGCCATTTAAGCTCTTTGCGGCTTGCATCTAACTCTCCCACTAAATGATTCACCGTCATTGAAAATTGCTTAATTTCCTTGGAAACGAATTGTCGCTCATCTGGCAAGGCTTTACCTGTTTGAGCAAACTCGATGAACGCTTTACGCGCCAGATTAATAGGCTGAGTGAGCTTATGAACAAGCAATAAGTTCATTAAAAAAAGGGTACTCGCAAAACCAATGACAACAGTGAGCTCGTTTGCCTCAACAAATTTAGGACGAACCACGCTGTGCTTCACTTGTATATTGATATTGAGATGAGAAATGGAATCAATGAAATTAAGGTAACTGGCGGCAGACACGCCATATTTATGATGTACAACGGGTATCGTCTTTAACGTTCTTATCATTACGTCGAGCCCTGTCGTTTTCTCGACCAATTGTAAGTAGTCTGGCTCTAGTGGACTGATAAACACAATGTAGCCGCTGCGACACTCGAATGCTTCACTGTTACAAATCCTAGAAAGTGAATAAATATAGGCACGTTGCTCAAAAGCAAGCAACCCCGAAGTGGCTTGATGTTCTTCGGTAGATGTTGAATCCGCTTTCTCTAGCAATCTATCAAAGTACCCTGATAGCTCATCACCAATAGGGATCTGTTTTTCTTCAGTATGATCATATCGCGCCCCATACATGAGTTTTTTATCAGTATTAAAGATTAAAACAACCTCTAATCCTGTCGAAGAAAGCGTATGGATGTTGATGTCGTCTTCGGTGAAGGCTTCATTCCCGTCTTGAGCAAATTCGGCCATTGCGTCCCAAGAGGCATAATCGGACAACTTACCCTCCAGATCATTCTTCGCCAAGCTCAACATTGTTCCTACTTGCTGTATCTCCCTTTCGTGAATACTTTCTACCTGCGCTAGGGCTTTGTCATAAGACCAAAGATACTTAAATGTAAAATACGCACACAGAAACATAATCACGATAAACAGCGACATAACAACGGAAAGTGCCCGCATGCTCCAATTCGATACAGACATGTTGAAGAAGCCCTCATTGATAGCTTCTTATTACCTTAGTTAAGGGCCTCCACTTTAGCCAATCGATAGTAAAGTATGGAAAGGTTTTAGAGCCCATCTCATTGAATGCTTTATCATTTCTTAAGACAAAAAAATCGCCACTCAGTGAGTGGCGATTTCTATATACATGTTAGAACGTTGTTCTATCGACTAGCCCACATTCTTACGTGCGTTTTGGAACATACGCATCCAAGCGCCATTCTCGCCCCAACCTTCTGGAGACCAAGAGTTAGCAACCGTGCGGAATACACGCTCTGGGTGTGGCATCATGATAGTCACTCGGCCATCCGTCGTTGTTAGACCGGTGATAGCGTTTGGCGAACCATTCGGGTTGTTCGGGTATTGCTGCGTTTGGTTACCGTTGTTATCAACGTAACGCAGAGCAACCGTACCTGAGTTTTCAATCGCGTTTAGGTGGTCGTTATCACGCACTTCTACGCGGCCTTCACCGTGAGAAACAGCGATTGGCATACGAGAGCCTTCCATACCGTTGAAGAAGACAGAATCTGACTTCTGAACTTCTACTAGGCTGAAACGAGCTTCGAAACGCTCTGATTCGTTGCGAACGAAACGTGGCCAGTTATTTGCGCCTGGGATTAAGTCACGCAAGTTAGACAGCATTTGACAACCGTTACACACACCTAGAGAGAAGGTATCTTCACGCTTGAAGAAGTTTTCAAATTGGTCACGTGTAGAGTCGTTGAACAGAACCGATTTAGCCCAACCTTCACCAGCGCCCAGTACATCACCGTAAGAGAAGCCACCACAAGCCACAAGGCCGTTGTACTCTTCTAGTACCGCTTGACCCGTTAGGATGTCGCTCATGTGAATATCGGTAGCTTCGAAACCTGCGCGGTCGAATGCTGCTGCCATCTCAACGTGAGAGTTAACACCTTGCTCACGTAGAATCGCCATCTTAGGTTTAGCACCTGTGTTGATGAATGGTGCAGCGATATCTTCGTTAACGTCAAAGCTTAGTTTCACGTTCAGACCAGGGTCTGAGTTGTCTTTCTTCGCTTCGTGCTCTTGGTCAGCACATGCTGGGTTATCACGTAGACCTTGCATCTTATGCGTCGTCTCAGCCCAGATAGTACGCAGTTCAGTACGGTTACGTTCAATCACTACAGACTCGCCAGACTTAATCACTAGCTCATCAGATGCTCCCCCTTCACCAACAACGCTACCAATTACGTGTGAACACGCTTCTAGGCCATTTGCTGCAAGAGTTGAAAGTACTGCGTCTAGGTCGTCGTTACGTACTTGGATTACTGCACCTAGTTCTTCGTTGAAGAGTGCTGCTAGTGTGTCTTCGCCTAGCGCTTCGATATTTGCATTAACACCACAGTGACCTGCGAACGCCATTTCTGCTAGCGTTACGAATAGACCGCCATCGCCTTTATCGTGGTAAGCGACAACTTGGTCGTTCGCTACAAGTGCTTGAACGCCTTCGTAGAAACCTTTTAGTTGAGCTGCGTTGTCTACGTCTGCAGGCTTATCACCAAGCTGCTTGTATACCTGTGCAAGTGCTGTTGCTCCCATGCGGTTTTTGCCGTTACCTAAATCGATAAGAACTAGGCTTGTATTACCTTTGTCTGTACGTAATTGAGGAGTAATCGTTTTACGAACATCTTCAACACGTGAAAACGCAGTGATAACAAGAGATAGAGGAGACGTTACTTCTTTCTGCTCACCGTTCTCTTCCCACTTAGTCTTCATCGACATTGAGTCTTTACCCACAGGGATAGTCAAACCCAGTGCAGGACATAGTTCTTCACCAACCGCTTTAACCGCTTCGTAAAGACCTGCATCTTCACCTGGGTGACCCGCTGGAGACATCCAGTTAGCCGACAGTTTAATATGTTTAATATCACCGATGTTAGTCGCTGCGATGTTAGTAATTGCTTCACCAACCGCTAGGCGAGCCGATGCGCCGAAGTCTAGAAGTGCCACTGGTGTACGCTCACCAAGAGACATCGCTTCACCGTGGTAAGAGTCGTAGCTTGCCGCAGTTACCGCGCAGTTAGCAACAGGAACCTGCCATGGGCCAACCATTTGGTCACGAGCCACAAGGCCTGTTACCGAGCGGTCACCGATGGTGATAAGGAATGTTTTCTCAGCCACTGTTGGTAGGCGAAGAACACGGTCAACCGCTTCGTTCATTTCAATACCAGAGCGGTCAATCGCAGGGTTGTTCGCTTTTAGCGTCTTAGCGTCACGGTGCATCTTAGGCGTTTTACCTAATAGGATGTCCATTGGCATGTCGATTGGCGTGTTGTCGAAGTGCGAATCTTCTAATTTAAGATCTCGTTCTTCTGTTGCTTTACCCACCACTGCGTATGGTGCGCGCTCACGCTTACAAATCGCGTCGAATGTTGCCATGTCTTTGTCAGCAACCGCCATTACGTAACGCTCTTGAGATTCATTACACCAGATCTCAAGTGGGCTCATGCCCGGCTCATCGTTTGGTACATCACGTAGGTTGAAAATACCGCCACGCTCACCGTCGTCTACTAGCTCTGGAAGTGCATTCGAGATACCGCCCGCGCCCACATCGTGGATGAATGCGATTGGGTTCGCATCACCTAGCTGCCAACAACGGTCGATAACTTCCTGACAACGACGTTCCATCTCTGGGTTTTCACGTTGTACCGAAGCGAAATCCAAATCTTCAGAAGAAGAACCAGAATCCATTGAAGATGCAGCACCGCCACCAAGGCCGATGTTCATTGCTGGACCGCCAAGAACGATTAGGCTTGCACCTACTGGGATCTCTTTCTTCTGAACATGATCATCACGGATGTTACCAAGGCCACCAGCCAGCATGATTGGCTTGTGGTAACCACGAACTTCTTCACCTGCGTGAGAGTTTACTTTCTCTTCGTAAGTACGGAAGTAACCTAGTAGGTTTGGACGACCAAATTCGTTGTTGAATGCTGCGCCACCAAGAGGACCTTCAAGCATGATATCCAAAGCAGTAACGATACGGCTCGGCTTACCAAAGTCAGTTTCCCAAGGTTGAACGAAGTTCGGGATCTTAAGGTTAGATACAGAGAAAGCAACAAGGCCAGCTTTTGGCTTACCACCAATACCGGTTGCGCCTTCATCACGGATTTCGCCGCCTGAACCTGTTGATGCGCCCGGCCATGGAGAGATTGCCGTTGGGTGGTTATGCGTTTCAACTTTCATCAAGATGTGTGTTTTTTCTTGGTGGTAGTTGTATTGGCGAGTTTCTGGATCTGGGAAGAAACGACCGACTTCAGAACCTGTCATTACCGCTGCGTTATCTTTGTAAGCAGACAGAACGTGCTCTGGTGTCGTTTCAAAGGTGTTCTTAATCATCTTGAACAATGATTTTTCTTGCTTAACGCCATCGATAGTCCAATCAGCGTTAAAGATCTTGTGACGACAGTGCTCTGAGTTCGCTTGCGCAAACATCATTAGCTCGATGTCAGTCGGGTTACGACCTAGCTTTTCAGTGAAGCTTTCAAGAAGGTAATCAATTTCATCTTCTGCAAGAGCAAGACCTAGCGTTACGTTTGCTTCTTCTAGGGCTTTACGGCCACCAGTAAGAAGATCAACTTCCGCGTAAGGTGCAGGTTCAGCAACAGTGAAAAGTGCCGCTGCCGATTCGAAGTCAGTGAAAACCACTTCCATCATACGATCGTGCAAGATTGCTTTTAACTCGACAAGCTGCAGTTCAGTCAGTGCTTCTGAGCTTTCAATGTAGAAAGCCGTACCGCGCTCAAGGCGTACCACTTTATCAAGACCACAGTTGTGTGCGATATCAGTGGATTTTGAAGACCAAGGTGAGATAGTGCCTGGACGTGGCGTTGCAAGCAGCAGTAAACCTTCAGGCTTATGCTCTTCAATCGTTGGACCGTAAGTCAGCAGCTTTTCTAACTTCTCAACTTCAGACGCGTCAAGGTCTGCAGTCAGATCTGCAAAGTGGGTAAATTCAGCATAAATACCAGTTACTGGTAAGCTTAATTCACGGCAAAGCTCTAGAAGCTTGTTAACACGAAACTCAGAAAGGGCTGGGGAGCCACGAAAAATTCTCATGTACTTAGGTCTCTTATGCAATTGATTAAGGTGATATTGGTATAAATTCAGTGGGTTAGCATCAGTAGCTAAACATGAACTTCGAACTTATGCCGATTTCCCCTCTATATTGCGAGCGCATTATAAAGCAATTAGTTTTGTGATGTAACACCAAAAGCAACCGTTTGCGTCATTTTTTTTGTCAATTTGAAATTACACCGTTAATGGCGAATTACCACCCAGTCCGCGCATTCTTTTATAACTCTGCTTTTCGATACTGTTAGGCTTTGATATAAAAGCGATACTAAGTCTATGAGAACTTAACAATGTTGAATCAAAGTCTCTTAAATATAAAACTGACCGCAGCTATTATTTTTTCGTCGATCGCTCTATTCGGCTGCCAAATCGAGTCAGATCCCAAAAGCGAACTCGATCAAGTACTTGAGCGCGGTGTTCTACGTGTTGGAACCCTGAACAACCAGCTTTCTTATTACATCGGCCCCGATGGCCCAGCCGGACTTGATTATGAATTGGTTAGAGTATTTGCCAACGAATTAGGCGTTAAGCTAGAAATGAAACCCGCTTACCGCATGTCGAGTCTTTACCCTGCTTTGAAAAATGGTGAGATTGATATCATTGCAGCAGGCTTAAGTCAGTCGGAAAGTCGACTGAATGAATTTCGCGCAGGCCCAGCGTATTACTATGTCAGCCAACAATTAGTTTACAAAAAAGGTCAGTGGAGACCGAGAAACTTTGACCAGCTACTTGAACGACAAGAGTCACTTATTGAAGGTTATGATGGTGAGCCTGTTGTTAGCATTGTCGATGACTCCCACTTCAAAAACACACTCGAAAAACTAAAGACGCAGCACGATTCATTTCAATATTCCGTGGACATAGATGCCGACATCAATCAGCTATTAAAAGAAGTATCTGAAGGAACACTGCCCTTTACTGTGGCTGACTCTATTGAGATCTCCCTTTCACAACGTATTTACCCAGACATCGCTACCGCATTCGAACTCACGGAAGATCAACCGATTTCATGGTTTATTAACCGCTCTGAAGACGAAAGTTTGTATGCGCTATTAATCGAGTTCTTCGGCTCACTGAAACAATCAGGACAACTGGCGGCGCTAGAAGAGAAGTACATCGGTCACATAGGCAGCTTTGACTATGTGGATACGCGTGCTTTCATACGCGCTCTAGACAGCAAACTTCCTGAATGGTCACCACTGTTTAAGCAGTATTCCGAAGAGTTTGATTGGCGCTTAATTGCGGCTCTTGCGTATCAAGAGTCTCACTGGAACCCAGTTGCTCGCTCTCCTACGGGTGTACGTGGAATGATGATGCTTACGCTACCGACTGCTAAAAGTGTTGGCGTGACCAATCGCCTTGATCCGGAACAATCAGTACGAGGTGGGGTCGAATACTTAAGAAAAATGGTAGACCGCATTCCAGACAGCATTTCTGAGCATGAAAAAATATGGTTTGCACTTGCCTCGTACAACGTCGGTTTCGGTCATGTCATGGATGCGAGACGCTTAACCAAACGTCAAGGTGCCAATCAAAATGCCTGGGCAGACGTAAAAGACCGACTGCCACTCCTGAGACAAAAGAAATACTACAGCCAGTCTTATTATGGCTTCGCTCGCGGTGACGAGGCAAGAAACTACGTAGAGAACATACGTCGATATTATCAAAGCATCATTGGGCACGTTGAGCAGCGAAGTGTCTCTGAAAATGCGTCAGGCGTAGAGGATCTCACGGTGATCGTACCTTTACCGCCAGCAATATCGGACGCTGAGGCAAGCGATGATTCCACTTCAGTTGAAAACGCCCAGAATGACGAGGAAACGGCAGAGAATTAATGACATTGAGCGTTAGTGAGTTCCACTAGAACTTCTCTAGTTCGAGAAGGCACGATGTTCAGATACCATAAATTTAGTGCGCAATAATCTATCTCGCTGTTGTAGTCGATTATTGTGCACTAAAGTTGTTTAAAGCGACCTTACTTTCTATAGCAGTCTATCTGGATCTCTATTGCCATTGTTTTAAGCGCAGTCATATTGCGGTAACAATTCCTTTTTATAAAGGGTAAACAATAGAGCAACCCTCTCTATACAAAGACTTTGAAATTCGATCAATAGTATCGGTAAAGGATTATTTATGATGAAACGTAAGATACAAACGAAACGCTTAAACAACTCCGTTTCTGCGACACGAAGAAAACGTATGTTGGCGAATAACAAGAAGAAGATTATTTGGCGAAGCCGAACGTACACTCAAATGCTAATGGATTAACAATAGACGGTGAGCCTTATTGTATAGTTAGCCACTATTGTTCTCGTCACCACAAATAGACAGATTCAGATTCGATCTCTATCAATTCATGTTTTTCAAAGATACAAATCGTTTGTTAGAGAACCATAGTCAATATTGGCAAGAACTAACCTTTCGATTCTACGTCACTTCTTGATTGGCGCTTCTTCTCTTTGATCTCCTTACGTCGACGCTTAAAGAAAGCCTGAAGCACCTCTCTGCACTCCTCTTCCAACAGCCCTTTTTCAACTTCGGCGTAGTGATAAGCCGCCTGACTTTCAAAGAGATCCAGCACAGTGCCCGCCGCTCCCGCCTTTAAATCTGATGCGCCAAAAACAACACGTTTCACTCTGCTGTGCAATAGTGCTCCCGCACACATTGGACAAGGCTCTAGCGTCACATAAAGCGTCGTATCAAGCAGTCGATAATTCTCTAGCGCTCTCCCTGCTTTACGAATTACCTCAACCTCTGCATGCGCAGTAGCATCATGTTGACCAATCGAACGGTTCCAACCTTCTGATATGATCTTTCCATCTTTAACGAGCACAGCGCCAATAGGTACCTCTCCTTCACTTTCTGCAACTGCAGCAAGCTCCAAAGCTCTGCGCATAAAGCGTTCGTCTTGAGAAGAGAATTGAGAATCAGGCACGCGTTCACTCCAAATACATTTACAAACATCAATGACACAGTCTGAGCGCTACTCGTCTTGAGTATGGAGCCAGAATAAAGCCAATATTGAACAAGCTTGAAGTTTACATTGATTTTGCAGATAAGAAAAAGCCCGCGAAGATTTCGCGGGCTTTAAATAGTGAATGCTTATTAGCGCTTACATTGTGTAAGTGTAAGGCGCATTGATACCTAGTGGAATACCGAACGCCCAGTAAGCAAGTAGGAAGATTGTCCAACCAATTAGCATTGCGATAGAGAATGGCATCATCAATGCAGCTAACGTACCGATACCCGTCGACTTCACGTAACGTTGACAGTAAACAACCACTAATGGGAAGAAAACCATTAGAGGAGAGATGATGTTCGATACAGAATCGCCAACACGATAAGCCGCTTGAGATAGCTCAGGAGAGATACCCACAACCATTAGCATTGGAACTAGAATTGGACCAATTAGCGCCCATTTTGCTGACGCTGAACCAACCAGTAAGTTAACAAACGCAGTAAGTAGAATCATACCAACGATCGTCAGTTCACCAGCAAGGTCCATTGCTTTCAGACCTTCAGCACCGTAAAGCGCAAGCATAGTACCAATGTTTGATTGGCCAAATGCCGATAGGAACTGAGCACAGAAGAACGACATAACAATGTACGCGCCCATCGTAGACATGGTCTCAGACATTGACTTGATAATATCGTTGTTACTATTGAATTTACCTGAAATACGACCGTAAACGATGCCAGGGATAACAAACAGTACAAAGATAAGTGGAACGATTGACTGCATCAGAGGCGCAGAGAATGCAGTTAGCTCGCCTTCAGGAGAACGTAATGCAGAGTCTTCTGGCATAAGTGCAAAGACAAGCGCTGCAATACCTGCAACCATTGCCCAACCTGCCCAACGGAATGCTTTAGATTCAATCTCAGTGAACGTACCTAGATCAGGTGCTTCTTCAGCATCTTCATCAACAGGTGTATTTGAAAGACGCGGCTCAATGATCTTCTCAGTTACCCACCAACCGATACCTACGATTAGGAATGAAGAAAGACCCGTAAAGAAGATGTTCGCTAGAGGGTTAACAATGTATTCAGGATCAAGAACGTTTGCTGCTGTTTGCGTAAAGCCAGCTAACAGAGGATCGATACCAGAAGGAATAAAGTTAGCTGAGAAACCACCTGATACACCAGCAAATGCAGCTGCAATACCCGCTAGAGGGTGACGACCCGCAGCGTGGAAGATGATACCACCTAGTGGAATAACCAGTACGTAACCCGCGTCAGCTGCTGTGTGAGAAACAATAGCAACTAGAATTAGCATCGGTGTTAGTAGCTTAGCTGGCGTGAAGTTAAGCATCTTCTTAAGGCCAGTTTGAATGAAACCAGAAGCATCGGCAACACCAACACCTAGCATCGCAACCAAAACAATACCTAGAGGAGCAAACCCAGTAAACGTCGTTACCATGTTTGCCATAAAGCTAGCGAGTGCTTCGCCAGTAAGAAGGTTATTGACTTCTAGTGCATCACCCGTACGTGGGTTAATAAGGTCGAATGAAACATTCGATAGAATCGCTGAAGATACCCAGACAATAACAAGTGCCCAGAAAAATAGAATCGCAGGGTCAGGGATTTTATTACCTGCTGTTTCGATTGCGTTTAAGAAGCGATCCATGCCGCTCGGCTTCGGCGATGGTGCTTGTTTTGCAGCTTGGTTACTCATGGTAACTCCGTATTTTTTGTGTGGTTGCCTTAGACCTTATTGATACTTTTCTTGGTCTATATAACGCTGCGCATTGTATAAAATTCAGACCTCAAAAGCACAAGGTTCTATGACATTTTCTTTAAACAGAGGCATGTTTTGCAAAAACACAATCTACGTGCAACAATAAAATCACATCTCCGTATACCAAAAACCCACAAAACTTATACCTAAATAAAACACATTAAATTAATCATTATCACCACAATAAACAACCCAACCAAGATCAACGACCAAAAATGAGGAAAATTACAGAATTTAATCAAACTCACTATACTTAGATAACATTGTTACAATTTTCACTTCTTTATCTTGTTGATAACGATCGAGCCAGTACGCCTTGAACGAGATTTGACTCAATGTATCCCCCATGGTTAATTCAGATTCACAAGTGAGTTGTATCGACAATGTTGAACTGCCCACAGTCATGCTATTACACTCATTATGAACGTCCATCAATGTGTAATTGTGCGAAGAAAATGCCGCCCCTCTTTGACGAAACTTCTCCAACTGAGATTCAATCATATATAGCGCTTCTAAACTCGACTTCGCATTATCCGCTTTGCTTTCCACATAACTTTGGAGCTTGATCAATCCGAGCGATGCGACGCCGATTAGAATGAAAGCAATCATTACCTCAATTAGGCTGAATCCTTTCTGCTTAGCGGTCATACCACGACCCCTTTTTCCACTTCGGTTTGGCGGAAAAAACAAAGCTCGACGTAATATCACTGTTGTATTGCAATCGCATAGAGTTATCAAACAAAGCCATTTGTCCTTGAGTATCAAAGACCATTCCACCTGTAAACTTGAAAGAGCCAGACTGTAGGTAGGTCGCATGTAGCGGGGTTAATGATGAGCCTCCATATAGACTACTTATCAGTGAATCAAAATTGGATGGGGTATGGGCAATGGGTACTTTTGTATTTGCACTGATATTTGCCCAATTTTCAGGAGCTGGTGAAAAACTCTCATTAAAATGAAAAACCACACCATCAATGGCACCCGATCCACGAATCGCAAGTACACCGTTATGCACCAACAAGAACAAATAGGTCTTTGCATGACTCGATTGAATCGCGATGATCGCATCTATCGCATCTTGGTTTAACTCACAGCTACCCTCTATCCAAATCTTATTGGATTCACCTCGAACAAGATCGTCTTTGAATTTATCAACACAGTTCACGTCAGCCCCCTGCATGGTGTAGCTTAAAAATCCATACTCCTCATGCTCTCTCACTTGCTCCCAATCACCCCGTTCAAAACCAAACGTGCTTTTAAATGGATTAAGGGTCTCTACACGCTGAACGTCATTACCTACATTATGTGAAACAAAATTGTTCGCAGAGTCTTGCCATATACCGGCTTGCGAGCCCACATCAGTTTTGTGATTAGATGCGCAGTCGACACTATTATCAAAGTCTTCACTCGGCTTAGGAATCGACGAACCAACACCATGGTTTGTCATACCAGCACTTGAAAATAGGTAGTTACTGACCACCACTGCAACACATTCATGTTCATTGTCGCTATTTCTAGGTCCAGGATCTGGCGGAGACACCAGAGTTGAACCAAATACAAGCAGATCTGATGTCGACTTAATCGCGCCTACTCCCCCACCACCTGAAAATACGATGCTTTTATTGATCTCTCTGTATCCGTATTTGGCTGATAACCTTTCAGGATCACTAGGACTGACCTGCAGGTGGTCAAGATCCATGGCTGAGCAAACACTGTTTAAATTCGTTGGAATGCTCGTATTATTGTTCTCAACAATCGATGAGAACGCACACTCCAAACCACCTTCGGCTCGCCAGTGAGCTTGGCGATCCTCAATTTGGTTGTTCGTAATTTTAATCTGATAGAAAACCCCTCTGTATGAACTTAGTGCCGTCGCCAGCGCGGCAACTAACAACATAGAGGTCATCAGCAATACTGAAGCCCCTGTTTGATGTCGTTGATGCAACTTCCGCATCTTCATAGCCAGTTCCTTTGTTTCACGGCCATACTGACCGAGTGGTTATGCCGTCCGTCTTTGAGTTCCGCTTCCAAGTAGATTTCTGTTAACAAGTTCTCAGCGCTGCTGGTGACTAGCGGAGTCGTATCAATAGTAAAGGCAACAACATTCACTACGTTTTGATCAAGCAGGTTGTAGCAACCGTTCAGCTCAGAAAGCGCCAACAGTGTGGCCTGCTTCTTTTCACAACTGAACAATGCGCCGTCTTTAAGCTTATATTTCACATGCTGATAGTTGGATGTGTCTTCAGCGTAGTAGGCAAAACCCATACTGCTTCCGCTTACCGCAATGGCATCATCTGAACCCGCTAGTTTAACGGTATAGCCTGATCCGCCATCAAACCCCGCTCTTTGAATGTCCGATCTCATCATTGCCGTTGTGCTCATTAAACTCTGTAGCACTAACAATTCTAATGACCGATCCTTTGCCGTTCGTTGACCACTTAAAAACACGCTGCCAATAATGGCGATCGCAATGATGCCGATTAACATCGAGATCATCATCTCGATAAGTAAAACACCGCTCTGCTTTCTCATTGGGCGGAAGTGACGTGCAGAATGCCTAACGGTACGCTGACGATCTCGAGAATTAAGCATCTGGCTGGACTTAACAGGATTGATAGCCATATTGCTCTCCATTCAGGCTGCAGACTCGGATTCTACCCGGTGGGTTTGAGGTTTTAATGGAGAGCTGAATCGAACTATCTGACGTCGGATAAAAAGAAAGGCTTCCAGATTTAGGCCTCCCTCTAATCTCATCAAATGATATCTGCTCTGAGCTATAGGTATGGAGAAGGCTGATTCCCTGATATGGGCTACCATCAAAGTAAGCGATTTTATTGGCCGTAGTAAGGTCATCAGAATCTGCCAATATCACCGTCCAATCTAACCCCGAATAAACATCCCCTTCAAGAAAAGAAAAATGAGCAAATAGCTTGGTGTTTCTCATCACAGCTTCCGATTTGCCTTGAATCAAAAAACCATTGAATTCAGTAGCAAGCCGTTTCATTTTGTTGCCCTCTATCATCGTGTTAAAACTGGGGGCAGAAAAAGCGAGAACAACACCGCATACACTAATCGTGATCACCAACTCCAACAAAGTAAACCCGCGAGCCATTTCGCAACTCCCTATGAAACTTATTGTTTATAATCCAATTCACTTGCGCTGATGCTATCAGGTAATAAAACTAGGGGGGAAATTAGTCAGGACAACTCGTAATGATTCAATTAATTAACTGTAAACTATACAAAAAGAGAGAGGTTGGGATGACCTTGATCGAATTATTGTTCTCTGTTGCGATTATCGCGATACTCAGTGCAATAGCCTATCCAAGTTTCACTGATCACTCATTGAAGGCACATCGTACCGCAGCAAAAGTCGACATGGCTCGAATTCAATTACAACTAGAGGAAGGGTATGACGGGCACTACAACTGGAGTTCGATAATCTCATCGGGAAGTTGCACAATATGCGATAGCAGTGACTCTCGTTATCTCTTTTCAGTGACAAGTTCTGCCTCGATGGCGTACATCATCACTGCCACAGCGCAAACGGACGCAGGCCAAACGAACGACAAGTGCTTGCCGCAAGACAAAACCATGACACTGAACGCGTTAGGGCAAACAACGCCAAGCGATTGCTGGTAGTTCCTATTAGAGATCCAGTTTGAAAGGCATAAAATAGCCTGTTATTGGCAGGCTATGACATTCATCAATCAGTTTATACATCAATCGGTTTATAGGGTTGTCTTAAGGCTCTATCAACCAATGACAAATTTTATTAGAAGTAAACCCTCAACCCGGCTTTCGCTTCAAGTTCAAATTGCATTTCATCTAAGTAAAGATTTGGCCCTACATCGATGTAGAACCCCATCGGCTTTACCCTTAATTCAGCTCCTATGCCAGACGTCACCGCCATATAATGGGTATTTCGATCGATATATTGGCCACCAACAAATAAGTACAAAGGCGTATTAGAAACTTGAAACGACTTATTCGCACCGAGACCAAACTGATCGTCTAAGCTAACATTGAATCGGATGTCATTATGTTTAAACTCAAGCCCCCAAAATGGTTCTCCTACAAATAGCCCGACTCCAGTATTTGCTTTCACCCCTACGCTAAACACACACAGAGCGACAGCCAATGCATACTTTATTGCTTTGTTTTCTCTATTCTTTTTCACATTCTGCCCTTTATACATTCTTCTTTTGATTACGCACACCATGATTGGTACAACGAAAGGCGGCGAGAATATCAGGCTTAATACAGGATTCATTGAAGAAAATAGAAAGTTCACTCATCTTTTACAACAGATGAAAAAGAATTCAAACTCATGACAGAGGATTAACGGAAGTGCTTATATATCAGTCAGATAGACAAGGAAGGCAGTCGACAAAACAACAGTGAATAGGCAAAAGAAAATAAAACAATAATCTTAGCGAAAACAAAAAGGTCAGCTGAAAAGCTGACCTTTATTAATCAATGCAGTAACCCAATCAATTAGCTTGTTAGGTCATCAAAGAATTTTTTAACACCATTGAAGAAACCTTCAGATTTTGGTTTGTGCTTGTTTGCCGCTTCGCCACCACAAGACTCTTCAAATTCTTTCAGTAGCTCTTTCTGGCGTGAGCTTAGTTTTACTGGCGTCTCAACAACCAATTTCACGATCAAATCGCCAACACCGCCGCCACGAACACCTTTTACACCTTTGCCACGCATACGGAACATACGACCCGTTTGAGTTTCATCTGGCACTTTCAAGTTAACACGACCGTCGAGTGTCGGAACTTCAACTTCACCACCTAGCGCCGCCATTGCAAAGCTCACTGGCACTTCACAGTAAAGGTTGTTGCCGTCACGCTCAAAGATATGGTGCTCTTTAACATGAACTTGTACGTAAAGATCACCAGCTGGTGCTCCAGATTCTCCCGCTTCACCTTCGCCAGATAAACGAATGCGATCACCAGTATCCACACCTGATGGAATTTTAACATTAAGCGTTTTCGTCTTCTGTTTACGGCCTTGACCGTGACAAGAGTTACATGGGTCTTTAATGATCTTGCCTTTACCGTGACAGGTAGGACACGTTTGCTGAACAGCAAAGAAGCCTTGACGCATCTGTACTTGGCCGTGACCGTGACATGTGCCACACGTTTCAGGAGAAGAACCTTTCTTAGCGCCACTTCCTTCACAGGTGTCACAGTGAACAAGCGTTGGGATCTCGATCTCTTTAGAAACACCTTTTACCGCTTCTTCTAAAGTCAGTTCCATGTTGTAACGCAAGTCTGATCCACGTTGTGCACGCTGACCACCGCCGCCGCCACGACGACCGCCACCAAAGATATCACCGAAAACATCACCAAAGATGTCACCGAAATCACCTTGACCGCCGCCACCGAAGCCGCCGCCACCCATTCCACCTTGCTCAAATGCAGCGTGGCCGTATTGGTCATAAGCCGCTTTCTTTTGAGAGTCAGTCAGAATTTCGTACGCTTCTTTTACTTCTTTAAATTTTTCATCTGAAGTGTCATCACCCTGGTTACGGTCTGGGTGGTATTTCATTGCTAAGCGCTTGTAGGCTTTTTTAATATCACGCTCAGATGCGTCGCGGCCGACACCGAGTACTTCATAAAAATCACGTTTTGACATGCTGTTGGTCACCAATTTAGTGCTACAAACGGTTAAGGCCCGTTTGCGGTTGTATCAATATAGCTAAGGGGCTTATAGAACGGTGTGTGAAAGCGTTCTTATAACAGGTCGCTTAGCTATATTGATAAATCATTTACAAGCAGACGGGCGTATGAGTTTCCTCAAACGCCCGTATCGATATTTTTAAGCTGCGTTCTAAAACAGACCACAGCTAAAATCAGAAGAAGAACATAGTCACTATGCTCCTCTTCTTAGAAGAAAAGATTACTTCTTATCTTCTTTAACTTCTTCAAACTCAGCGTCAACTACATCTTCTTCTTGAGCTTGCTGTTGGCCTGCTTCTTCGCCGCCTTGAGCTTGTTCAGCTTGTGCTTTCTGCTGAGCAATCTCCATTAGCTTTTGAGAAGCTTCCATTAGAGCTTGTACTTTCGCGTCGATAGCTTCTTTGTCGTCGCCTTTCTTCGCTTCTTCAAGTTCTTTGATCGCTGCTTCAATCTTCTCTTTGTCTTCTGCAGGTAGCGCTTCACCAGCTTCTTCTACTTGCTTCTGAGTACCGTGAATCATTTGGTCAGCTTGGTTGCGAGCAGTCGCTAGTTCTTCGAACTTCTTATCCGCTTCTTTGTTCGCTTCCGCTTCTTGAACCATTTTCTCGATTTCGTCGTCGCTTAGGCCGCCAGAAGCTTGGATAGTGATCTTCTGCTCTTTACCTGTCTGCTTATCTTTAGCAGAAACGTGCAGGATACCATCCGCATCAAGGTCGAAAGTTACTTCGATTTGAGGCATGCCGCGTGGTGCTGCCTGGATGCCTTCTAGGTTGAATTGACCTAGAGACTTGTTGTAAGTCGCTTGCTTACGCTCACCTTGAAGAACGTGGATAGTTACCGCGTTTTGGTTGTCTTCTGCAGTAGAGAACGTTTGGTTCGCTTTCGTTGGGATCGTTGTGTTCTTCTCAACAAGCTTAGTCATTACGCCGCCCATCGTCTCGATACCAAGAGATAGAGGCGTTACATCTAGAAGAAGTACATCTTTAACGTCACCCGCTAGAACACCACCTTGTACAGCAGCACCCATTGCAACCGCTTCATCAGCGTTTACGTCTTTACGTGGCTCTTTACCAAAGAACTCAGTCACTTTAGCTTGAACCATTGGCATACGCGTTTGACCACCAACCAGGATAACATCGTTGATGTCACCAATTGATAGATCAGCATCCGCTAGAGCAACTTTAAGAGGCTCAAGAGAACGTTGAACTAGGTCTTCAACTAGAGATTCTAGTTTTGCACGAGTCACTTTAACGTTCATGTGCTTAGGACCAGTTGCATCAGCAGTAACGTAAGGTAGGTTTACGTCAGTTTGCTGTGCTGAAGAAAGTTCAATCTTCGCTTTCTCTGCTGCTTCTTTAACACGTTGCATAGCAAGAGGATCGTTCTTAAGATCGAGGCCTTGCTCTTTCTTGAATTCGTCGACTAGGTAGTTGATTAGACGGTTATCAAAGTCTTCACCACCAAGGTGAGTGTCACCGTTAGTTGCTAGTACTTCGAATGTCTTCTCGCCTTCAACTTCGTCAATCTCGATGATTGAGATATCGAATGTACCACCACCAAGGTCGTAAACAGCAATAGTGCGGTCGCCGCCTTTCTTATCAAGACCGTAAGCCAGTGCAGCCGCTGTTGGTTCGTTGATGATACGTTTAACTTCTAGACCTGCGATACGGCCAGCATCTTTTGTTGCTTGACGCTGAGCATCGTTAAAGTAAGCAGGTACTGTGATAACAGCGCCAGTAACTTCCTCACCAAGGAAGTCTTCTGCTGTTTTCTTCATTTTCTTCAGTACTTCAGCCGAAACTTGAGGAGCAGCCATTTGTTGGCCTTGCGCTTCAACCCAAGCATCACCGTTATCAGCTTTAACAATGTTAAATGGCATGATTTTGATGTCGCGTTGTACTTCTTCGTCTTCAAAACGACGACCAATAAGACGCTTAATAGCAAATAGCGTGTTAGTTGGGTTAGTTACCGCTTGACGTTTTGCAGGCTGACCTACTAGCGTTTCACCGTCAGTGTATGCGATAACGGATGCTGTTGTACGCTCACCTTCAGCATTTTCAATTACGCGTGGCTTGTCACCGTCTAGAACAGCAACACAAGAGTTAGTAGTACCTAAGTCAATACCAATGATTTTACCCATCAGGCGATCTCCGAATTAATTCTATTTAGATTTTCTATACACCCTATGTGGGGGATGCATAGTGGGCTTTCAACCCTTGCGAATAAACAAAAACGAATCTTTGTTTTTTTGTATGCACCATAGATAAGGGCGGCAAATCCCTTTTCAAGGGTCGAACTAAAAAAAGTCACGATATTTCTATACAAAAAAACGGAGCTAAATAGCCCCGTTTTTGAATCAATCATTAACTCTATGATTAAACAGATACCTTTTCTGTCTCTGCTGAGATTGCTTCCTCACCTACTGCCCCTTCTGATTGAGCAACAATGGTGTTCACAGCGGTATCACCCACCACATTGGAAGAGGTACAGAACATATCATTAATACGGTCAACCGCGGCAATGATCGCTAGGCCTTCCGGAGGTAGTCCTAGTTGGTGCAATAGAACGCCAACCATGACAACACCACCACCCGGTACGCCACCCGCACCAATAGATAACAATAAGATGGTTAAACCCAGTGTCACAATATCAGCAGAGTTGATTGGTTGACCAAAGGCGTTGGCAACAAAAATAGTCGCCAATGCGATATAGATAGACACGCCTGACATGTTCATTGTTGCACCTAAAGGTACGCCAAAACCTGCTACAGATTTAGACACATTCAATTTTTCTGTCAGGGTTCTCATTGTCACCGGAATAGTGGCATTTGAACTTGCAGTAGATAGCGAGAACAAGACTTGCTCGCGAGTTGCGCGAATAAAGTGCTTAGGCGATTTTCCGGTTGCGATGCCAACAACGGTTGGATAGAAGACGAATATCCAAAATACCAGCATTGTGACAACAAGACCGACATAACCTGCGACAGAGAAGAGCGTATTCGCATCCAACGTTGCGCCTAATTGAATCATCAGAGCGAAGACACCGTAAGGTGCAAGACTCATGACTAGGCCCACAAGCTTCATCATGATCTCATTGGCCATCTTAAATGTCTTAATCGCCGGCCCACCTCTTGAATCCAAGGCTTGAATAGCCAGACCAGTCAAAATTGCCATAAAGATGATCTGTAGCATATCGCCGCTAGCAAACGCTTGAATAGGGTTGCTAGGAACGATGTTCACGACCAACGAGAAAATATCCGGCGTTTCTGTTGTTTTTAAGGTCACTGTTTCTGAGATTGTACCCGCTAGATTTGCACCTGCGCCCGGTTGAAAAATCATGCCGACAGTCAACGCCGCAGAAATCGCTATGATGGTGTTAATAATGTACAAAGCAAAAGTTTTTCCACCTAGGCGACCAAAGGCTGATATGTCTTTTAAATCAACTATGCCACATACAATAGAAACGTATACCAACGGCACAACCAGTAGTTTGATCAATGAAACAAACATCCCCCCCGCCCCTTCAGCGGCACCCAGTAGGTAAGTGTCCATC
>NZ_MCWZ01000336.1 GCF_002877365.1 Vibrio sp. 10N.261.55.A7
ATAGAGACCAGAGAAATATCATCTCGTCCCAGCGTTGCAAGCGAACTCATGACACCTGAGTAACCTTGTCTTTGAGATTGATCATAATCCTCAATCGCGTGTAAGGAACTTCGGTTAGATTGAATATCTAGCTTTAAACGCGCTACGGCCGCCACTTTCTCGGGAGATGGAGTGTGGCTTTCAAGCTGTTTCTTCAAATCAGAAGATTGATCGCTGAGCATTTGAGACTGTTGTTTATGTACGTTTAACTCTGTTTGCAGTTGCAATGCGTGATAATGATAAAATCCACTGGTTAACAGTAAAATGATTGCAATAGCGCCCCAAGAGGCAACCACATTCTGGAGCGTGAAGTGCTGCTTCTTAGGGCGAAGGTGGTCAGGGTAAAGGTTGATATGCTCCGCTGAAACATTAACGGCAGCAAGCGCCAGGATCTCACCGGAGTTAACTGACTCTTCCGACAACGGTTTGACTTTAACGTTAAGCCGCTCATCAAGCGCCAACGCCAGTTCAACTTGATCCTCTTCGTCACAACACGTTAATAAGGTATGCAGTGGGATACCTTTAAGTTGTGAAGAAAGATAATCAATCGATCGCTGAAGCTCTAACGCCATCCCATCAAGCTGCAAGGCAGAGCTAGCGGTACCTGTTAATGGTGCTGCCACATTACGAATGGTTCTTTGAAAGACACAACGGCCTTGATGAAAGGCACTGATCTTATAACTGCCACGGACACTTCGTTGGAGCAATAAGCAGCTTTCTAATTCTGTAAAAGACGCTCCCCAGACGTCATCCTCGCAAAGAATCCCTCCCAGAGTACAGTTTTGCTTATCAAGCAGTTGTGTAAGCTCAGAAACAATAAAGCGATTGATCACATACGCTTGTATTTTATTGCCACTCGGCAAACTAAAGGCATCAGAAACAATCTCAGTAACTTTTTCTGAAACTAAATCTTTTAGTAAGAAAGGAAGAGCAACAGACCACTCTTCTTGTGGAATATTCGGCGTTTCAATCTGATAAGTTTGATACAAAGAGGAGTTCAACACGACATTGACGGACACCTCCGCAACAGCGTGTTCTTTAAAGCACCTGGCTAAAGCCTGTTGCCATGTTCCACTCTCAATGGGTACTTTCGATAATGAAAAAGTGGGATGCTGTGAAAAATAGATGGCATCTGGCTGCACTATCACCAATAAACTGGAGTGCTCACTTTTACTCGGTTTGAACCTTTCTATGAGTGACTTTATATTCATCCACGGATCACTTTAATGATTGTTTGAGTCCATTCTTCGCCAACGGTTTCTACGACCTGGCTTTATTTTATTTGATACTGTTGGTTTAACTTGTTCGTTTAGCTTAGTCCATACTTCTTCTTCTGTACCCAAAAGGCGCCCTTGCATACCGTGAACACCGAGCTCAGTCAAAGTTCTACGTTCAGCTTTTGTCTCAACACCAACAGCAATAACTTGGGTTTTTCCGCCACCACATGCACCAATAATACTTCGTACAAACAGCTGATTTTCATCTCGCTGATCAATGCGTTTGATTAAGCTTCTGTGTAATTTGAGATAATCAACATTAAGGTCTTTCAAATAATGAGTGCTGACGATTGTCCGGCCAGCCTGCCCAACAACCACTTTACAGCCCAAACCAGAGAGCATTCTAATCACCGGTCGCATGTAATCTAAATGCTTAATCAGACGACCTTCAACAAACTCAAAGCTTAGCTGTGCACGTGTTTTAGATGTCAGCTGAAGCAATTCCGTTCTCAGCCACTTAAAGTTATTTTTATCTGCAAAAGGAGTAACATGCAAGTTTACAGAATAGCATAGGTCAGAGGGAGTTTCTTTCACATATGTTATTGTTTTGCTAAGCATTGCACGGTCTAATTTGTGTTCATACCCCACTTGTTCGATCGCTGCATTAAATCTTGATGCTTTGAGCATTCCTTTGTCTGGGTCGCTGATGCGAGCAAACAACTCTTTATGGATAAGCTGTGGTTGATTGAGTTCGGATTGCAGATAGCATGACTGAGCAAATACATGAAGGTTTTCTGGAGTCAACGTTTGATCAAATAGCGTTCTCCAACGCACACTCCCACGCTCCTCCTTTTCACTCATCTTTTTACTAAATCGACTCCACGTATTCACATCTTGTAGTTGAGCACTTTTAAGAGCAATCTCAGCCTCATCCATGATCCTTCCCTGGTGATCGCCCTCTGTGTATTGGGTGACGCCAATATGACACCAGTTATCTTTGTCTAGTGGTGAAGGAGGAGATAACTTCTCGATTTGCCGTATAAAGCTATTCACTATATGAGTAACTTCTTTCCCGCTTTGATGGGGAACAAAAATAGCGAAATCAGAATTGTAGTAACGCGATAAGAGGACGTCAGGATAACGTTCGATCGCTCCATTGAGCGCTTCAGCTAAACGAACGATAAAATCATCACTGACTTTTTTGCCATTTAACGTAGTGACACCTTCCCAATCGTCAACTCGAAGTAATAATATTGAACCATTTGACCCACTTTCATGCAGTGCTGATTCCAACTTACTATCAAAAAGCACACGGTTCGCCATTCCAGTTAACTGGTCTAAAAAGGTTTGGGTTCGTATAAAAGTGTCGAACCGACTGCGTTCCTGTCGAGCATCTTGAAGTTCTTCAATCAAGCAATCCAGTGCCTCACTCGCCGTAAAGGGCCACTCTCTTACATCTCCTTTCGCGTACTGCTCAACGCGTCCAGCCAAGATCATTCGGCCTCGCTCCTCAAGCAATTCAGAACCCGACATCTGCTCTTTCAACCATCGAGTGCCCCGAATTAAACAAAACACAATTAAGCCAACGGCTAAACTTATCGTCCATAATGCACTGAAAGAATTGGTATAACCTAGGTATGGCGGAACCGCTTTAAACTGAATTCGGTATTCACTATTACGCTCTAACGCATACTCTCTGACATAGAGGCGGGCAGGATCGACACGTGAGTCTGTATCTTTAAAGCGATAAACAACGCCAGCGCTCGATGCGAGCTGCATTTCAACAATACGGGAGGCTTGGAGCATCTTTGGCATCCATCGCTGCATAGATTGCGCAGCTTCTGGGTCTTCCATCTCTCTATCAATGACGGTCACTATCCCATCTAAATAGTGATTAAGATATTCTTGCCCAATTTTCTTAAACGTGAGTGTTCCGCCAATAAATAAAATGAACATGGCGCTCACCACTATAATGGTGACAAACGAGACCAGTCGTGTGCTGAGTTTTAAGGTAGGGGTAAACCTCATCAATTTAGAATTCCTTTCTATATTATGTCAGCAGCCTAATTATCCATGGCTGATATTGAGAGATAAATCATTTACCTCTTTGTTCACTATATAAAAAAGCCGCGATATACGCGGCTTTTTTTAACAATTAATCCTCAGAACGGGATGTCATCGTCAAAATCCATTGGCGGCTCATTGTATTGAGGTTGAGCTGGCTGAGGAGCTTGTGTCGCTGGCTTATGCTGTTGCGGGGCCGATTGTGGCTGCTGCATTGCTGGCTGTTGTTGCTGTTGCATAGCAGGCTGTTGAGGTTGACCCCAATTATTATTCTGCTGCTGGTTCTGTTGACCACCGCCTTGTCCACGGCCACCTAGCAACTGCATTTGTCCTGCAGGCCACTGAACAACGACTTCCGTAGAGTAGCGATCTTGGCCACTTTGATCCTGCCACTTACGAGTTTGTAGCTGGCCTTCTAGATACACTTGAGAACCTTTACGAAGATATTCTCCAGCGATCTCAGCCGTTTTACCAAACAACACAACACGGTGCCATTCTGTTTTCTCACGCTGTTCGCCAGTCTGCTTATCGCGCCAAGTTTCAGAAGTTGCAACAGTAATATTTGCAATCGCACTGCCATTGGCGGTGTATTTAACCTCAGGATCTTGCCCAAGATTACCCATAATGATGACTTTATTTACGCCACGGCTTGCCATGTTCTGCTCCGTATAAATGATGTCTTTAAAAAATTTAAGAGCGGTAGGATAACATGCTTTAAGACAGGCTCAAATGAGATTAAAAGATCCACCACTCATCATTCTTTATTGACCACCTATAATGTTGATTTTTAGAGCCTCTTCAAAGCCTCCTCTATTGATAAACGTCTAAGTTACTCAACCATATGAAACAAGACGCAATTTATAATCACGACTCTCGGTAAAACTAGCCCATCCACCAAAATTGATTCAATTTAGTCATTAAAAAATAAGATAAGTTGAGCTAGGACAAAAATATGAAAAAGTCAGATTACACGAGAACCATTTATTTTCTATGCGAGGATAAACAGGCTGATTACCCAAAAGTACAAGAACTACAGAATTCTTTGTCTATTGAAATACCGAGAATTGAACCTGCAGACTTAATGGAAGCGAACCCTAAGCATCGCCATAAGATACTGCTCATCGATTTTCAAGCACATAAAATACTGCAGCAACAGGTCCGCAACTTACCGATTGCCGACAAAAACTTCGAGGTCATCATCTTCAACCTTAATAAGCGCCTCACTACTGATGAACTTCTCTATTTTGGTAACCTAAAAGGACTTTTTTATACCTACACAAATGTGGATGAAATCGTACGGGGATTAGAAGAAATAATAAACGGTCAAAACTGGTTACCTAGAAAAGTTACGAGCCAATTACTTCATTACTACAGGCATGTGATCAATAGCAATACGGCTCCTGTCATTGTGGATCTGACGGCAAGAGAGTTACAGATTTTACGCTGCCTACAAAATAGCTCTTCCAACATACAGATAGCAGATAGTCTTTTTATCAGCGAGTACACTGTAAAATCCCATCTTTATCAGATTTTTAGAAAACTCTCTGTTAAAAACCGAGTGCAGGCGATAGCATGGGCAAATCAGAATTTGGTGTCCTAAGTCTTGCTACAAAGTATGAATTCTGTACTAGATAATCCGTTGGTCATAAACCATTAATTAAAAGCGTGTTATCTTGACGCCAAATCATTATTTATACGGAATTTAAAAGGGTTTTTATCATGATTAAAAAGTGTCTATTCCCAGCCGCTGGCTATGGAACTCGCTTTCTTCCAGCAACAAAATCAATGCCAAAAGAGATGATGCCAGTGGTGAATAAACCATTGATTGAATATGGCGTCGAAGAAGCGATTCAAGCAGGCATGGACGGTATGTGTATCGTTACTGGTCGTGGTAAGCACTCCATAATGGACCATTTTGATAAGAACTATGAACTAGAGCACCAAATCAGCGGCACCAATAAAGAAGAGCTTTTGTTTAATATCCGCAAAGTGATCGACAGCGCAAGCTTTACCTACATTCGTCAACAAGAGATGAAAGGCCTTGGTCACGCAATTTTGACTGGTCGTGAACTCGTTGGAGATGAACCTTTTGCCGTCGTACTTGCTGATGACTTGTGTGTCAATGATCAGCAAGGGGTTCTTGCTCAGATGGTTGCACTGTACAAACAGTTCCGCTGCTCTATCGTTGCCGTGCAAGAAGTGCCAGAAGACGAGACGCACAAATATGGTGTGATCTCTGGTGAGATGATCAAAGATGATCTGTACCGCGTCGATGACATGGTAGAGAAACCAGAAAAAGGCACGGCACCAAGCAATCTTGCGATCATTGGCCGCTACATTTTGACGCCTGATATCTTTGAATTAATTGAACAAACAGAGCCCGGTAAAGGTGGGGAAATACAAATCACAGACGCACTGTTGAAGCAAGCTAAGTCTGGCTGTGTACTTGCGTACAAATTCAAAGGGCAACGTTTTGACTGTGGTAGTGTAGAAGGCTACATCGAAGCAACGAACTACTGCTTTGAAAATCTTTATCTAAAAGATGAGAAGACCGCTGAGCTAGGCAAACACTCAACACATAAAGAGTAGTTTGTTCAGGAGCGAAGAGTAAACTAAGGCCACTTTTGCTTTCTTGCACAAGTGGCTTTACTGTTTTTTTGTCCAGTATTTTCTTTGCACAATTCTCACACTATGTAATACTTGCAGCACTTAGTATTTCAACGAGTTTAGAAGATGGACACTATTGAAGTTCGCGGTGCACGAACCCATAACCTGAAAGATATCAACCTCACCATTCCGCGCGATAAATTGATCGTAGTGACAGGCCTATCTGGCTCTGGTAAATCTTCTCTCGCTTTTGATACATTGTATGCCGAAGGCCAACGTCGCTATGTTGAGTCTTTATCCGCGTACGCTCGTCAATTTCTATCTCTAATGGAAAAGCCTGACGTTGACCACATTGAAGGGCTTTCACCTGCGATTTCAATCGAACAGAAATCCACATCACATAACCCACGCTCAACGGTTGGTACGATTACTGAGGTCTACGACTATCTTCGACTTCTCTATGCTCGTGTCGGTGAGCCGCGCTGCCCAGAGCACAACACGCCTTTAGCTGCGCAGACGATCAGCCAAATGGTCGATAAGATTATCGAACTTCCCGAAGGTTCTAAAATGATGCTGCTCGCTCCTATTGTGAAAGAGCGAAAAGGTGAGCATGTAAAAACACTTGAAAACTTGGCTGCTCAAGGCTTCATTCGAGCTCGCATTGATGGGGAAACTTGCGATCTATCCGATCCACCAACCTTAGAATTGCATAAGAAGCACACCATCGAAGTCGTCGTTGATCGATTTAAGATTAGAAATGATCTACAGCAGCGTCTAGCAGAATCCTTGGAAACCACCCTCGAGCTCTCTGGAGGAATTGCCGTCGTCACACCGATGGACAATGATGGTGAAGAGATTGTTTTTTCAGCAAATTTCGCCTGCTCACAATGTGGCTATAGCATGCAAGAGCTCGAGCCAAGATTGTTTTCTTTCAATAACCCTGCTGGAGCATGTGGAACCTGCGACGGTCTTGGCGTTCAGCAGTACTTTGATGCGGACCGGGTGATACTCGATGAAAGCGCTAGCCTTGCCCAAGGCGCTATTCGCGGTTGGGATCAAAAAAACTACTACTATTTCCAGATGCTCACTTCACTAGCAGAGCATTATGGTTTCGACTTAAACACCCCATTCAAGAAGCTACCTAAAAAAATACGCGAAACAATATTAAGTGGATCTGGAAGTACTGAGATTGAATTTAAGTACATTAATGATCGTGGCGATATCCGCGTTAAACGGCATCCATTTGAAGGCATACTCAATACGTTAGAAAGGCGCTACAGAGATACCGAGTCGAATGCCGTCAGAGAAGACTTGGTCAAGTATATTTCCACCAAGTCATGTACAAGTTGTGACGGTACTCGCCTCAGAACAGAAGCAAGAAACGTATTCATAAATGATACTGCCTTGCCTCAGATTGTCGAATTCAGCATTGCTGAAGCTTTAGATTTCTTTCAGAACCTATCCCTCGAAGGACAACGAGGACAGATCGCTGATAAGGTCATGAAAGAGATTAACGACCGACTCCAGTTCCTAGTCAATGTTGGCCTTAACTACCTCAATTTATCTCGAAGTGCGGAAACACTCTCGGGTGGCGAAGCGCAGCGCATTCGATTAGCAAGCCAAATTGGCGCGGGGCTAGTCGGGGTGATGTACGTCTTAGATGAGCCTTCTATAGGGCTTCATCAACGTGACAATGAACGGCTCTTAGAAACACTGACACACCTTCGTGATCTCGGTAATACCGTATTAGTCGTTGAACACGATGAAGATGCGATTCGCCGGGCCGATCATGTCATTGACATAGGTCCTGGCGCCGGTGTTCATGGAGGACACGTGATAGCCGAAGGTACGATGGAAGATATCATCGCGACACCAGAATCTCTGACAGGCCAATATCTCAGCGGCGTTAAAGAGATTGAAGTACCAAAACAGCGAAGCAAGAAAAATGCGAAGAAAACCGTCGAACTGATCGGTGCAACAGGCAACAACCTAAAAGAAGTGACTTTATCTTTACCCGTAGGTCTTTTTACTTGTGTCACAGGCGTATCTGGATCGGGTAAATCAACCCTCATTAACGACACCTTCTTTAAAATTGCTCATACCGCTCTAAACGGTGCAACCACAGCCACACCCGCACCTTATAAAAAGATTAAGGGCCTAGAACATTTTGATAAAGTCATCGATATTGATCAAAGTCCAATAGGTCGAACCCCACGCTCAAATCCTGCAACCTATACTGGCATATTCACGCCAATTCGAGAGCTGTTTGCAGGCACCCAAGAGTCTCGCTCGCGAGGTTATAAAGCTGGGAGATTTAGCTTCAATGTGCGCGGCGGCCGCTGTGAAGCCTGTCAAGGTGATGGCATGATTAAAGTAGAAATGCACTTTTTGCCTGATGTCTACGTTTCCTGTGATTCATGTAAAGGTAAGCGCTATAACCGTGAAACCTTGGAAGTACACTACAAAGGCAAGAGCATTGACGAGGTTCTTCAGATGACGGTAGAAGATGCTCGAGCCTTTTTTGACCCAGTACCGGTGATAGCGAGAAAGCTTCAAACCTTAATGGATGTGGGTCTTTCCTACATACGTTTAGGTCAAGCCGCGACAACCTTATCCGGTGGTGAGGCGCAACGAGTCAAACTCGCCCGAGAACTCTCAAAAAGGGATACAGGTAAGACCCTCTATATTTTGGATGAGCCGACAACAGGGCTTCATTTCCACGATATTCAGCAACTGCTTACCGTTCTACATAGACTTCGTGATCACGGTAACACCGTCGTCGTGATTGAACATAATTTGGATGTAGTGAAAACAGCAGATTGGGTGATCGACCTTGGCCCTGAGGGCGGACAAGGTGGGGGTGAGATAGTCGCTCAAGGAACTCCCGAGTCTGTCTCGAAAGTCGAGGGATCTCATACCGCTCGTTTCCTTAAGCCTATGTTGAAATAGAAAAAAACGCTAAGATAAAGAGACCAGCAGTGACGCTGGTTTCTTTATATAGGATTTGTTTGAACATGGCTATATTGCATACGGGTGGCACTCGCTTAGAGCCTCACGCTCCTAGAATTCCACTCAACAAGCCCTTTTTAGGCTCACTTGCGGTTGTTTTTCTTGTCGCGATGCACTTCTTTATGCCAAATCCTGGCGGCTCTGGGTTAGCGCTTTCATTTAACCCTACAACTTGGTTAGCACTCTCCTTCACCTTTTCTATTGGCTTATATCAACTGGCGACCAACCAAACGTTACGCTACTCAAAACTAACACTAGGGCTTTTTGCCTGTTGCGTGTTGATGAGCGTTCCGCTTCTATACGGTAATGCAGACCCTTCTTCGGTATTGAGTCGATTAACCGGACTATGGCTAGGTTTATTACTGTTTGTTCTACTTCAGCAATTTAACTTTAGTAATAAACACAAGCAGAGGCTGCTGTGGTTCATTGTAATTGCCGTTTTTATCGAAGCTCTATTTGGCTTTTATCAATACTTATTCCTGCAACCTAACAATATCTTTGGCTATGACGCGATTAAAAATAGGCCTTATGGCATCTTTCAGCAACCAAACGTCATGGCCAGCTTTCTTGCGACAGGGTTAGTTGTTTCAGCCTATTTACTAGCAAGACAACCCAACAAATATAGCCAAAGAAGTGAAGCTGGTTTTCTTTGTCTGATTCCGTTACTAACGACACCGCTACTCATTATTATTGCCTCTAGAACTGGGTGGTTAGGTGCTGTTTTATCTATGGCACTTGTTTTACCCTACTTGTATAAGTATTCAACACCAAAACGGTTCGCAGCATGGATAAGTTGCTGCTTGCTGGGGATTGGACTTGGGTTTGCCGCTACACATTCTCAGGGCACTGAAGGACTGGTTTCAAGCAAAGCTCATTTAGATGGAGCAAGAAATTACATCTTTCCTCAAGCCGTAGACATGATGATTGAAAAACCATTTACTGGTTATGGCTATGGCAAGTTCGAGTCTGAGTACATTCTTTATACCGCTCGACAGCATCAGTTAAATTCTAACTATAAGCCTGGCTTGCCATCGATGGATCACCCTCACAATGAGCTACTGTTCTGGGGGGTAGAAGGTGGATTAATCCCAATCATAGGGATTCTTCTTGCAGCAGGTCTAGTGTTAGCGCGAATTTACTATGCAAAAAAGGGAACACGCTTAGCCATGTTCGCCTTATTCGTTCCTATCGTTTTACACTCTCAATTAGAATACCCGTTTTATCATTCAGCGATTCACTGGATCACCTTCATCTTACTGCTGTTCTGGGTTGACCAACGCGTGGCGAACTATAAAAAAGTAGGCTTTAGCCGTATAAGCAGAAGTACAATACGAGTCTTTAGCCTCATACTGCCCATAGTCATGAGTTTTTATATGGTAAGCGCGCTGCATTCAAACTACGTATTGACACAATTTGAACGCTCGTCTCCAAGAGACCCTCAGCTGTTAAGCCGAGTGACAAACCCCGTTGTTTGGAAAGATCGTTTTGATTGGGATATTTACAGTACCTATCTCAATATCGGCCTACATGAACAAGAACCGGAACTGATCCAACCCTATATTGCCTGGTCACTCGAGATCATTAAGTCAAAGCCAAGGCCTGCATTTTACAGCAATCTTATACTGGCCTATCAAGGTTTAGATGATAGCAGTCGAGCAGAGCAAATTCGCGCAGAAGCACAATACCTATTTCCTGAGAACGACTTCAGCGAGATTCAATATAATCCAAAGCCAAGAGAGTCTTCGGCGAACTCGAGTGAGAGTGACATTTCTGGAGAATAATCCATTACACTCCAAACAAATTAAAAAAGGGGCTGATAAGCCCCTTTTACAATCTTTACTTTCAACTCTACTGTTGAAGCGTTTCTTCTAGCGCTCTCAAGCATAACGAAACATTTTCATTGCGAGCCGCATAACCCATTAAACCGATTCGCCACGCTTTACCAGCAAGAGCCCCCAGTCCTGCGCCTATCTCAAGATTATAGTTTTCCAATAGTGCTGAACGAACCGAAGCGTCGTCCACACCCTCAGGAATATAGATCGCATTCAGTTGTGGAAGTCGACTTGCCTCATCCACAACAAATGTGAACCCCAAACTCTCCAATCCTGAGCGTAACTTCTGATGCATATCTGCATGGCGCTTCCAAGCATTCTCTAAGCCTTCATTTTTAAGCATGAGCAGTGACTCATGAAGGGCATATAAGCTATTGACTGGTGCCGTATGATGGTAGCTTCGTTTACCCTCGCCACTCCAATAGCCTAGGACTAAGCTCTGATCCAGAAACCAGCTTTGAATTGGGGTGCTGCGCGATTGAATTTTCTCTATCGCCTTAGCAGAGAATGTAACTGGTGATAAACCAGGGACACAGGATAGACACTTCTGGCTTCCTGAATAAACAGCATCTAGCTTCCACTCATCCACTTTCAGTGGCACACCACCAAGAGAGGTCACCGCATCGACGATGGTTAATGCGCCATTCTCAATTGCGATTTGGCTCAATCGCTGTGCATCAGAAAGCGCACCCGTTGAGGTTTCTGCGTGAACGAAAGCCAGTATTTTAGCGTCTGGATGTTGATTGAATGCCTGCTCGACTTTTTCTGGGCTAACGGGCTTACCCCATTCGTCATCAACAACGACGGCCTCAGCGCCAGCACGTATGACATTTTCACGCATACGTTCACCAAACACGCCGTTTCGGCAGACGATAACTTTATCACCAGGCTCGATGAGATTAACAAAACACGCTTCCATCCCTGCACTGCCCGGCGCAGATATCGCGATAGTGAATTCATTCTCTGTCTGAAACGCATACTTCAGTAGCTGTTTTACCTCATCCATCATCCCAATAAACAATGGGTCGAGATGGCCGACGATCGGGCGACTTAAAGCTTGCAAGACTTGAGGGGAAACATCTGATGGCCCTGGCCCCATCAAAACTCGATGTGGCGGGATGAAACTCTGAATTGGCATAAACGCTCCTTGTATACAAAGATGTGAACAAATAGGTTAATGCAATTATCAGAGCCGAGCAATGTGCTATCAGTCTAGTGTGACTACCGACAACTTTCTTTGCTCTCGTCACTCCAATAAATGCGACAACAAATATCCGTTGACTTTCTCGCCGCAAAACCGTTCAATGTTGGTGCTTTATGCAGAAGAGGAGCACTGCCCAGGCAGATAGTTTGTGGAGCCTTATTTCCAATACACTCTATCAATGGGGAGCAGTGCCGAGATAAACCTAACGTAAGGGTTATGTTTATCGGTTAAGTGGGCTGAATCCCCTTAACTGTCACTGGCACCGTCTAGTGATGAGCTTCTGAGGTCACCTTTCTAGTCGAACCTCTTTTTCGCTCAACTATTCTCTTCACTAAAGGACATTAGGTTTTTTGAACCTGTTTATTTTTACTAGGAAGTCTTGGGAGAAATGCCGTGAGCGCATTCAATGTCGCCAAATTTGGTGGAACCAGTGTTGCCAACTTTGAAGCTATGAGCCGTTGTGCCGCTATTATAGAAAACAATCCAGAAACGAAACTTGTCGTCAGCAGCGCATGTTCAGGCGTAACAAATCTGCTTGTTGAGCTTGCTAATGGTGTATCGAATCACGATCACCGTAATGAAGTACTGCAAAACATAGCGGCGATCCATGACGCAATACTCGCGAAGCTAAACAACTCTACAGAAACGGCGGCTGAGGTTTACAAGATCTTAGACACCGTGACAAGCCTTGCGGAAGCGGCCTCTATTCAATCAAGTACCAAACTCACCGACCACCTCGTCGCCTGTGGTGAGCTTATGTCAACGCACATCCTTGCACAGCTTATGCGAGAACGAGGCATCAATGCCGTACGCTTTGACATTCGTGAAGTACTCAGAACCGACTCCACGTTTGGCCGAGCAGAGCCGCAACTCGATACCATTTCTGAATTAGCGACGGAGAAACTGGTATCACTTTGCAAAAGTCATGTTGTGATTACACAAGGCTTCATTGGCTCTGATGTAGATGGTAATACAACCACATTAGGTCGAGGCGGCAGTGACTATAGCGCTGCGCTCATTGCCGAAGGTGTGCAAGCTTCAGGGCTTGAGATTTGGACAGACGTACCGGGCATCTATACGACAGACCCACGAATTGCATCGAAAGCAACACCAATTCCTGAAATCAGCTTTAGCGAAGCATCAGAGATGGCCAACTTTGGTGCCAAGATACTTCACCCATCAACCTTGGTTCCAGCTCTTCGTCATGATATCCCAGTCTTCGTTGGCTCTTCAAAAGAGCCAGAAAGAGGTGGAACTTGGATTCGTCACCATGCGGAAAGCTCTCCTTTGTTTAGAGCACTCGCATTACGCAGCAACCAAACCATGGTTACGCTGCGCAGTGCCAATATGTTTCATGCCTATGGTTTTCTAGCCAAAGTATTTGAAATTTTGGCAAAACATAAGATCTCAGTCGATTTGATCACCACTTCTGAGATCAGTGTTTCTTTGACTCTCGACCAAACAGATACTGCAGGGGGCGCTCCTCAACTTCCTGAACAGGCTCGTATTGAGCTAGAAGAGTTATGCCATGTCGAAGTTGAACATGACCTTTGTCTAGTCGCTTTGATTGGTAACAATATGAGTGAAAGTAGAGGTTATGCGAAGCAGGTATTTGGCACACTTGAAGACTTTAACTTACGCATGATTTGCTACGGTGCAAGCCCACATAACTTGTGCTTTCTACTCAATGAATCGGTGGCCAAATCAGCCATTCAGAAACTTCATACTGAGTTGTTCGAATAAAAATAAATTCGTCGGAGTGCAGCCTTCTTGCCTGCACTCCATTTATCTCACCGTATACGGCCAACAAATCCACGGCTCGCACTCTACCAAGCATGTTTTCTCTTCCCCGCGTTGGACAAACTTTTCTTACCTACATTTAACAATTACTGGTTGCTATTTCTTTAGTCAACAACGACCATCTAGGTAACATTTGGTTACACTTAGGTTTTTCATGTCTAGTTATTATGCACTCTGCTTTCTGTCGACAGCAGCCATGCTTATTGCCTTTATCAATAATAAAATAGGTAAAATGCAAACCACCATTGCCATTACTGCTGGCGCTATGGTGGTATCACTGATTGTTCTATTTGCAGGGCAATATAACTGGTTCCAACTTGCTGATTTATCGACATCGACGATAGCGAGCATCGACTTTGAGCATTTTCTTTTAAAGGGGATTCTAGGGTTTCTACTGTTTGCAGGGGGGTTGGGCATTCATCTCCCCCACTTAAAAGATCAAAAATGGGAAATTACTGTTCTTGCTTTAGGTGCAACTCTCTTTTCGACCTTCTTCATTGGTGGCGTTCTCTACGGCTTTTGCTTGCTAATAGGCGTTCAGCTCGATCTTGTTTATTGCTTACTTTTTGGCGCTCTCATCTCTCCAACGGATCCCATTGCCGTGCTCGCAATAGTAAAAAAACTCGACGCTCCTGAACGTATATCGACTCAAATCGAAGGCGAGTCACTGTTTAATGATGGTTTCGGTCTTGTTGTTTTTGTTACCTTGTATACGATCGCTTTTGGCAACGAAGCACCAACAGTATCCAGTGTTGCATTGCTCTTTTTCCAAGAAGCCATCGGTGGTATCGCTTATGGACTCGTTTTAGGCCTGTTTTTCCATTACCTGATTCGTTCCACTAACGACCACTCTATGGAGCTGTTGCTCACTATTTCCATCCCAACAGCTGGCTACGTTTTAGCAGACGTCATTCATGTTTCAGGCCCGCTTGCGATGGTGGTATCCGGAATAATGATTGGGAATTGGACGAGATATGTCGGATTTTCCAAGGATAGTGAAGAGCATTTGGATAAGTTTTGGGAGTTAGTCGATGAACTTCTTAATGGCGTGTTATTTCTGCTTATCGGTATGTCGATGCTGCTCTTTCAATTCCACCAAGAAGACTGGATATTAATGGCGTTCTCTATCCCTTTAGTTTTAGTGGCACGTTATCTCAGTATTTTCTTATCTTATGTTGGATTTCAACGCTTCCGCTCTTACAACCCTTGGTCGGTGAGAATACTCACTTGGGGCGGATTACGTGGTGGTCTCGCCCTTGCAATGGCGCTCTCTATTCCTTCTGGAGTATGGGTGATTCCCGAAAAGATTATCGACGTAAAAGAGATCATCTTGGTGATGACCTATTCTGTCGTTGTATTTTCTATCTTAGTTCAGGGTTCAACCATTACACCCATGATAGAAAAAGCGAAAGCGGCCGAGCTTGATGGTAGTAAGACGGTAGAGTGATAATAAAAAGGGTTGCCAATTTGGCAACCCTCTCCACAGTATTAACCTGTTAGTTAATGTTCGGACCTAGCCATTTCTCTGCTTCAAGAATGTCCCACCCCTTACGTTTGGCGTAGCTCTCCACTTGATCTTGCTGGATCTGCGCAATGGCAAAGTAGCGGCAATCAGGATGAGAGAAATACATTCCCGATACTGACGCCCCTGGCCACATCGCGTAGCTAGTCGTCAATGACATATCGATCGCCTCTTCAACGTTCATCAATTCCCACAGCGTGCCTTTCTCTGTATGCTCAGGACAAGCAGGGTAACCAGGTGCTGGGCGAATACCTTGGTACTTTTCTCGAATGAGATCATCATTACTAAGATCTTCATCTGGCGAGTAACCCCAAATATCTTTACGCACCTCTTTATGTAGGTATTCGGCAAACGCTTCCGCCAATCTATCCGCCACGGCTTGAATCATGATCGCGTTGTAATCATCACCGTTAGCCTTGTATTCATCGGCAAGTTCACGCTCACCTATCCCGCCTGTCACAGCAAAGCCACCAATCCAATCGGCCTTACCGCTTTCTTTAGGCGCAATGTAATCAGACAGACAGTAATTAAATCCTTTCGGTTTTTGTGTTTGCTGACGTAGATTATGGATGACTTTTAGTACTTCAGTTCTTGATTCATCGGTGTAGACTTCAATGTCATCGCCAACACTGTTTGCAGGAAATAGGCCACAGATAGCGCGTGCCTCAAGGAGTTTTTCCTTCTCTACTCGATCAAGTAGGTCATTCGCATCTTTAAAGAGGCGCCTTGCTTCCTCACCCACTTCTTCATGATCCAAGATAGCAGGGTATTTACCCATTAAGGTCCAAGTCATGAAAAATGGTGTCCAATCGATATATTGACGTATCGTAGCCACATCAAAGTCTTGGAACGTGTGAATGCCAGGCTTGGCAGGTTTAGGCGGAGTATAATTGGCCCAATCGATATCAACTCTGTTCTCTCGAGCTTTCTCTAGCGTGATTGGTTTCGTTCTAGGCGTTTTGCGATTGTGTTGATCACGAACGCGTTCATAGTCTAAATCCAGCTTTTCAATAAAAGCAGGTTTGAGTTCGTTAGAAAGAAGTGAAGTACACACGCCTACCGCTCTAGAAGCGTTATTAACGTAAACAACAGGCTTTGAGTAGTTCTGCTCTATCTTCACCGCTGTATGGGCCTTAGAGGTCGTCGCGCCACCAATGAGTAAAGGAAGATCAAACCCTTGACGTTCCATTTCCTTAGCAACATGCACCATTTCATCGAGAGAAGGGGTAATCAAACCTGATAATCCGATAATATCTACATTTTCTTCCTTTGCGACTTTAAGAATTTTTTCACATGACACCATCACGCCAAGATCAATAATATCGTAGTTATTACACTGCAAAACGACCCCTACGATATTCTTACCAATGTCATGTACATCGCCTTTTACTGTCGCTAATAGTATCTTACCGTTGCTCGAGCCAACTTCTTTAGAGGCGTTGATGTAAGGTTCAAGATACGCAACCGCCTGCTTCATTACTCGAGCAGATTTCACCACTTGTGGAAGAAACATTTTACCTTCGCCAAATAGATCGCCGACCACATTCATACCATCCATGAGAGGTCCTTCAATCACCTCAATCGGGCGGGCAGAGTTGGCACGCGCTTCTTCGGTATCTTCAACAATAAAGTCAGTAATGCCTTTAACAAGTGAATGCTCGAGGCGCTTCTCAACAGGCCATGTTCTCCATTCTAAAGCAGACTTGTCTTCAACCTTTCCGACCGCGCGCTCCAAATACTCAGTAGCGATATCAAGAAGTCGTTCGGTAGAGTCGTCACGCCGGTTAAGGACAACGTCTTCAACAGCATCTCTCAGATCTTCTGGAACGTTATCGTATATCTCTAGTTGACCAGCGTTTACGATCCCCATATCCATGCCGTTTTTGAAACAATGATATAAGAACACCGCATGTATCGCTTCACGAACGTAGTTATTGCCTCGGAAAGAGAAGGAGACGTTTGATACACCGCCTGAGATCATAGCGTGTGGCAGATCGCGCTTAATATCACCAACCGCCTCAATGAAATCAACTGCATAATTGTTGTGTTCATCAATACCTGTTGCGACAGCAAAGATATTTGGGTCAAAGATAATATCTTCTGGTGGGAAGCCAACCTCATCCACAAGTATGTTGTACGCGTTAGTACATATCTCTAGTTTACGCTCTCGAGTGTCTGCCTGCCCAACTTCATCAAAAGCCATAACGATGACGGCAGCGCCATAGCGTCTTACTAATTTAGCTTGCTCTAAGAATTTCTCTTTTCCCTCTTTCAAAGAAATAGAGTTAACAATCCCTTTGCCCTGAATGCACTTCAAGCCCGCTTCGATCACTTCCCACTTTGAAGAGTCGACCATAACAGGGACTTTAGATATTTCAGGCTCAGATGCACAGAGATTTAGGAATCGAACCATGCATGCTTCTGCATCCAGCATGCCTTCGTCCATATTGATGTCGATAATCTGCGCACCGTTCTCTACCTGCTCTCGGGCAACACTTAACGCTTCATCGTACAGCTCTTCTTTGATAAGGCGCTTAAAACGTGCAGAGCCTGTTACGTTAGTTCGTTCACCAACGTTAACAAACAAGGATTCTTTGGAAATAGTTAAAGGCTCAAGTCCAGAAAGACGACAAGCGACGGGGATATCGGGTAGCTGACGAGGTTTAACACCTTCAACGGCTTCAGCCATTTGGCGAATATGTTCAGGCGTTGTCCCACAACAGCCGCCAATTAGATTTAAGAAACCACTCTCGGCCCACTCTTTTACATGCTCTGCCATGTCTTCTGGAGAAAGGTCGTACTCACCGAATGCATTGGGTAAACCGGCATTAGGGTGCGCCGATACACTGCATTCAGAGATCCGAGACATTTCACTCACGTATTCACGCAGCTCATCTGGACCCAGAGCACAGTTCAAGCCAAATGAAATAGGGTTAACATGTCGAAGAGCATTATAGAAAGCTTCTGTAGTTTGGCCTGATAACGTTCGACCAGAAGCATCGGTAATCGTGCCTGAGATCATCACAGGTAACGTAATACCCATTTCTTCAAAAACGGATTCAACAGCAAAGGAACAGGCTTTGGCATTCAAGGTATCAAAGATGGTCTCAATCAGAATCAAGTCTGAACCACCATTGATTAATGCACGTGTAGATTCAGAGTAAGCTTCTACCAATTCATCAAAGGTAACATTACGGAAGCCGGGATCGTTAACATCAGGAGATATTGTACAAGTTCTATTGGTCGGGCCTAAAACGCCCGCTACATAGCGTGGTTTTTCAGGCGTTTTTTTTGTCCACTCGTCTGCAACTTCTCTCGCTAATTTTGCAGCTTCAAAGTTAATTTCTTCACTCAGGCTTTCCATATCATAGTCAGCCATAGCGATGGTTGTTGCATTGAATGTGTTTGTTTCTAGAATATCAGCGCCAGCTTCTAAATACTGGGCATGAATGTCTTTTATCATTTGAGGCTGACTAAGCACTAACAGGTCATTGTTACCTTTAAGATCACAATGCCAATTAGAGAAGCGCTCTCCACGATAATCACTTTCCTCAAGTTTGTAATCTTGAATCATGGTGCCCATACCACCATCGATTAACATGATTCTTTTCTTTAATTGCGCTTCAATCTGTTGCTTTACATTACTTCCCACAGTACAGCCTCATTCCTTTTATATTGCGTACATCCTACCACAGTCTATACAGCTGTCTAGACGTCCAAACAACCATAGCGTGATTCACTTTATTTTTTTTCTACCTGGTCGTTATATCTTATAAACGCAGTACTGTATATGTGGCAAAACGCAATGAAATCAGATAATGAATCGAAGAGAAAATACACTCGTTGGTATTTCTGGCTCCCACAGGAATCATTTGACCGTCAGACCAATGGTTTAGCAGTGAAAATCTATCAAAGAAATTGGTTCAAGAGGAAATTGGCACATGCCGTTATTAAAGATATTAGTCATGGTGGCGCAGGAATCTTAGTATCGAAAAGAGTACTCGTTCCAAATGAAATAATTATTCAGATTGATAGTAAGAAAGAGTTTTTGGCTGAAGTTGTATATCAGCGTAAAGAAGGAGAGCAGTTTAAATTTCTCGGCGTTACATGGATCGATGACAACGATGATTTGATTCTAGAGTTAATCAGGCAAGTACAACATGTGACTAATCAAGAAAGCCGATCGACTTCGACATAAATATCACCAGAATAACTAGGGTTTTAAACACGTAAAAAACCGGTCGTCAACTACATACTTTCAACATTTGAATTTTCTTACTCTATAGAGAATCGAAAATAATTTATTTTGTTTGGCTCGATCGATACATTCAGAATTGAACAGACTTATTACGTTTATCTAGCCGGAGCTCACTTCCACCAAGTTTTGTGAAGCGGCAGGGCAAGGATAAAGAATTTTAGCCAGCCCTAGATTCAACAAGCTCTGTATTCATTGTTTATATTTAAGCTTGAATGGAACGGTTCAGTTGACATTAGAGCAAACTAGGGCTCTGGCAACAGATGTTAGCGTTTCAGTGAAAGGCTTTATTGTTAAGGTAGGTCATTTATACCGAATAAGAGCCATCGAAATTAAGAAGGGTGAAATAGCATTTGAAGAACTGAACTTCGTAAAGATGGCTTTTAGGAATAGAAAGCCTGGCTTCCACAAGTGAAGTTTCTAATCGTCATGGGTGTGAATGCTGAAGAGTGAGCTAAATTAGATAGGTACTTTGTGCCGCTGATGAGTGTATTCCACCCAAAACAAAAAGGCCTCAGCGTATGCTGAGGCCTTATGTATAAGTGGCGGAGT
>NZ_MCWZ01000337.1 GCF_002877365.1 Vibrio sp. 10N.261.55.A7
ATAAAACACAGAAATTAAGTAATAAAGTTACAATACTGGAGAGTCATTATGCTATCTGTTATCAAACAACTTTTTGTTCCAACTAAAGACTATGCTGGCCGTAACATCAATGCCGTTATTGACCGCCTCGCGGTACAAACAGGCACAAACGCTTATAGCTGGTCTTACCTAGCTGAAAAATCTGTTTACGAGAATACAGAAACTGGTATGAGTGTATACCCACATGAAGTCAGTGCTAACGCCGCATAACGACGTTTCAGCTTCAACTGTATCGTACGCCAAGACAATCTCGATCTGGAAGAAGATACAAGGACGTAAGCGAAGGCGTGAGTCTCTGCAATGAAAGTGTTCCAAAACAAACCAGCTGACGTTCGCCCCCCTACTGTTTATCGACTAATTTCAAGGTCGCAATTCGCTGATAGAATCGATCACGGATTCGCTAACTGGAAACAAAAATGGAGAGCCTAAGCTCCCCATCTGTCATTCGACATTGATTCGTTCTTAAATCAAAGCTCAGCACCGTAGATATCAAACGTGAAATACTTGGACGCGATTTTATCGTACGTGCCATTCTTTCTAATGGTCTCGATTGCTTGGTTAAACTTCTCAGCCAATGCTTTGTCTTTCAATCTAAGGGCAAGTGCGGTCCCTTCACCAATATACGCTTTGTCTGTCACCGCTTTTCCTTTGAATTCAAAGTTCGCCCCTTCAGGCTTGTCTAACAACGCCAACGACAGCTGATCGGAATTACCAAATGTCGTATCTAGTCGGCCGTTTTGAAGATCAAGGTACACTTCATCTTGCCCGGTATAACGCATTATTGTCGCCACTGAGGCGAAGTTATCCGTCACATAACGATCGTGGATCGTACCTTGCTGGACACCGATCGTTTTGCCAGATAACCCTTCTTCATCAATGGCAAATTGCGCCTCTTTAGAAGCGACAAAACGCGCAGGGGTTTGGTAATACTTATTGGTAAACAACACCTTGTTTTTACGTTCTTCAGTGATTCGCATTGACGCCATAATCACGTCAGACTTTCTCGCGAGAAGACTTGGAATCAAAGCATCCCAGCTTTGTGATACCCAAGTACACTCTAGCTTCGCTTCCTCGCACAAGGCATCTGCAATCTCAATATCAAAACCAACCGGAGTCCCTTCACTGTTTTTGTAGTTAAACGGCGGGTAGGTAAAATCAGACGCTAACCTGATTTCTTTGGCTTGGAGAGTGGTACAAAACATCGCTGTGATACAAGCAATTCCTAATGCAAACTTCTTCATGGTTCAGTCCCTTTATTTTGTGTTCACTGTACTGGTTTTTGTATAGTTCGTCAGTGTTTCAATTACCTCTAGCATGCTTTCTTTCGTACCGATCGTGATTCGGACGCACTGCTTTAAAGCCGGCTCGTGAGATTGATTTCGAGTCACAATGCCGTTATTCAACAGCACCGAAAATAGGTCAATGTCGTGTTGTACTTTCAATAGAACAAAATTGGTTGAGGAAGGATAAACGTGCTCGATACACTCAAACGAGCTCAGTGTTTCGATAAACCACTCTCGGGTTTCTATTAGTGTTTGAGTCGCCTCTCGCATGGTTTGAATCCCTTCTGGCGTCAAGGCGCTTAATACAATACTGGCGGAGCTATCGGGCATAGGATAAGGGGGAATCAACTTAGATACATACTTCATCACCGCTGCGCTCGCCAAAATGAAGCCGCATCTGACCGCCGCAAGGCCAAACGCCTTAGACAGCGTTCGAATCACAACGAGATGAGGATACGCTTCAACCAGATCTGACACCGACTCCTGCAACTCAAATTCAATGTAGGCTTCATCCACCACAACAAGCGACGAGGCTTTTGTACCCTCAAGCACGGAAACGATATCGCTGCGAGGGATCAGGTTTCCTGTCGGGTTGTTAGGCGAACACAAGAAAACAATATTGGCGTTTTGAGATTGACGGATGATCTCGTCCACATTGAGATTGAAGTCAGATAATAAAGGGACATCGAGCGTGTTTATCGCCAGCGCATCCGCGCAAAACTCATACATCGCGTAAGTGGGTGAACAAATCAGAATTTGATCGTGTCCGGGTTGGCAAAACGTACGAATGAGAAGATCGATCGCTTCATCTGCACCACGCACAGCCACGGTTTCTACATCGCCTTCTATATAGGCTTTATACGCACTCGCAATATCTTGCGGCAAAAAATCAGGGTAGCGATTGAACGTTCCATTTTTTTCATTTGGGAACAAAGATTGTTCAAGCTCATTGGCGTTCAACCAAATTCTACCGCTGCCACCAATGCGCCTAGCTGATTGATAAGGTATTAATTTTTTTACTGCCTTAGGCACTAAGCTTTCTACTAACTCTGACAATTCAACACCCTTTTGGATTCATTTATAGTCACTTTACATCGCCATATATCCACTTATTTGTATAAATATGGAATGACTATGCTTAAGTATCATTTGTTAATGAGTAGTTAATCAGAATGAGCTTGAAATAAGAATCGAAATAACCGCATACTAGGCATGAAAATTTATCATGGCTATGGGAGTCAATAAGAAATGAAAAAGCCGTTGCCCTCAACAAAAACGCTGCAATCCTTTCTGGCTACTGCGGCTCACTTAAATTTCACCCATGCTGCCAATGAAATGAACCAAACCCAAGGCGCGATCAGTCGTCAAATCCAATCACTCGAAGAACATATTGGAGGGGCGCTGTTCTATCGTCATGCGAGAGGATTAACCCTGACTCCGAAAGGCGAGCGTTTGGTGCCACTAATACAAGAATCGATTGATCAGCTAAAATCAGCACTGGCTCAAGTGGAGGACTCTCCCTCTAAAATTCGCCTCAATGCGCCCAGCTGCATCACGTCATGGTTGTTGCCTCGGCTAATGGCTTTCCAGCAAACCTACCCAAAAATTGAGGTCGAACTCACCTCTTCGATTAAACATGTTTACGAGCCAGATTTTGACTCGTTCGATGCGGTCATCAGTTACGGACAAGCCCCTAAACGAGCCACGCAGACAAGCCAATTACTGTTTGAAGAGAAGCTCGCGCCAATTTGTCGCCCTGAGCATATCCAAGATCAAGATAAGCAAAGTAACCGTTCATTCGTTATAGACTCGGAACGGCTTAGCCAATATACCTGGCTGCACGCCAATACTGAGCAAAGTGACTGGGGTTTATGGCTAAAACACATTGAAAACGAAAAGCTAAGTAGCTCATCAAATCAACATTTTGCCACACTCGATCAAGCGATGAACGCGGCATTGCAGGGGTTTGGTATCGCGATTGGCGACATCACACTGGCCGCCCAAGATTTGGAGTTAGCGAGGATTGTAAGAGTGAGTGAAGAAACCGTTCTATCGGGCAGTGGTTACCACCTTATTCAGCCAAAGAATCGACAATCGAGTGAGCTCTCTTCGTTGATCCAGTGGTTAACACAAGAGTAAATGACCATTCCAACCATCGTCAGCCAGATTTGGGCTCCATTGATTAGCACTCGATTGAGCTCAATTAGATGCTTTTAACGCCACACCCTTTGATGACAAGCTGCGTTAAAAATTCGGCTGCTTCGGCATAATCTTCAGTGTCTAGCTGATCTTTTTCCATCACGTTGCAAATTTGCCAGCTGAAGTCAGCGTAAGTCTGCGTCGCCGCCCAGATCGTAAACATAAGATGCTGAGGTGGAATGGGATCCATTAAGCCTTGTTCTGACCATGATTTGAATTTATCGATGATCATCTGTGATTGTTTAAACAGCTCTTCCCCAACATCCGGTGGCAATACTTTAGCGCCCGACATCACCTCATTGGCAAACACTTTTGATGCAAACGGATAATCACGCGATATGCGCAGTTTTGTTTGAATGTACTGAGTCAGAGCCTCAACAGGGTTGTCGAGGTGTTCAATAGGGCGAGAAGCCTCTAACAACGGCTGGGTAACCATTTCTAACACGGCGTAATACAGCTTGTCTTTGCTGCTGAAATAGTAAAATACGTTTGGTTTCGGAATATTCGCGGCTTTAGCAATATCGACCATTTTAGTCGCCGCGTATCCATTGACGGCAAATTGCTCACTGGCAACTTCAATGATGAGCTGTTGGTTTTTCTCTCTGATCCGAGACATGCGTTTACCTATCCATAGGGTCTTCTTTGTCATATTAATTACTTTGCTTAATAAGTCCAATAGATATAAAGAGTTAATAGATAAGGGTGATGTTTTTGATGGGATTATTTAAAGACACTGATAAAGAAAAAATCCCGACCTTGATTCAAAAGCGCCTGCTAAGAACGAATAGGTGATGCGCCTATTCACTTTTGGCTCAAGGGACGGGAACGCGCATAAAAGGAGACGAAACTACGCGATTTGAGAGGAAAAGTCTGAGTGATCACTTGCCCAAGTCATCACTCTACAGGGACACCTAGATTGCGACTATCCAAGCAATCTAGATGCTGGCCTTCTTTCAGATCTTCAGTGGACGCGACAACCTTTCGTTGCAGCGGGTGCCTTTCGTTTCAGTTGACGCCTTTCACTTCAGATACAAAATACTGATGTTAGATACACCTCGTACTGCCGGTGCATCAATGCTTATTTGCGAATGGAGTGATCTGAGCGATGCTCGATCGCTTTAATCAGCGCCGAGTGATCCCAGTTCTCACCCCCTAAATCGGCACACTCACCAAACAGTTCTTGCGCATTCGCCGTATTTGGAAGCGCAACATTCAACTCTTCCGCGCCAGAAAGCGCAAGATTAAGGTCTTTTTGATGAAGTGAAATCTTAAAGCCTGGGTCAAACGTGCCTTCAATCATTCGCTCGCCGTGTACTTCTAGAATCTTAGAGCTCGCAAAACCACCCAGCAATGCTTGACGCACACGAGCAGGATCAGCACCGGCTTTGGATGCGAAAACCAATGCTTCAGACACCGCTTCAATGTTCAGCGCCACTATGATTTGGTTAGCCACCTTGGTTGTTTGGCCTGCGCCGTTGTCACCAACAAGCGTGATGTTTTTGCCCATGACTTCAAACAAAGGTTTCGCTACATCAAATGCACTTTGGTCGCCGCCAACCATGATGCTTAATGTGCCACCAACAGCGCCGACTTCACCGCCAGACACTGGGGCATCAAGATATTGCGCGCCACTCTCTTTGATGCGCTTGGCAATGGCTTGTGTCGCCATTGGCGAGATAGAACTCATGTCGATAACAAGTTTGCTCGCGGCATTACTGCCGAGGCCTTGCTCAACACCGTTCTCACCAAACAGAACGTCTTCCACTTGCGGCGTATTCGGCACCATCAAGATGATGACATCTGCAACTTTTGTCGCTTCTTTCGGCGAGTGAGTCACTATTGCTCCGGCAGCCACTAGATCTTGTGGTGCTGGATTAAAATGGTCACTGAAAACCAACTGATGCCCTGCTTTTTGCAGATTCTCAGCCATTGGCTTACCCATGATGCCCGTTCCGATAAATGCGATTTTCATATTCTGTTCTCCTTAACTCGACATTGAATTTTGTTCTTATTCGTGAAATCCAATCATCTGTCTTTAGTTATATTGATTAAGCCAATCTAAGCCGTCTGTCGTTGTTGTTTTCGGTTTGTATTCGCAGCCAACCCAACCTGTGTATCCAAGGCTATCTAGATGAGCGAGTACAAATGGGTAATTAATTTCGCCAGTTCCCGGCTCGTTGCGGCCTGGGTTGTCTGCCAATTGAACGTGACCAATTTGGCCGATGTTATTGGTCATGGTTGGGGCTAAATCCCCCTCCATGATCTGCATGTGGTAGATGTCGTATTGGAGCGACAAATTATCACTGCCAACGTCTATAATGATCGCTTTCGCTTGCTCGGTGTTGTTGATAAAAAAGCCAGGAATGTCACGCGTGTTGATCGCTTCGATCACCATTGAAATCCCTTGCGCTTTTAACGCTTCGGCGGCGTATCTGAGGTTGATCACCAGTACTGAATACGCATCTTGTTCAGTGACACCGTCTGGTGCTATTCCTGCCAAGCAGTTGATTTGCGTGCAGCCTAGAACCTTCGCGTATTCAATTGCCTGAGCAACACCTGACTGGAATTCAGCCACGCGACTTGGATCAACAGCGATACCTCGGTCGCCCGCTGCCCAATCACCAGCCGGCAGATTAAATAGAACTTGCTCTAGATGGTAAGTATCCAAATTTTGTTTGATTTCTTGCGCGCTAAAATCGTATGGGAATAGGTACTCTACTCCTTGAAACCCAGCGTCAGAGGCGGCTTTGAAACGATCTAGAAAATCGACTTCGTTAAACAGCATTGACAGGTTGGCTGCAAATTTTGGCATCTCTTTCTCCTTGCTTGCGCAGACTTCAGGTATTGAGTACTCGCACATATCACCTCTTCGATAACATGGCAGTGTTCTTCGCTATGGTGGAGCCTTATGTGCGGTACTCGTTGATCGTCTATGCATTCATTGTGTATCAGTGTGGGAAGCAAACAGCTCATTTGTGCCTATATTGGCTTCGTGCCATGGCTCCATTTCGCTACCACACATGTTGGTGACTTAAAGACTTAATGGATCAAGCCGCAATTAAAGGTTGTTTCGAAGTGCCGTCGGGGCGTCTTCTACCGTTTCCGCTAAGGCTTCAAACTCATTAATGGCGTTAATCTCGACACCCATCGCGATGTTGGTGACACGCTCAAGAATCACTTCAACCACAACAGGCACCTTGTGCTTGTTCATTAAATCTTTTGCATCGGCAAATGCTTGTTGCAACTGGTCCGGGTCGCGCACTCGAATCGCTTTACAACCCAACCCTTCAACAACGGCGACGTGATCAACGCCGTAGCCTTCTAGCTCTGGTGCATTTTGGTTTTCAAACGCGAGCTGAACACAATAATCGATATCGAACTGGCGCTGAGCTTGGCGAATTAAGCCCAGGTATGAGTTGTTCACCACCACATGAATGTAAGGCAGGTTAAACTGAGCACCTGCTGCTAGCTCTTCAATCATGAATTGGAAATCGTAGTCACCTGAAATTGCAACAATTGGTCGGTTCGGATCGGCAGCACGTACACCTAATGCTGCAGGAATCGTCCAGCCCAATGGGCCAGCTTGACCACAGTTGATCCAATGGCGTGGCTTATACACGTGCAGCATTTGAGCCGCAGCAATTTGAGATAGGCCAATGGTGCTCACGTAACAAGTTTCACGATCAAACGCCTTATTCATCTCTTCATAAACGCGCATCGGTTTCACTGGGATCTCGGTATAGTGCGTTTTACGTAGCATGGTCGCCTTGCGTTGCTGACACTCATTCACCCATTGACTGCGGTTTGGCAAAATGCCTTTATCACGCCACTCTTTCGCGACTTCAATCAGCTGCTCTAGCGCAGATTTCGCATCGGACACAATGCCTAAATCTGGACAGAAAACTCGGCCAATTTGTGTCGGTTCGATATCAACGTGAACAAATTTTCTATTTTTGGTGTAGACATCCAATGACCCCGTATGACGGTTAGCAAAACGGTTACCAATACCGAAGACAAAATCAGACTGCAGCATGGTTTCGTTGCCGTAGCGATGCGCCGTTTGAAGGCCAACCATACCCGCCATGAGCTCATGGTCATCTGGAATCGAACCCCAACCCATTAGCGTTGGAATAACCGGAACACCAGTCAGTTCGGCAAACTGTTGCAGCAGTTCAGACGCGCCGGCATTAATAACACCACCACCTGCGACAATCAGCGGATTCTCAGAATCGCACATCATAGACAGTGCTTTTTCAGCCTGTGCTTTCGTCGCTTGAGGTTTGTACGCCTCTAGTGGCTCGTAAGTATCAATATCGAATTCAATCTCAGCCAACTGAACATCAATCGGTAAATCAATAAGAACGGGACCTGGTCGACCCGAGCGCATCAGGTGGAATGCTTGTTGGAAAGCACGCGGCACCTGAGCCGGCTCTAGTACCGTGGTGGCCCACTTCGTCACTGGCTTTGCGATGGTTTCAATGTCTACCGCTTGGAAGTCTTCTTTATGCAGTCGTGCTCTTGGCGCTTGGCCGGTAATACACAAAATTGGAATAGAATCTGCCGAAGCAGAGTAAAGACCCGTAATCATATCTGTGCCTGCAGGGCCTGAAGTACCAATACACACGCCGATATTATCTTGATGGGTACGTGTATAGCCTTCCGCCATATGAGAAGCACCTTCAACATGGCGTGCCAGCACATGATCAATCCCTTCCAGCTTTTTCATTGCGGCATACATTGGGTTTATCGCTGCGCCGGGTACACCAAAGGCGATATCGACACCTTCTCGTTTTAGCACCTCTACAGCAGCTTCTATCGCTTTCATTCTCGCCATGTGAATCTCCCTTTCGGATTGTATACAATTTAAAACAACTTTGTACACTATGAACCTTATTAGAATTTTGGCAAGGACAAATTTAACATCAAAATAACAACCTTAGGCTTTTATGAGTGGTTGCTAACCTCACAAGCATTTACGTGTATAGCTTTATATAAACTATCTTTACGTAAAAATAATTTCACTCAAAGATAGATGATAAGGAAATGTTAAATTTACTTTGATTGTTTACTAAAATTGAAATATAAGTAG
>NZ_MCWZ01000338.1 GCF_002877365.1 Vibrio sp. 10N.261.55.A7
GGAATACCATTACATGAACATTGATACTATTTGGTCAGAATATCGAAACAGCTTGAAGGGATTTCTGCATAAAAATGTCGCGAATCATGATGATGTGGATGACTTGCTGCAAGAGGTACTGATTAAAACGTACAACAAGTTAGATACCATAAAAGATAAGAGTAAGCTTAAGTCTTGGCTTTTTCAGATCGCGAATAACACCATCATCGACTTTTACCGAAAAAGTAAGCCGCATTCAGAACTACAAGATGAAACCGTTTGGCAAAGCGAACCCGAAGCCGTGATGGAAGAGCTGTCTGATTGTGTTGTGCCGTTCATTCAGGGCTTACCTGAAGAGCATGCCGCGTTGCTCACAGCCATTGAAATTGAGGGCATTCCTCAAAAAGAGTACGCCGAAAATAATGGCATCAAATACTCAACCCTTAAATCACGCGTTCAAAAGAGCCGTCAACTGCTGCACGGCTTGTTCAGTGAATGTTGCGAATTTTCGGTTGATGCACAAGGTAATGTCTTGGACTATCATCAGAAGCCAACACCTTGCTCTAAATGCTAGTTGAACCCAGAATCGATTCATTCATACGTTTCGTCCCTTTCGCTTGAGAGAGCATAATGTCGCTTTCACTCTCGATAGAACTGCGTATAATCCCTCGCTCAATATTGTTCCCTAGAAATTTGTGAGTCACTGATGTCAAAAATGTTCTTCAAAGGCCGAATCGAAACGCGCCAAAACCATGTTAAATCGGGCTATAACGTAAACCGTGACGTAAAGTTAGGAACAGAAGAAGCGCCTGTTTCTGTATTGGTCAGCAGCGAAGAACGTAAGACAGAGATTGAAACTTTGGTTACTGAACACGGCATCATTGCAGACATCACGGTTGATTCAACGAAAGATGAAAACACCGTCGAGCTTGATACTCTACTCAATAAGCCGAAACCAACAACATTTGAGAAGACACCGAACCGTAACGATCCTTGCTTGTGTGGCAGCGGCAAAAAATACAAGAAGTGCTGTGGCTAATCACAACGAACAATTTTAAGATCACCTTGCCATTGATTTGATAAGTATGACTGACACTCGTTTGCAGGCGTGGTCAACCAAGCTTCAATGGCAAAATGCGGAACGAGAAACGGCATTCGATGGTCTTGGTAAAACAAAAGGCATCGTAAAGATGCCTTTTTCAATTCAGTTAACTCTATTTTAAATCGCCCTATTTTCTTTGGCATTTTTTCTTCGGTGTATTGTAGATTAAGCGTGCGTCATGCCTGATGAAATCGCATAGCGGTTCCATGCATTGATCATAACAATCTGCATGATTATCTGCGCCAGCGCTTTTTCACCAAACAGCTGTTCACATTGTTGGTAGGTTTCATCGCTCACACCCGCGTTGGCTATTAACGTCATCTCATCCGTCAATGCCAGAAGGGCTTGTTCTTTTTGATCAAACAGTGGTGATTCTTTCCAAGCTGCAATGGCAAAAAGCTTTTTCTGCTCAATACCCACGCTCAACGCCTCTTCCGTATGCATGTCAATACAGTAAGCGCACTGGTTTATCATTGAAGCGCGCATTTTAATCAGTTGTCTCAACGGCTTATCCAGCCCAGATTGCTCTAGGTAACTCTCTATAGAAAGCATGGCAGTAAGGGCTTTAGGGTCTACTTTTGCAATATCTATTCGTTTACTCATATTCATCTTCCCCACTAAAAAGTTAATTAACCGCTTTGATGCGATGGATTCATTGTGCATAATTCGAATTAGTTAGTGAATACACGTTAAAATAAAATCAGTTTTGCATAAAACGCAAAGGTAAATTATGTTAGATCTCGTTCGAGTATTTGAACAAGTTATAGAGTCAGGAAGCTTTTCACAGGCAGGGAAAGCGCTTCATATGGCACCTTCCTCCGTGGCCAGAAACATTGATGCGCTAGAAATGCAATTGGAAACCACATTGTTTAAGCGCAGTACTCGACAACTCGTATTGACTGAGGAAGGCCAGTATTTCTACGAAAAATCCTCAAAATTACTCTACCACAGCGACCAACTCATCCATGAGATGCGAGGCAATAAAGTCCAGCCACAAGGGCCTTTGCGTATTTCTGTTTTTGATAGTTTTGGTAATTTGCAACTCGCACCACTGATCCCTAAATTTCTTAAGCTCTACCCAAACGTAAAAATAGAACTGGATATCAACAATAACCTCGTTGATCTCAATGCAGACAATATCGACATCGCAATACGTATCGGTAAGCCGAAAGACAGCCAATTAAAGGCTCGTAAGCTCTTGATCAATCATACGTTCGTAGTGGCAACACCAGAGTACCTAAACTCCCACGCTGAAATAGAAACCCCTGAAGATTTACAGGCTCACAACTGCCTATCCATCAGTCATGGCCGGCAAAGAAAGCACTGGTACTTCCAAAAAGGCAGTGAACAATCAGAGAGAAAACGTCGTGACACGAAGTCGCTAAAAGTCGCCGTTAATGGCAACTTTAATTCGAAGGGCGGATCACCCCTGCTTAGTGCAGCGTTAGCAGATTGCGGGGTGATTTTACTCTCTGAATGGATAATCAAACCGTACCTCGAAAGCAACCAATTAAAGCGAATACTCAGTAACTGGTCAGCAACGTATTACGAACATAGTAGCAGTGAGGTTTACGCGGTTTACAAAGGGGATCGTTACCCTAACCCGAATATCCGAGTGTTCATCGATTTCCTACTTGAGCACTTAAACGCAACAAGTGACACTGTCACCAGAAACACTTAGGTGAAATTTGCGGTCATCCACTTTTCATTCGCTATGGCGTCTCGACTACGCTTACTAAAGCTAGCCATTTAGGCAAAGCGACGAGTAGAATGTGCAGTAGAAAATTTAAAGATTAACGAAGACAAACGGTAAGGTAATAAAGCATGTTCACTCTTTATGATGGCGGTATGGGTCGAGAACTTAACAGAATGGGAGCGCCTTTTTCACAACCGTTGTGGAGCGCCCAGGCATTGATAGAATCTCCCCAGCATGTTGAACAAGCTCATCTCAATTTTATTCAATCGGGCTGTGATGTCATCACGGTGAACAGTTACGCATGCGTGCCTTTTCACTTGGGCGAACCTTTGTTTAAAGCGCGTGGTTTCGAGCTTGCCAAAAAAGCGGCAGAAATCGCACGAGAAATAGCCGACAAACACTCAAACGTCACGGTCGCCGGGGCTTTGCCACCTGCTTTAGGTTCATACAGACCCGATCTATTTGATGCGACACTCGCTAAGCCAATACTGAAAACACTGATCGATGCGCAAGAGTCTTTGATTGATATTTGGGTAGTGGAAACCATCAGTTCATTAGCAGAATTTAACTTGGTTCACTCCCTTCTCAGCGAGTCACCTAAACCTGTTTATTACGCTTTCACTCTGGTCGATGAGTTAGCCCTTCCAGCTAAGCTGCGTTCAGGTGAAGAAGTAAGAACAGTCATGGAAGCCGTCGCCAAAAGTAACGCCAAAGGCGTAATGTTCAATTGCTCTCGACCAGAAGTGATGAATGAGGCCATTTTGGACAGTAAATTAAGCTTCAAGAGTGTGAATGTTCAGATTGAGATAGGCGTGTACGCCAACGGCTTTACGCCAATTCAAGACGACCACCTTGCCAATGATGGGCTGTCAGCCATTCGTGACGACCTCTCTCCAAAACAGTATTTAGAATTTGCCAAAACTTGGCTAAATTCTGGAGCAACCATTATTGGCGGGTGCTGTGGCATTCACCCTGAACACATATCAGAGTTAAGCCGTTATAGAGATCAGGAAGGCAAGTAGAGCATTGATTGCTAAGTAGAGAGTTTGTTGATAAGTAAAAATTGGTTCGTAAGCGGGAATAAACCGTTCAACGACGCTGGCAGGTTGTACATCCTCGGCACGCTGAGCGAGAATGTTTATCAAGCCTGCCACGCTGTATCTTGCAATACGCATTTTTTAGCGCTCGACGGGCCGAAAACCAATCATCTGGTTTCTCTAGCAACAGATATCCATTGAACCGTTTCATTAAAGGAACACGATATTCGTCAATAAACTTGCTATCAAAGCCGATATCAAAGTAATCGAATGCTTGTTCAATAGAAGTAAATTCAGCAATTTTTTGTTGTATCTCGGCTTGGCTCATCGTGTTTTCTTATTAGCTTCTCGGTCACTAGTCTTTCTCTGCCGCAGTATAGCAAAAAGGCGAACCAGAATTGGAACGCCTTTTTTTTTCAATCGTCTCTGTCTAACTTTCTGACGGACTCGAGAGCACAGCTGTGAGCAATCGAGCCGCTAGTGTTTCATTATCTAGGTATGCTGCGTAATTAATCTGTCAATTGCATCAATCACTTGATTCACTTTCTGATCATTAAGAGCATCAGGGTGTGGCTGAGCAAAACTCTCTATATCGTTATCATAATATTGTCCGAAAGCATTGCTGAATTCATCTGACAAAGCCGCTCGCACTAAAATATCGGCGCCAAGTGATAAGTCGCCACCGCTAATACCATAGGCGTCCTTCACCATTTTACTTCCCAGCAACGACTTAGGGTTCACTGAAACCACAACGGGGCCTTTATCTTTGTATTCAAGCCCCAAAGAACGAGACCACATGGTTAACGCCAATTTACTTTGTGCGTAGGCATCTGAGTCGCCCAACGAACGCTGCCCTTCGAGTGCAGAACTGTTCACTGAAGCTTGAGCCGCTGAAGACAGGTTCACAATTCTCGCAGACCCCTTGAGCGTTGGTAATAGTGCTTTACTCAATAGGTAAGGAGCAATTGTATTAACCATAAAGCGAACATCTAAACCACTTTCGAGTTGCGCTGTCGGCACCTTGTAAACACCCGCATTGTTGATCAAGACATCTAAATCTCTGAACCGTTTCTGCAGGTCTTCAACCATTGCCTTGATGGCCGAAAAATCAGAAAGATCAGCCACAATCGAATCAACCTCTGTCGATGCATTGAGTACCGATAACTGCTCAACAACAGCAGCGACTTTGCTTGCTGAACGACCGTGAACGATAACGCGATGGTTGAGGTCAACCAAAGACTTTACGGTTTCAAGCCCAATACCGTCGGTTGCACCTGTCACTAGAATAGTTTTTTTCATTTGTGTCTCCGTAGCTTGGACAAAATCGCACTTTTTGTAAAAAGAGCGTTGCTCTTCAATAAGATTCTTTGCTTCAAAAAAGCGCTAATCATAAACAAAATAGCATGGCGGCTCTATGAACTCGCTGCGTGTATTTAAGACTCGGTACGCGCCTCGCGATAGCCACTCAATCATAGTGTACTGTGCGTTGCTCTGCTCGCTTTGCTCATGACATTCGTTTCGCGCTGCCTTATCCGTTTCAACAATATCCAAAATCGATAACAAACACATCGGTTTTCTTATCACAGTTAGAATGTCGTTAAACGACGTTTGGTATCTTCAACTTGCTCGTTTGAGTCTTGTGTTTCAGCTGAGTCTGGCTGATGCGCATAGGGGTGACAGGCATTCCATAGAAATCGACTTTGTCTCCTAATACCTCACCACCGAGATCCTTCACTATGTTCACTGTAGTATCGCGCGCATCAATCCAAACCGTGGTAGTCTCTTGCAGCATTTCGGCCAAAGAATTGTGCGCAAGAGCCTTACCAATCCCCAATCCTCGAAAGCGATGATCAACAACAAATCGACCCCAGTGCCACTCTTCTTGCTCTTGCCAGCAAGCGACAGCGCCCAATATGTATTCACCAGAGCGAGCAAGCCACCATTTTTGAGGCGTCTCTTCTGGTATTGGAACAAGGTGCTGAGGAATACTTTGCTCGCCTGAAAATGTGTCTTTAAGTAGGTTGTCTATCTCTGAGCGGTATTCCGGAGAAAGAGCTTCAACTTGAATTCTCGCTTTGTTCTTTACCGCGTTATTGCGAAAGGCACTCAAGCGCAAGGTTCTTAGGCCATCGATAGCGCCTCTGATTTGATCTTCGTTGAGCAAACCTAACAGCTGAGACATTTCATTATTGGCCGAGGTATCGGCCTCCTCTAACCTTTCTATCCCTTTTGCTTGAAGAGAAAAGTACTTTTGTCGTTTGTCATACTCGTGGCGTGCCGCCTCCACATACTCTTTTTCGACTAACGCATTAATGGTTCGACTCAATGAGGCTTTTTCAATACTTAGCTGGTTGCTCAGTTCAGAAAAGGATGTTCGACCGTTCTTTTTCAAATAAGTAAGGAGGTGAACTTGAGACAAGGAGAGCCCTGAGTTCAAACAATTTTTATCCAGTAACCCTAACTCGCGTACCAGATAACGTAGCTCGCTTCTAATCTCTTTGACTGACGACATAGACATCCCTTTTCAATACCGTTGATACAATCAACAATATTGCATTGCTAACGAAGTAAATCAATAGTCATTGATAGTATCAACAATGTTTGCATCCTGATTAAGAATGGAATAGAAGCAATGAGTGATCACGAAACGAGATTATGAGAGTGCTTATTTGTATGACTTACTACTTAATAGGTAGATCTAAAAGAGAGTAAAGAATTGTGTATGTAGGGGTGATGAATGAAATGGTTTTCTATTTTGAGGGGGTTTACATTGAATTGGAAAGTAACCTGCACGTCCTTGTGATGCGTCGGCTATTACTGGTAATTAACGCTTGTTAATAAAACGTTTAAAGAATGACGTCAGGCTACCAACACTTGGTGCATCAGGGATGTCGTTTACGAAGTTCATAAAACGTTGCTCTCTTGTTTTACAACCAGGTACCGTACCAGCAAGTACAGATTGAGCGTAGTTCACACGTTTGATAGTAACATCAGAGTTTAAAAATTCAGGTTTCATAATTTAATTCATTCCTCTTACACTGACTTAATTAGGCTAAAGACTCTAGCTCGTATTGTAATACAATTAAACATTGCAATACACTTTTTACGTCAGGTTTCTGTCGATTCTAATGAGGAAATAAATGGACGGTTGTAAACTTTTGTATGCAGTAAAAAACAGGGCCACGCTAGCCCTGTTTTTTCGTTAAACAATTAAACCTTAAACTGCAAGGTATGAGCGTTTAACTCTTCTGCCGATTGAGCCACCTCATGACTGGCACCTGCTAACTGTTCTGCACTTGCCGATGTCTGCAACGACATTTCACTGATGGTGGTCACGCTCTTGCTGACGGTATCTGTCACCGTTGCCTGCTCTTCGGCGGCGGTCGAAACCTGCTCCATTTGTGAGTTAATTTGATGAATGGCATCCAATATTTCCACAAAGTTCTGCTTGGTTTGATCAGAGAGTTCTGCCGTCATTTTTACTTGGTCTTCACAGCGCGCCATATTGTCGCTGGCGGAATCCGCGGCCTGCTGCACTGACGAGATCATCGTTTGAATTTCGGACGCTGACGTTTGTGTTCTTTGCGCCAAAGTTCTTACTTCATCAGCCACCACTGCAAATCCACGACCTGCGTTCCCCGCCCTAGCAGCTTCAATGGCTGCGTTCAACGCGAGTAAATTCGTTTGCTCTGCTATTTCCTGTATCACGACAAGTACATGACCAATTTCATTACTCTTCAACTGAAGCGTTTTCATGTCGTCATTAGTCGCAGCAACATCCGACACTAAGCTTGTTAGTGCTGAGCTGCCTTGCTCTAATGTCTGCTGACCCGCTTCGCTTTTGTCTTGTGCATATTTTGAGGTATGAGCCACATCACTTGTACTTCTTGCGACGTCTTGAATTGAAACAGTCATTTGCTCAATCGATGAGGCGACCAACTCCGTTTCACGATGCTGGGTTGTGACCGCTTGCGTGGTTTGCTCACTGGCAACGGATGTCTCTTCCGCTGTGGACGCTAGGCTTTGACTCGCTTGCAGTATCTGGGCAATCAATTGCTTCAAATTGTCCGACATCTCTCTTAACGAGCCATACAAACTATCCGCTGGGGCTTTCTCATCAAACTTATAGGTAAGATCGCCTTTTGCGACTTGCCGGGCCAGCAACATCATTTCTCTTGGCTCACCACCTAACGGCTTCTTAATGATACTGGCAAGGTACACAGCCAGTGAGACAGTCACCAACAAGGTGAAAAGCATCAAATAAACAATGTTATTTCGAATTTTGTAGACCGACGCGAACGCTTCGCTCTGATCGATCTCAGCAACCAATGCCCAACGAATGCCACCAATATCAAGAGGCGCATACGATGATAAAACCTGATTGCCATTGTAGTCGGTGATAATCTTAGAGCCACTCACGCCGCTAATCGCGTCTGTTGTCGCTTGGGTTCTCACCCCATTTTTCTCGACTGTGCCGGCGAAAGAAGCCGCGACGGAATGATCCGCTGGGTTTAGATAGGAATCCGAACGCATGAGATAGTCTGAGCCCACAAGGTAAGATTCTCCCGTCTCTCCCATGCCTTCTCGAAGCTGCATAACTGAATTGATCGCATCGAGTGACAATTGCAACGCGACAACCATGATGACGTCACCTTGAGCATTCAATATCGGTTTCGCGATAAACGCAGCAGGCGCGTCGCTCGACGGCGAGTATGGCGCAAAGTCGACAATCCCATATTTTTTAGTTCGCAATACATCTCGAACTAATTGGCCCAAATTACTTGAAGCATAAACGCCATCAACGAAGTTGGTTTGGTAGTCGGACTCTTTCGTCACGGTATAAAAAGCTTCACCACTCGGATCAATCAAAAACAGGTCATAATAGCCATAGCTTTCAATGTATTTGGCGTAGAACTCTAAACCTTGTTCATCTTTAGGAACAAACGCTTCGGTGACATCTTTCTCTGTAATGATTGCCCATTGGTGAGACTCATCGAGTTCAATCGGCTGCCACACCGATAACACCAAGTTACCATTGTAATCACTAATAATATTTGAGCCTGAGCCTTGGTTAAACACCGACTCAACCGCTTCGGTTTCAACACGTGTCGTGTTTTTGAAAGAAGCAGCAACGGAGTGGCCTTCAGGATCTAAACGAGAATCAGAACGCATCAGCTTGTCCGGTCCAATCAGGTAGGTTTCCCCTGTTTCTCCCATGCCTTGGGTTTGACTGGTGATCGCATTCACGCGGTCGATCGGAAACTGCAACGCAGCGTAACCGATCACTTCGTTATTCTGATTGGTAATAGCGGTAACAAAGAAGCCCGCTGGTGCATTATCAGAATAGTGATAAAGCGCAAAATCACCAAAGTGAACGGTTTCCTTGTCGGCACTCGCTTGGGCGCGACTAAACGCTTGCTCTAAACCCGTTCCCTTGATGTTGGTAGAGCGAACATTTTTGCCAAGATCACCCTCACGCGTGGAGGTATAGACAATGTCTCCATTTGGGTTGATTAGAAATGCGTCATACCAACCAAACTGCTGCTGGTATCTGTCTATTTCTGCCCCGTAATTGTCAGCAACGGTTCCCCATTGTCGACCACTGATGCGGCCGCCTTGCGCTTGATAGGCACGATCAAATTCCGTCATGACCATTTTCGTGGCGTAAGAATCGGCAAATAAACGCAAGCCTAGCTTAAGCTGTTTAATGTATTCGGTGACTTGATTGGATTGCGATTGATTGATCGCTTCGAGTTTACGAAACCCTTCGAGTTGGAGCGTATTCGCCACATCGACTAACACGTCCATGTCGCCTTCGCGCTCTTCAAAAAATGCGTTGATTTGAGATGACTTGATGCTTCTAACCGTATCAAGCTGATTATACGATCGCTCTGTTAGTGCGGTTTGAGTTAATAATACTGCGTTTAGCCCAAGAATAAGTGCTGGAACAACACCTATAAAGACAAGGGCGCCTATGATCAAACGTGAAAGCTTGATTCGACCTAACCACTGACTCATAAATATCCTTAATATTCTTCTTTTTTTATATCGCTTTGGGGAGGTCGTTATGCGGGATTTCTTGTCTAGTTTTTCTTTAATGCGCCATGTTATAGCGAAAAATGTAACAACAAGACAAAGAGTACAGAATCACCAATCCTCAAAGGCAAGGCACAAGATGACAATGATTCACGTTTTGAGACAATAGATGGACACATCCAGTTACAAAGGCATAAATTAATCGTATGTAAAACAAGATTTACAACAAAATATCATATGCTTTCAGATGAAAAGCCAGCCGATAGGAAGGCTTGTTAAATCAGTCTTGGCATAAGAATCTGAGTGAATACCCGCACTCATCCGTCGGTGTAACACGACCATTGATCCCACGAACAAACTTCCGCCAGCAGATGAAAGAAAGTAAGAACAAACCAACGAAAAGCGCATTTTTTCGACGGTGTACGGCACTCTTTCATTGCATCAAAATGGTGCAATGCAACACCTTTAACGCCCAATTCTAGGTCAGCGTTATTCGTCGAATTGCAAAAACCATGACGATACAAGGGCTTAATCTTTGGAACAGAATTTGTATTGTCTACTCTAGTTGAGCCAAATAAGTCGACCTTTTAATCCACACGCACAGGGAATGAGCATCATGCAAGAGACATTGACCGTAGTACTCGCCGGAGGCGTTGGATCACGTCTATCGCCATTAACCGATAACAGAGCAAAGCCTGCCGTGCCATTTGGCGGAAAGTTTAGAATCATCGACTTTACCCTCACCAATTGTCTTCACTCTGGATTAAGACGTATTTTAGTACTCACACAGTACAAGTCTCATTCCTTGCAAAAGCACCTGCGTGATGGCTGGTCGGTATTCAACCCTGAACTTGGCGAGTACATTACCGCAGTGCCACCTCAGATGCGCAAAGGCGATCAATGGTACAGCGGCACTGCAGATGCTATCTATCAAAACCTTTGGTTACTGTCTCGTAGCGAGGCTAAGTATGTGGTCGTATTGTCTGGTGACCATATCTACCGTATGGATTACGCACCTATGCTAAAACGCCATAAAGAGAGCGGCGCCGAGCTAACTATTGCGTGTATGAAAGTGCCCGTTCCAGAAGCGACAGAGTTTGGGGTCATGGCGATCGATGATGATAAGAAAATCGTGTCGTTTGAAGAGAAACCTAAACACCCAACCTCGATGCCAGATGACCCAGAGTGCAGTCTTGCTTCAATGGGGATCTACATTTTCACGACTCAGGCTCTGATTGAGACATTAGAGAAAGATGCACTCAACCCTGAATCAACGCATGATTTTGGGCATGACATTATTCCGAAACTCATCGAAAACAAAAAGGTGTATGCGCACCAGTTTGGTGGTGACCATGGGCGAGTCACTAAAGACGCCTACTGGCGCGATGTGGGCACGATTGATGCGTTCTATCAAGCGAATATGGATTTACTAAAGCCGATCCCGCCAATGGATTTGTACCAAAGGGATTGGGCTATTCGCACCTATGAGCGTCAACTGCCCCCCGCAAGAACCACCTCTTCGGCAACGGGAAACGAGGGGATCTTTATCAATTCACTGATTTCAAGTGGTGTCATTAACTCAGGCGGTTCTGTGCAGAACTCGGTGCTCTCCTCCAATGTAAGAATTGATGACGGTGCAACCATCGCCGACAGCATTTTATTCGATTATGTGCACGTGGGTGAAAACTGCCAACTCAAAAACTGCATCATTGATAAGCACGTACGCATACCGGCCTATACTGAAATCGGCATTAATCCGATTGAAGATGCGAAGCGATTTAGCATCTCAGAAAACGGAACTGTCGTTGTCCCTGAAAGTTATGTGTTTGAAAGCCAGAAATCCGAGAGCTGTGCAATTTAGAAGTGATGCGTTTGAGTACGTCTGTTCGTGTGAAATATGCTTTCACACTTGTTGTTTCGCTACGCATCTAAACAGACGTTCGGCTTACTCAGCAAGATTGAGAATCCAAGACGCTATCTCTTCGAGGGGCGTCTGCTTGCCATTAAGTAAACGCGCCATCAGACCGCCCATGAGCAATGCGTAGGCTTGTTTTGAATGCGACTCCCCCACAATATGGCCAAGTTCAGCCAGGAATGTTGCGTCCGCCATTTTAAGTAATTCATCGTTTGCAATATCGTCACTGTCGCGGTTCTTTATGTAGTCCAGAAGTACGGTCATTTCGCCTAGAAAACGGTTATCTAGAGCTTTCATGATGTGTAATAGAGCCTGCTCTTTACTTTCTGGTAATGGCGCACCCTCATCGATACCATACATCTCATGTGGCTCAAGAACGTGTTCTGTGGAGGCTTTAAATAGCGCTTCTTTACTCGGAAAATAATGATAAAGCGCACTTTTGGAAACGCCAAGCGCTTCCGCAATACCTCGCATACCCAGCCCATTGAACCCATGCTCTGAAAACACATTGACAGCTTTACTTGCCAGCTCTTTACGGTAGGCGTCTCGATCAACGATTTTTGGCACGCAATTTCCTCTCTAAAGTTAAAGTCCAATTGGACTATATTCAGTCACGTTTGAAATGTCCATGGGTAAAAGTCCACTGGTCGATAAAAACCGCAAGATGCCTCTTTTCACCGACAATGCAACGCTATGAAAGCGATCCTCTTCCTGAAACTCCGTATTTTACGAAAAAAGAGCCTTCTGGCTCCTTAATTTAGTGAAGATTCGCGGTTCGGCAGTGATGCTGTTGATACTGCTTTGGGGTTAAACCAAATTCAGCTTTAAACAAACGAATAAAGTGCGAGATATTATCGTAACCGACTTCCATTGCGGTATCGGTTACCGACGCGTTCCCCAACAACAATTTTGCCTGTTCTAACTTAAGGTCTTTCAAATATGCCTTGGGCGTTTTATCGGTCATCGCCTTGAAGCGCTGGCTGAAGTTAGACAAAGACATACCCACTTCTTCCGCCACATCAGACACTGACATCACCTTCCCAAGATCAGAGTTCATCATTCGCATGGCGCGACTAATGGGATGGTGCCCATGGTTACGAATAATCTCAAAACAGCCCTGTTGTTTCACAAGCTCGTAAACCATTTCCTGACTGTTCAAGTTCAGCAGAAACGGGATATTCTCATTATTATCATTCAGGATATCGAGTGTTCGATGGTGTAAGGCCCCCATACGGTTTGATACCTTGCTGCACTCAAATTGCTTATAATTCAACGTACTGATTGCATTGGACTCTAAACTGTCTGACACCTGCTGCAGAACACCGTCAATGATTCGATCGCTGAACTCATACACCAGTGCCTGAGTCGATTTGGGCATCGACATATGAACACTAGAATCCGGAGGCAATAGAACAAACTCATCTTTCTGGTATTGAAAACTCTGAGATTGGTTAACACTGACCTCTTTTGCCCCATTCAATATGGTGCAGAGTCGAGGTTGGTTGTAGGTGTGGTACTCGTCTTGGAAAAACTGGGGAAGCTCGTAATAGAGTAGGTTTATGTCGCTTGTGGTAATCGCGTATTCTCGTTCTGCTACTCGGCTGAAATTTTTTATTGTTTTCATAATGAATTCTAGTTGATAGCGATCAGCAAATTTCGATAATAGGGTTCGTAGGTCATGAATTCTATGATCTAGATTAGCTCCGCAACAAACAAAGCCCCCACTGCCATAACAGTGAGGGCTTTATCACGAGAGTCGAATCACTAGAGCGACTCACCTTCTCGTTTTCATCTGTACGCTTGTTTTAACAGACGCAGTTTTAATTACATCGCTTGAGCCAAAATGCCCACGATCTCTTCATGAGTCGCTTGTTTCGGGTTAGTGAAACCGCACGCATCTTTTAATGCATTCTCAGCAAGCACGTTAAAGTCATCCGCTTTTACGCCTAACTCTTCAAGGCCAGCAGGAATAGAAACATCGATAGACAACTGGCGAATAGCATCTAGCCCAGCTTCAGCCGCTTGTTCGTGACTCATGCCTTCAATATTAACGCCCATGGCTTTGGCAACATCAGCCAAACGTTCAGGGCTAACCTTTGCGTTATATTCTTGCACGTGTGGCAACAAAATTGCATTACAAACGCCGTGAGGAAGGTCATAGAAGCCGCCCAACTGATGCGCAATCGCATGAACGTAGCCAAGCGACGCATTATTAAACGCCATACCCGCCATGAATTGCGCGTAAGCCATATTGTCGCGCGCTTTGATATCATTACCATTATTGACCGCTTGGCGAAGGTTCGCTTGCACCATTTCTATCGCCTTAATCGCCACCGCGTCTGTCACGGGTGTCGCAGCAATCGAAACGTAGGCTTCTACCGCGTGAGTCAATGCATCCATCCCTGTGGCAGCGGTTAATGACGCTGGCTTTTCTAGCATCAGTTCTGGATCGTTCACCGACATGATTGGCGTAACATGCTTATCCACGATGGCCATCTTGATATGACGAGCTTCGTCGGTAATGATGCAGAAACGTGTCATCTCTGACGCAGTACCCGCCGTTGTATTGATCGCGATTAATGGTGCTTGTGGTTTCGCAGACTGGTCAAGGCCTTCATAGTCTTTGATTTCACCGCCATTCGTAGCCAGCAATGCAATGCCCTTCGCACAATCGTGTGGGGAGCCGCCGCCTAGTGAAATCACGCTGTCACAGTTGGACTTTTTGTACATAGCCAAACCATCGTTCACATTAACAATCGTCGGGTTCGGTTTGGTTTCATCATAAATGACGCAATCAACGCCCACTTCTTTCAGCAGCTTCGTGACTTTTGATACTAAGCCAATTTGCACCAATACATTGTCAGTGACGATCAGCGGTTTCTTGTAACCGTAAGATTGAATACTCGTGATTGCGTCTTTCAAACAACCTTCACCAATAACGTTGACAGCAGGAATGTAGAATGTGCTAGACATATTTTTGTCTCCAGATTTATGTAGTTATTCTGTTGAAGAAACACCCGAGGTCATCTCTTCCAATAACAACAAACTATCACCCTACTTTTTCCTCAACTAGCCGGAATTTTATAAAAATAGTCGGTTTTTAACTCCTACCACTAAATTAGTAGATTAGCGGTGCTTTCTTTGACATGTCGCAAGATTCTTAGCCGTTCGAAGAGGTGAAAAAATAGAAAAGCGCACTAGTAAAAAGGTTAGGTTTAGGTGCGCACTTAAGTGTAATTACGTTAAATCGAGCACTTCGACAACGACGGTTATGCTCAAAAACTCATACTTGCGTATAAACCGACTTCGTCACCGCTTACGTATGGTGCAAACATGATGCTAGTCATAGAGTAGCCCATTCTTGTTACTGCGTATTGGATACCAGTTGCTAGTGCAGCTCCTGCTGCTACATCACGCCAATAGTGCTTCTCAGATTGTACGCGTGAATAACCAACTACCGCTGACACACCGTAAGCAGGCAGACCATACTCCCAGCCGTAGCGGAACTGTAGGAAAGCCGCCCCTTGGGTTGCTGCTGATGTGTGACCAGAAGGGAATGAGTTATTTCCAGAACCATCTGGACGCTCTTCATCAACCATCCATTTTAGAGCATGTGTAGCCGATGATGTGTAAATAGCACCTTCCGCTAGCTGGAAAAACCCCTCTGTATCACTTTTCCATAGCGCGATTGCACCAGCAGTGACAGGCACACCTATTTGAGCAATGGTACCGAACTGGGTGAGATTCTCGTTTTCCGCATGAGCCATGAGAGGAAGTACAGATATGGCTACTAGAGCCGGTGCAATAAAAAATCTCGTCATGATGATTCCCATCATACTTAATTAATTGCAAATAATTACTAATATGAAGGGAGTCATCATAGTAATTAATTGTAATCAATTACTAATTTAATTCTTAATTACCAATAATGAAGAACAAACACCTTAAGATCCCACCGAAAGAGCTTAATCTTGATGTTCATTATGCCTATTATGTTAACGTGTGAGTTAGCCATCAAAAACAGCCGTCAAAACCTCTCAAACGCTCTTAACGAAGGATTTGGGTATTTAATCAAGGGCAATGCGCTTCTAGAGTGCTTTGTAAGTTTTCGACGCTTTCATAGCGATTTACAGGGCAAAAATCGGCGTAATCCTTTGAAGCAATAACTGCACATGATACACATTTTCATACTTTTTTAATTTTGGGTGTCAGATTAGTTGTATTTGGTCAAAACTCACCCAACCAAGAACGTAGGCTTTTTGACGAAACCAATAATGGGGTATTTCCGATTCAGAAAATGCCAACTGTAACGTTTCTAGACATTTCCGAGTTGGATATGTTTGTAGTGGTATTCACTTTAAAGATCGTTCCAACCCTTTCCGTTTCCTTTTTCAGATAGCCCCACTGCCTAGCTCCACGGAGCCTTATTCAGTTGGGGATTGGAAATCGACTCCGCTCATGATTCATTGCTAAGCTAAGACTGGATAACAAAGATCAAGCACCCTAGAAAAGGAATGATTTTCGTAAAAAGTAAAATTATTCGATTAAGATAGCGTTGAAGCTTACCATTAAAATCATATAT
>NZ_MCWZ01000339.1 GCF_002877365.1 Vibrio sp. 10N.261.55.A7
GAGCCAGAGCCAGAGCCATCGTCAACAGCAGTACCAAACGAGTTTGGCATTCCTAGTGACGACGACTGGTTAACCGGTGAGGAATTTGATGGTCCTAAAACTGAAGCCGAAAGTATTTTAGCGAGTGAAGAAACGTCAGAGGATTCTGAGCTTGAAGATCTAGACTCTATCGACTTTAACGAATCGTCTGAAGAAGAGCCCTTAGCAGAACCATTAAGCGATGAAGCGCTATCGGATTTAGCCGAAGAGTCTGTAGAACAACCACAAGATATTTCCGGTGTAGCAGAAAGCTCACAGGAGCCAGTCGTTTCCGATGAGTTAGCGGATGTTCAGCTAGACTCTGAGCTGTCAGACCTTGATTCGATTGATGCATTGAATCTGGATGATTTAGATCTACCTTCATTCACTGAAGAAGATGCCTTAGCGGAATCTTCGGGTGATGACGCGTTACCAGATTTAGTCGAAGAGCCCGCAGAGCAACCGCAAGATATTTCTGATGCGGTAGATACAGGCGTAGAGAGCTCACCCGAGCCAGTCGATTCAAATGAGTTAGCAGATTCCCAGTCAGATTTTGAGCAGTCAGAGCTTGAACCGTTGGAACTTGATTCGGTTGATACATTGGTTCTCGATGATTTAGATCTGCCTTCGTTCACTGAAGACGATGCCTTAGCGGAATCTTCGGACGATGAGGTATTACCGGATTTAGCAGAAGAGTCTTCCGAACAACCACAAGATATTTCCGATGCGGTAGAGACAGACGTTGAAAGCTCATCCGAGACAGCCAATTCAGATGAATTAGCGGACGCTCAGTCAGAATTTGAGCAGCTAGATCCTGAGTCGGAACTTGATTCGGTTGATGCATTGGATCTCGATGATTTAGATCTTCCGTCGTTCACTGAAGAAGATGCCTTAGCAGAGTCTTTGGGTGATGAGGCATTACCGGATTTAGAACAAGAGCTTTCCGAACAACCACAAGATATTTCCGATGCGTTAGAGGCGGACGTTGAAAGCTCATCCGAGCCAGTCGTTTCTGATGAGTTAGCGGATTCTCAGTCAGATTTTGAGCAGTCAGATCTTGAATCGTTGGAACTTGATTCGGTTGATGCACTGGATATGGATGATTTAGACCTGCCGTCGTTCACTGAAGAGGATGCCTTAGCGGAATCTTCGGGTGATGACGCGTTACCAGATTTAGCCGAAGAGCCTGCAGAGCAACCGCAAGATATTTCTGATGCGGTAGATACAGGCGTAGAGAGTTCACCGGAGTCATCTGATTCAGATGAATTAGCTGACGTTCAGTCAGATCTTGAGCAGTCAGAGCTTGAACCGTTGGAATTTGATTCGGTTGATACACTGGATCTCGATGATTTAGATTTGCCTTCGTTCACCGAAGAAGATGCCTTAGCGGATTCTTTGGGCGATGACACTTTACCGGATTTAGTCGAAGAGTCTGTAGAACAACCACAAGATATTTCTGGTGCGGTAGAGGCAGATGTTGAGAACTCATCTGAGCCAGCCGTTTCCGATGAGATAGTGGACGCTCAGCCAGATCTTGAGCAGTCAGACCTTGAGCCGTTGGAACTTGATTCGGTTGAGACACTGGATCTGGATGATTTAGACCTACCGTCGTTCACTGAAGAAGATGCCTTAGCGGAATCTTTGGGTGATAACGCGTTACCAGATTTAGTAGAAGAGACTGCAGAGCAACCGCAAGATATTTCTGATGATGTAGAGACAGATGTTGAAAGAACACTGGAGCCAGTCGTTTCCGATGAGTTAGCGGATGCTCAGTCAGGTTTTGAGCAGTCAGAGCTTGAACCGTTGGAACTTGATTCGGTTGATACACTGGATCTGGATGATTTAGACCTACCGTCGTTCACTGAAGAAGATGCCTTAGCGGAATCTTCGGTTGATGACCCGTTACCGGATTTAGCAGAAGAGTCTTTCGAACAACCACAAGACACTTCCGATGTGGTTGAGACAGACGTTGAAAGCTCATCCGAGCCAGCCGTTTCCGGTGAGTTAACGAATGTTCAGACAGATCTTGAGCAGTCTGATCATGAAGAAGCACTTTCTCAAGAAAACACTGTACCGGAAACTTTCGATGCGTCAGATCTCCCCGAATATAGTGAAGAAGATGCTCTTGCAGATATGCAAGTTGAAGCGGAACAATCTGAAGATGTGAGTGAACCCACGGAAGAGGTTGAGCCTGCTACATTTGAGGAGTTTGAACTTCCTGAATACAGCGAAGAAGATGCACTGGCGGACATGCCTGTTGAGTCAGGCAGCAAAGCGCTTGATGAATCATTAACTATAGAGCAAATTGAAGAGGCTAATAAGGATTCGCGGTCATCAGTTCCTGAAACAGAGCAAGATGCGCTGTTTGACATCTTCCAAGCCCAAAATTTGGATTCTTTGTCTCGTGATGAGTTTGACGAGAATACACTCGGTGAACTTCTTTCTGAATCAGAAGACTCGTTGGGTTCAGAATCCTTTTCTTTTGACACCGCTATTGATACTGAAACGTCAGACAGCGCTGGCTTAGATATAGACGCAATGCTTGAAGTCGGTGGTGAAGACTGGAATGGTTTTAGTCTTTCGCCAGAACAGCAAGCCAGTATTCCAAGCGATATTCCAGCTGAAGAGCAAGCCGTTTGGAGTGATGCTAATAAGCCTGAGCAGGCGATAGTCTCTGATGAGAACTGGGAGCACCAAGATGGCTTAGATGCGAATACCGACCAGTATCGAACGATTGATGAGCTAATGGCAGAAGTGGATAGTGAAGAAGACATTTCACCTGATGATGAAGAATTGAACTTGAATGTTGGCCTAGATGAGTTTCCTGACGTGATTGGTGATATTGGATTCGAAGATGTCGATAACAATGCCGAAGCGGTTGGAAAGTTGGATCTAGCCAAAATCTATATGGAGATGAATGACGCTCAAGGTGCGATTAAACTTTTAGAAGAGGCGATCGTTGACGGCTCTGACAGTATTAGGCAGGAAGCAAAAAGTCTAATCGATGCCATACGAAAAGCATAGAACGTGAAGTGTCAATTAGAGGTAGCTTAGCTGCCTCTTTTTCTCTCTGAGATTAGAAATTTTCTCTTATAGGTATTATAATCTGCGACCCAAAATTGAGAGCGAAAGAACATGAGAATTGCACTGTGTGTTGAGTATGATGGCAGCAAGTATTACGGCTGGCAGCGTCAAAAGGATGTAATAAGTGTTCAAGAAGAGCTGGAAAAGTCACTCAGTGTTATCGCTAATCATCCGGTTGAAGTTCAATGTGCAGGCAGAACGGATTCAGGCGTTCATGGTACAGGGCAGATAGTACATTTTGATACCGATGCTGTACGTCAGCCTGCAGCCTGGTCTATGGGAGCAAATGCTCACCTTCCTAGAGACATATCCGTTCGCTGGGCGCATATTGTGGATGATGAGTTTCATGCACGATTTACCGCGACGGCACGTCGTTACCGTTACGTGATTTTTAATCATGCTTTAAGGCCAGCGATCCTGGCGTCAGGTGTGAGTCATTATCACGGCGATCTAGACGTAAAAAAAATGCACGAGGCCGGTCAATACTTGATAGGTGAGAAAGACTTCACGTCCTTTAGAGCCACGCATTGTCAATCACGCAGCCCATGGCGTAATATCATGCATCTAGATGTGACTCGTCACGGTCATTATGTCGTTATAGATATAAAGGCAAATGCTTTTGTACACCATATGGTGAGAAACATTACAGGCAGCTTAATCACGGTCGGGAAAGGCGAAAAAGACCCGCAGTGGATAGAGAGCCTGTTAGAAGCTAAAGACAGAAAGCAAGCCTCAGCTACCGCTAAAGCAGAAGGTTTATATTTGATTGATGTAGATTATCCAGAACACTATCAGCTGCCTAGAGCGCCTATTGGTCCTCTTTTCTTGCCTGATGTTTTGAGTTAATGTTTGAATAGAGTCAATTTTTGAACACTTTATACGTGAGACATCGATACAGGAAATAGGTACAACCAGTTTTTTGTCTACAGTTGGCATTTAATATGCTTTAATCCTTCACGCATAAATCCCAAATTTGTTTCTTACGTAATTAGGCGTAAGACTAGATAGAAAGGTCTTCCATGAGTTGGCTTGAAAAGATATTAGAAAAAAGCAACATTGTTAGTTCTCGCAAAGCGTCGATCCCTGAAGGTGTATGGACGAAATGTACCTCATGTGAACAGGTTTTGTATCACGCAGAATTAGAGCGTAACTTTGAAGTTTGCCCTAAGTGTGACCACCATATGAGAATGAAAGCGCGTCGTCGCTTAGAAACCTTCCTCGATGCTGACAACAGAGTCGAGTTGGCCAATGAATTAGAGCCAAGAGACAAGCTTAAGTTTAAAGATTCAAAGCGCTATAAAGATCGTATTTCTGCTGCTCAAAAAAACAGTGGTGAGAAAGACGCATTGATCGTGATGCAAGGTGAGCTTTTAGGCATGCCTCTAGTAGCGTGTGCCTTTGAGTTTTCTTTCATGGGTGGTTCAATGGGTTCTGTCGTTGGCGCGCGTTTTGTTCGTGCTGTTGACGCTGCAATCGAGAATAACTGTGGTTTGGTGTGTTTTTCCGCAAGTGGTGGCGCACGTATGCAAGAGGCTCTGATGTCTCTAATGCAAATGGCGAAAACCAGTGCAGCGCTCGAGCGTTTATCGTCTAAAGGCTTGCCGTTTATCTCAGTTATGACAGATCCAACAATGGGTGGTGTCTCTGCAAGTCTTGCTATGCTCGGTGACGTCAACATTGGTGAACCTAAAGCATTGATCGGTTTTGCTGGTCGTCGTGTTATAGAACAAACAGTTCGAGAAGATCTTCCAGAAGGTTTCCAACGCAGCGAATTCCTATTAGAGCATGGTGCTATTGATATGATCGTTGATCGTCGCGAAATGCGTCAACGCGTGGGAAGTTTGATCGCGAAATTGACGAACCGTAAGTCACCATTAGTAGTTTCTGTGAACGATTCTCCAAACGAAGAGACATATCAAGTACCAGAAGCTTCAGAAAAAGGTTAAAGTAGTCACTAACAATAGACCACCGAACTTTGGTTGTAGTTAGATGACCCATAACCCAATTCCTCAAGCCACATCTCCTTTACCGATGTGGCTTGATTACTTATCCAACATACATAGTTCCGCCATCGATTTAGGTTTAGATCGCGTTCAAGCGGTTGCTCAATCAGCCGAACTTACCAAACCAGCCCCCACTGTAATCACTGTTGCCGGTACTAATGGCAAGGGATCAACGTGCGCCATAATGGAAGCTATTTTACTCGATGCTGGATACAGCGTTGGTGTGTATAGCTCTCCTCACCTTATTCGTTATAACGAACGTGTTCGTATTAATGGTTTAGATCTTAGCGATGAGAAGCACTGCCAATCTTTTGATTTTATCGAAAAGGCGCGCGGTGATATTAGTCTGAGTTTTTTTGAATACGGTACGTTGGCGGCTTTACGAGCTTTCCAAATGGAAAGAGTCGATGTCGTACTGCTAGAAGTTGGCTTAGGTGGGCGTTTAGATGCTACAAATGTTGTTGATCATGACGTATCAGTTATTACAAGCCTGGCCGTTGACCACGTTGATTGGCTCGGTGATGACATTAATGTTATAGGCTTTGAAAAAGCGGGAATTTATCGCTCGAATCGCCCGGCAATCTGTGGCCAGCCAAAGCCCCCAGCAACGGTGGCTGCCCATGCGGATGATATTGGTGCTCAATTCCATCAGGTTGGAATACAATTTCAATACGAGAAAGAAAGCGATACGATATGGCGTTGGAGCAGTGGCACATTTGAACTCGAAGATTTACCTATTCCGAGCTTACCGTTAGCGAACGCAGCAACAGCTCTGATGGCGTTGGCAACTGCTGAACTGGATCTGAGTGACGTCAATATTGTAAATGGATTGAAATCAGCGCAATTGCCAGGCCGCATGCAGGTAATTTCAACCAGTCCTACTATCGTTCTGGATGTCGCTCATAATCCTCACTCTGCTCAGTATCTCGTCTCATCCATTCAACAGCAGTATCCCGACCGAGTGATCCACGCGGTTGTTGCAATGCTGCATGACAAAGATATTGAAACAACATTAAGTGAACTGGGTGAGATAGTCACGCATTGGTATCCAGCGTCATTAGAAGGGCCTAGGGCTGCGACTGCAGATGAACTCTATGCTCATCTGCCTCAAGCTAAAGATAAGTTTAATAGCCCTGTAGAGGCATTTAATCGCGCATTGACACAGGCTGATGTAGAAGATGTCATCATCGTGGTGGGTTCATTTCACACTGTCGGCGAAGTATTAGAGCACTGGCAGGAAAAAGGAGAGTAAATGGCAAGCAAGTTTCAAAGCCGCTTAGTCGGTACTGTAATTCTAGTTGCTGTGGGTATTATTGTATTGCCTGATCTTTTAGACGGCGAGAAACAGCATTATCAGGAAGATGTTGCGAGTATTCCAATTAAACCTGAATTAGATAGTGAAATGGAAGTCTTCGAGTTACTTGATCCTGTTGAAGAGCAAATAGCGTTGCCAGACTCTCCGGTTGAAGTCGTTCTTGATGCACAAACGCCTGAGACTGAGACAGATGAACCACTCCCTGTAGTGATAAATGAAGTATCAGAAAAAAATGATTATCAAGACAGTGCTTGGATCATTCAATTGATGGCATTGAAGAATGCGGATAATGCAGCGACTCTTGTGAAGGATTTACAAAAGAGAGGCTATCAGGCTCATATGAAGAAAGAGAATGACTTCACTCGGGTGATTATCGGTCCAGATGTCTCCAAAAGTAAACTTGAGCAACAATTGGTTGAACTGCAAAAAATTACCGGTTCAAATGGCCGATTGCTTAAATTTAAACCACTAAACCCATAAGAAAACGTTTGCGTCAGCATTTTTTCTGTTAAAATGCGCGCCAACTTAAGATGAAGAAAACATGAATTGGTTAGATATTGTCATTTTAGGGGTGATCGGGCTATCAGCTTTGATCAGTTTAGTTCGCGGTTTTGCGAAAGAAGCATTGTCGTTAGTTATCTGGTGTGGCGCGTTTTTTATCGCCAGTCAGTATTACGCAAAATTGGCTGTTTATTTCACTAATTTTGAAGATGACTTGTTTCGAAATGGAGCCGCAATAGCAGCGTTGTTTGTTGCGACTTTAATTGTTGGTGCGTTAGTGAACTACGTTATCGCTCAATTGGTCGAAAAAACAGGCCTATCTGGCACAGACCGAGTTTTAGGTGTGGTGTTCGGTGGGTTAAGAGGTGTATTAATCGTCTCTGCAGCGTTGTTCTTTATGGATGCATTTACGTCCGCTAAACATACAGAGTGGTGGGAAGCGTCGCAGTTAGTTCCTGAGTTTAAACTCATTATTGAGCCGTTTTTCGAACACTTACAAGTAACATCAACTTTTTTATCTGGTGCTTGATAGCACCAGCAATTGTCGATAATCGAGGATTAGGCCATGTGTGGTATTGTTGGAATCGTGGGTGCAACGCCTGTAAACCAGTCTATTTATGATGCATTGACTGTGTTGCAGCATCGTGGCCAAGATGCCGCGGGTATTTGTACCATAGAAAGCAATCGTTTCCGTCTGCGTAAGGCGAACGGTTTAGTGAAAGACGTATTTGAAACAAAACACATGCAGCGCCTACAAGGAACAGTGGGTATTGGGCATGTACGTTACCCAACCGCGGGTAGCTCTAGCGCTTCGGAAGCTCAACCATTTTACGTAAACTCTCCATTTGGTATTACTCTTGCTCACAACGGCAACTTAACAAATGCGCATAAAGTTCGTGAGAAGCTAGCAGAGAAAGACCGTCGTCATATCAATACAACTTCTGATTCTGAAGTTCTGCTTAATGTGCTTGCGCATGAGATTGATATGGTGAAAGGCAATGTCACTTCTGAAGATGTATTTCGCGCGGTGACGAACGTCCACAGAACGATTCGCGGTGCTTATGCCGTTGTTGCTATGATCATCGGTCATGGAATGATTGCATTCAGAGACCCAAATGGTATTCGTCCGTTATGTCTAGGTAAGCGTGAAATAGACGGTCGCACAGAATACATGGTTGCCTCTGAATCCGTTGCACTTGACGCTGTTGGTTACGATTTTGTTCGTGATGTTGCTCCTGGTGAAGCCATTTACGCGACATTCGATGGTCAGCTATTTACTGAGCAGTGTGCAGATAACCCTATTCTGAATCCTTGTTTGTTTGAGTTTGTCTATTTTTCTCGTCCAGACTCCTTCATCGACAAAATCTCTGTTTACAGTGCTCGTGTTGAAATGGGTAAAAAGCTGGGTGAACGCATCAAAGAAGAATATGCTCACCTTGATATCGATGTCGTTATCCCTATTCCAGAAACGTCTTGCGATATTGCACTTCAAATCGCTCAAGCGATTGATATTCCATACCGACAAGGTTTTGTGAAGAACCGTTATGTAGGCCGTACATTCATCATGCCGGGCCAACAACAGCGTAAGAAGTCGGTTCGACGTAAACTCAATGCGATTCGCTCTGAGTTTAAGGGTAAGAATGTTCTTCTTGTCGATGATTCAATCGTTCGCGGTACAACGTCAGAGCAAATCATTGAAATGGCTCGAGACTCGGGTGCTAAGAAAGTATTCATGGTATCGGCTGCGCCTGAAATTCGCTTCCCTAATGTATACGGCATAGACATGCCTAGTGCGGTAGAACTGATTGCTCATGGTCGTGATAATGATGCAATTTGTAAGCAAATTGGCGCTGATGAACTTATCTTCCAGACTCTAGATGATTTGGTTGATGCGGTTGGCCTTGGCAATACAGACATCGCCCGCTTCGAATCATCCGTATTCAGTGGTGAGTATGTCACCGGCGATATTGACCAAACTTACCTTGATTACCTAGAGTCTTTGCGCAGTGATGATGCAAAGATGGAAGTGGAAATCCAGCAAGAGTTTGCGAACTTAGATATTCATAATGAAGGGGCATAGCCCAAATATCTGAGATACCTTTCTTCTTGAAACAAGCAGAATAAACGATAAAGGCTTCCCAATCGGGAAGCCTTTTTTATTTAATGCCAAGCCAAGCCAAGCC
>NZ_MCWZ01000340.1 GCF_002877365.1 Vibrio sp. 10N.261.55.A7
ATATTATATTTTGATCGTTAATATCAATAACAAATGGAGATATTAACCATGTCAATCACAGAAAATACGTTTAAAATAAAAAAAGAAAAATATGGAATATATGACTCAGTCACGTTATTTAATTCCAATCATGGTATAGAACTACAAATAATCAATGGATTTGGTGCAATAATTAATCGATACATCGTTAACCATAGCCCGTTCTCATTTATTAGTGGCTATTCAAGCCCTTTAGAGCTCACCGACCAACATCCTTTTTTCTCTCGCAGCGCTAAACTTTTTCCTTTTCCAAATCGTCTCGCTAATGGTGAATATCAATTTGACGGTCAACATTATCAGTTACCCGCAAACTTTCCCTGGTCAGATCACGCGGTTCATGGCTTGTTATACAACCAACCGTTTGAGTTGATTAGCAGCTCTGCCGATGATGAACACGCTTCGGTGACCCTTCGTTATCAAACCGAAAAACTTCACTCTCAATTTCCTTACGCCTTTGCCCTTGATATTACGTATCATATTGACCGACAAGGGCTGCTTCGTTGCTCAACTGTCGTGACCAATCAAAGCGCTCATTCCTTTCCTTTTGGCGATGCTTGGCACCCTTACTTCAGCTTGAACCAACCACTTAATGCTTGTTCGTTAACGATGCCAACCTGTCTTGAAGTTACACATATTGACGACTTACCCAATGGGCAGAAACACCGCTTTGACCACTTTAGTGAGGCCGCATCTTTAGAGGATGTGTCACTCAATCACTGCTTCGAATTTGAACAACAAGAGCCTATTTCCTTGTTACTAAGCAGCAATGACCAAAGTGCCTCTTTGCATTATCAACAAGACGTGAGTTACCCGTTCATTCAACTCTATACGCCAGACAGTGAAGCCAGTATTGCGATTGAACCGATGACCTGCCCAGCGAACGCGTTTAACAATGGTATGGGCTTGTTAACGCTAGCGCCCAATCAACGCAAAGAGTTTCAGTGGCAATGTCAGGCTCAATACCAAGCTTAGAGTGTTCAATTCTTCCTTATCGAGACAACTTACAAGCTAAATAAGGGCACTCAAGAGTGCCCTTTCTTTTTAAACGCTAGTGACTGCCCAGGATGACTTCAATTTGATGTTCACCTGACGTAAAGATCGGCGCTTTATTGCCTTCAATCACATCACCATTGACTCGCATTTCAACCACGCCCTTACAGACCTTATTCGGGTTGCTCACGTGGATATGGTAAACCGCACCACGGAATTGACGACGCACCTTAAACTCTGGCCAGTCGCTTGGAATACAAGGGTCAACGAGCAAACCATCAACCTCTGGACGTACCCCAAGAATCCACTGTGTGCCCGCCACGTATGTCCAAGATGACGTACCCGATAACCAAGCGTTACGGCCTAAACCGAATTGATCATGCTCATCACCTAAGATGTTCTGTGGGTAACAGTACGGTTCTGACTCGAACGTATCAATATCATCATTTTTCGATGCCGGGTTAATTTGACGATAGTACTCGTAAGCACGCTCGCCGTTGCCCATTTTCGCTTCTGCGATCATCACCCAAGGGTTAGAGTGGAGGAAGATCCCGCCATTCTCTTTGGCCCCTGGTGGGTACGTTGAAACACCACCCAGTTTCGGATCAAAACCGTTGTAGCCCGGAGTGGAAAGCTTAATGCCGTTTTCCGTATTGAGCTTGTTATAAACAGAGTCTAACGCTTGCGTTGCTCTCTCTTGCGTAGCAAACCCTGAGATCACTGGCCAGCTTTGTCCATTGGTGTAGATTTGACCTTGCTCATTGGTATGAGAGCCAATTGGCGTACCGGTTTCATCAAAGTAACGAACGAACCATTCGCCATCCCAACCACATTCATTAACGGTTGCTTGCATCTGCTCGTACTGCGCTTGGAATTTCTCCGTTAGCTCTGTCTCTTGGCGAAGTTCACAAAGATCAAGCATATCTAACAGCGCTTTACCGTACATGTTTGCGACCATCATCGATTCTGCGCCAGTCGGTAGGTTCACCGTGTCGTTCCAGTCAGCAAAACCTAACAGTGGTAAACCATGGTCACCCGTATTGGTGTAGGTAAAGTTGATGGAGCGGCACAAGTGTTCCCAAACGCTCGCAGACTCAACAACCTTGCCTTCTTTGTCTTTTTGGTAGAACGGAATCTCTTTATCTAAGAACGCCGCGTTACCCGTCTCTTTTACGTACTGAGTGACCGCATAAATGATCCATAGGTGATCATCACCGTAGTAATCTGGACGGTCTTCTTCTTCGCGTGAGTCACCTGCATTCGCTTCCATTGTCGACGGGAAGAATTGGTGCATCGCTGAGCCATCAATGTTTTGAACCGACAGCAGACGCTCAATAAACTCACGCGCCTCTTCAGGCATGTGCGTGATTACGCCTAATGTATCTTGAGAAGAATCACGGAAGCCGATACCACGAGCGCCGTAACCTAATTGGTAAAGCGACAGGTAACGAGACCAGTTTTTCGTTGTATGACACTGACGCGGGTTATGCACGTTTAACATCGAGTTCATTGCGGCATCAGGCGTTTCAACTTGAACCGTTGCAAGGTAGTTGTCCCAGTGAGTCGCAAGGGCTTCAAAGGCCGCATCCACATTCGCGTGGTCGCGGTACTTCGCCATCATCGGCTCCGCTTGCGCTAGGTTGTCCATTTGGGTCAACTGAACCACGGTACGTTCAGTTTGACTTGGCGATAACCAGCCTAGGCGTAAGTTGAGTGCACCAATATTGTCGCCGCGCAGACACTCAGTGTTACCCAGCTCATCACTCTCAAGAGACGCAGGCGCTGCCCAGCTTCCGTAACCCATGTTGCCAATGAACTTCTGGCGATCACCATCAAAAGACGTGGCAATACGATCCGCCGTCATCAAGTTCACCGCGTAGTCACGCTTCATGAAGGCAAACTGCTCAAGTACCGTATGACCAGACGCTTGCTTGTGCGCGTTCAGTGTCATAGTTTGCGGCACCCAGTCAGCGTTCAGCAGCTGTTTTAGCGCGTCAAAGTGCGTGAACTCATAAACAGGCACAACGTCTACATGCAGCTCTTCATCACTAATGTTGGTCACTTTAATGTCTTGCAGCAAAACAGGGGCATCGTTTGGAACAAAGAACGTCGCTTCACAACGTACACCAAACGCTTCAGCAATGATGGTGGTGTACGAAAGACCAGTATGGTTTTCAAACTTATCGAGCGGCTTCAGCGTTGGCGTATAAAATGGTGAGAATACCTCTACATTGCCTTTTGTATCGCGTACTTTCAGGTACAGCGTTGAGCCTTTAAAGTCTGAATTTGGCAGTTGAGCAATGTACTTAGTGATGCGGTTAAGCGCAGGATCGCCCTTACACAGCAGCACACCACCATTACTATCGACGATGCCACCAAAATCTAACGTACCAACGTAGTTACACCATTTGATGGGTGTACACGGTGTTGTTGCGACATATTCTTTGTTTTTATCGTCAAAATATCCGAATTTCATCGTCACTATCCCTAGCCCGATCTCAACTGAGAGGGCTTTTAAAATGTAAATCTGATTGAGCGAGTGGGAGACGCTCTCCCACTTTTTATATCGTTATTTGGCTAAGCGAATGACTTAGACTTCCGAGCTTGCTAGCGAGTTTTCACTTAATGCATCAAACAAATGGAAAGCATCTAAATCCAAGTAGAGTGTTAGCGTATCCACATCCACTTCCGCAGCTTGCGTTTCAACCATGAGAGGCTGACCACCGATTTCTGTTTTCAATAGAATGCTGGCACCCAGTAGCTCTTTGTCTTTGATCTTCACTGGAAATGGCAATACTCGGTCGTGATCCACTTGCTCGGCGCGAAGGTGAATATCCGTTGGACGAACACCGAAGTGCAGAGCCAAGTTCTTCGACGCATGAGCTTTAAAGCGCTCTGGAAGTGGAATTAACGTGTCGCCAAGTTCAACGAAAAAATCACCCTCTTTATCAACAAGCTTCGCTTCCAACATATTCATTGATGGGTTACCAATGAACTGAGCCACGAATTTGTTCGCCGGGCGTTGGAACACTTCTGTTGGCGTGCCCACTTGAGCCACATAGCCGTCTTTCAGAATCACGATACGGTCAGCCAGTGTCATCGCTTCGATTTGATCGTGCGTGACGTAAATGGTGGTTGTTTTCAGTTCGCGGTGCAGATGTTTGATCTCTTCACGCATCACGCCACGAAGCTTGGCATCAAGGTTTGATAATGGCTCATCAAATAGGAATACCTTCGGCGTACGAACCATTGCTCGGCCCATTGCCACACGTTGACGTTGACCACCAGAAAGCTCTTTTGGCTTACGGTCTAGAAGTGGATCCAGCTCTAGCATTTTCGCTGCTTTGCGAACTTCGGTATCGATTTCAGCCTTCGGCATGCCCTTCAACTTCAGAGCAAATGCAATGTTTTCATACACCGTCATGTGCGGGTATAACGCGTAGCTTTGGAAAACCATGGCAAGGTCGCGATCTTTTGCGTCAACCTTGTTCATTTTCTTATCGCCAACGTAGATGTCACCAGAAGAGATCTCTTCAAGGCCTGCAAGCATACGAAGCGTTGTTGATTTACCGCAGCCCGATGGGCCAAGGAAAACCACGAACTCACCGTCGTTCACTGTGAAATCAAACTCTTTTACCACTTCTACATCACCAAATGATTTTTTGATGTTCTTAAATTCTACTTTAGCCATTATTTGTTCTCCTCAGCGCGCGCTAGCAGTGTATTTCGATACGCAATTGCGCTCTGTTTCAGTGTTCTTTGTTGAGTTTGGTAATCGACATGGACCATGCCAAAACGTTGGCAATAACCAAACGACCATTCAAAATTGTCCATCAAACTCCATGCAAAATATCCGTCGACTCTTACACCCGCTTTGATCGCTTGGTCGACAGCATTGAGGTGTGTCTGGAAATAGCGAACACGCTGTTCATCGTTCACTTCTCCATTCACAACGGTTTGATCATCACCCGCCGCCCCGTTCTCGGTGATATACAGTGGCGGTAAATCGTCATAACGCTCATTTAAGCGCACCAGAAGATCCGTCAACCCTTGTGGGTAAATTTCCCAACCAATGTAGGTGTGTTCCGCATCTTGAGTGACTTTTTCAATGTCGCCATTTTCGTTGTAGCGCACCACATCACGTGAGTAATAGTTGATACCAACGTAATCAACGGGCGCGCTGATGATGTCGAGATCCCCTTCAAGGATCATCGGCATATTCATCGCTTGGCGTTCAACCACCAACTGCGGATATTCCCCTTTCAAAACAGGGTCCATAAACCAGTGGTAATTTTCAGCTTCAGCGTAATCGGCAGCGCCTTGGTCTTTGTCGGTTGATGGGTAACCTGGCGTGGCGTTAAAGACCACGCCATGCTTTGACTCTGGCGCGTTAGCACGAAGAATTGGCATTGCCAAACCATGGGCCAGCATCAGGTGGTGAGACGCTAAGAATCCCTCGCGTTCACCCAGGATACCAGGAGCATGTATTCCCCAGCGGTAACCTAAGAAGGCAGAAACAAACGGTTCATTCAGTGTGGTGTATACGTCAATTTTGTTGCCAAAATGCGCGCTTACCGCTTGTGCGTATTCAGCAAACTTGTACGACGTTTCTCGATTTAACCAGCCGCCTTTATCTTCTAAATACTGAGGCAGATCCCAGTGATAGAGCGTCACATACACCTGCATTCCACGAGCATGACATTCGTCGATGATCTGCTCATAAAACGCCAACCCTTCAGGGTTAACCACACCGTCTTGCGGCATGATACGAGGCCAGGCAATCGACAAGCGGTAGGCGTCGACACCCAGACCTTGAATCATCTCAATGTCTTGTTTCCATAAGTGGTAATGGTCACAAGCCACATCGCCATTGTCGCCGTTATCAACTTTGTTGGGTGTATTGCAAAACGTATCCCAGATTGATGGGGTGCGGCCACCTTCAGCCACACCACCTTCAATTTGATAAGACGATGTTGCAACGCCGAAGACAAAGTCTGATTGAAGCAATGTTGAGTCACTTGGAAGTTGATATTTATTCATCATCGTTATCTCGCTTAACCTTTCACTGCGCCAGAAGTTAGACCTGAAATCATCTGTTTAGAAGCAAACAGGTAGGTAATAACCAGTGGTAATATCGAGATTGTGGTCCCCAGCATGACCGCGCCCCAAGGGGTGTTTGGTATGCCTTGTACACTTCGTAGTGCCTGAGTGATGACGTAGTTATCTGGTGAGTTCAGAACCACAAGCGGCTGCATGAACATGTTCCAGAAGAAAACAAACTGTACGATGGCCAGTGTTGCAAGCGCAGGCTTCATCAGTGGAAGCACGACACTCCAGTAGGTTCTAAACTCGCCCGCTCCATCCAGTTTCGCCGCTTCTAACAACTCTTTGGGAATCGACGCGATCACGTGTTGTCGCATCAAGAAGATACCAAATGGCGTGGTTGTGAACGGAAGCCAAACCGCAATGTGGTTATCCATAAGCCCTAAGAACTTAACGATCATGAAGTAAGGGATAAGACTCAGTACAGGCGGTATCGCCATTGAACCCACCAACATACCAAATAGAACGTTCTTACCTTTGAACTTAAACACCGCAAACGCGTAGCCACCCATACTACAAAACAGCAGCGAGATAGTGGTGCCCAGGAAAGCAACGTAGATAGAGTTAAACATTGCTTGCCAAAACGGCATGATTTCAATCAGTTGAGCGTAGTTGTACGCCAAGCTGTCACCAATGGCTAAGCTGATGCCCGTACCAAAGATTTCGCTGCGGTCACGCGTTGATAGCAGAGCCGACCAAATGAATGGGAATATCGTGATGATGGCAGACACGATAAGCAGTGTAGCTAGCATCACCATCGCAATCTTGGTAATGATGTGAATCACACGTTCACTTGGCATCAACCCACCCTCTCTATTTAACAAGCCTTTAAGGGGCGATGAATTGGTCTTAATTGAAGTCGTCATCTTATTGTTCCCCTAAACCTTTCTTACCAAAGAATAAGAATTGAACTGCCGTACAGGTTGCGATTAATGCAAATAGTAACCATGAGATTGCGGATGCTGTGCCCATCTCTAGCCATTCCCAACCCACTTTATACAGATACATAGAGATAGTGAGACCAGATTGGCCAGTACCACCGCCACCACGAGTCAATACGAACGGTTCTTCGAACAACTGCAAGTTACCAATGATGGTCATCGTGATAGCAAAGAAAATGAATGGACGAATCATCGGTAACGAGATGTTCCAGAATCGGCGGAAGGCGTTGGCGCCATCCATACGTGCCGCTTCCAAGATCTCTTTAGGAATCGTCATTAGGCCTGTGGTGTAAAGTACGATGTTAAAACCGGTGTATTTCCAAAAGATAACAATCGCAATCGACGGTTTGATCATGGTGGCGTCATCGAGCCAACGAATCGGCATCGCGTCATTCACCCAAGCAAACGCCCAACCAAACAAGGTGCTATCCGCCAGCGCCATTAGCGTTTGGTTGATGATGCCCGAGTTAGGTGCATACATGTTGAAGAAGATAAGCGATGCAGCAACCGTTGACGTAATAAACGGTAGGAAGTACGCAGATGTTAACCAGTGACGCATACGGTCACCCATCGACACCAGAATATACGCGACAGGAATCGCGACTAAGTGTTGAGCAATACCCGATGTTAGGGCAAGCCAAACGGTGTTCTTTAATGAACGCCAAAGCCACGGGTCGGTCAGTGCAATGTGGTAGTTCTCAAAACCCACGTATTGCATTGCGTCCATACCCTCAACTGGGTTCCACATTTGAAATGAAAGAAAAACTGAAAACAGTAGCGGAAAGATTCCGAATACTGAAAAAATGATCAGAAACGGCAGTAGGAATCCATACGGTGTAAGCGCTTTCAAATTTAGACGAGAAAAAAGGCTTTTACTCTCTGATGTTTCCATGGCGTTGCTCGCTGCTTGATTCATAGTAACGACCTCTTACCAAGAAGACGCGTTGCCACGCCTTCTTGATTACTTACTAAAATTATAGAGTTTGATTAAAGATTACGTGTACGACGCTTGATTAGACGCTCAGCTTCGCTCAGCGCGACTTTGATGTCTTTACCTTCATCAAGTACTTCCATCAACGCATTTTCAAGAATGATTGAACGTGCTACGTGGTCGCCTTTTGCTGGCTGTACCGGCTTGATGTTTTTCGCAACATTGGCAAAAACATGACGTGCTTTCTGGCCACCTAGGAAATCAACACCTTCGTCGAACATTGCGTCGTCATACGTTGAGATGTTCGCAGGGAACGCCGCGATGGTTTCAAACGCTTCCAACTGAACTTCACGGTCCGTTGTCATGTATTCGATAAGTTTCCAAGCGTCATCTTGATTGGCTGCTTGTGTTGGAATAGATAGGAATGAACCACCCCAGCTTCCGTAGATACCATCTGGAAGGTTAGATACCGCCCATTTACCCGCCGTATCTGGAGCCATCCAGTTTTGAAGGTGACCCAGTAACCATGCGCCAGACAGTTGTGTTGCTAACGTACCTTGACGGAAACCTTCGTACCATTCGTTAGACCAAGCAAGAATGCGACCATCCAGCTCTTTCTCACGGATCTCTTTCGCTACTTCAAACGCGTGTACAAAACGCTCAGACGTCACAACAGGGTTGCCATCTTTGTCGAAGTAAAGACCTTCACCTTCAGGCACGGTTGTAAAGATGATCGCTTGAGCAACGTCCGCCGCTGATGCAATAAGCTGTACATTTTGCTTCTTCAGCGCTTCACCAGCCGCAATGTATGAATCCCAATCTTTGATTGCGTCTTCAACTTTGATGCCCGCTTTTTCAAACACATCTGTACGGTAGTACATAACACCAGGACCTAAATCAACTGGAATGCCGTACATGCCGCCATCAGCGCCCTTACCTTGAGCCCAAGCGTAAGGTGCAAAGCTGTTTTCGAACTTATCAGCACCGTATTTTTCAGAAAGGTTAACAAGACCGCCAGAAGCCACAAATGGACCAATTTTTTCCACGTCAACAACGATAACGTCACCGGCACCAGAACCTGTTGCCAAGTTCGTCGTGAGTTTCGTGTGGTGATCACCGTGGTTGTTCATTAGGTAATCAACTTTGACACCCGTTTCTTTTTCAAAATCTGGCAGTAGCACTTTTAGGCTGCTGTCAAAATCTGGAAATCCATCAAAACGGATTTGATTATCTGCAGCATGAGCAGTCGCAGCAAGTCCAAGAGCAACGGCGCTAGCAAGCGCTAAAGTCTTAAATTTCATGTGTTATCCTTAATGTTTTTATAGAGTATTTAGTAAGTCCTTGACTGAATTTCGCATCACCAAAGACGGTGACAATTTGAAATTCACATCTCTTTTATTCTTATTGAGTTTTTGAATAGCGAGCTGTACTGCTTCAATGCTCATCTGTTCAATGGGGAAGTTAATCGTGGTGAGCCCCGGAGTGAGGTAACGAGCAAACAGGATATTGTCAAAACCGATCAGAGAGACATCATCTGGTACGGTTCTTCCTGCCTCTTTCAACACTTCATACGCCCCAAATGCCATGTGATCATTAGAAGCAAAAACGGCGGTGAATTCACACTGACGCTTCAACAACTTCTTCATTGCACTGACACCTGTTTCTTCAGTAAAGCCCGCCTCAGAAACCAATGCTTCGTCATATTTCAAACCCGCTTCTTCCAGTGCGATTCGATATCCTTGCAGACGCCCCCGCGCGTCTGACTTATCGAGTGGCCCTGTAATACAAGCGATTTGGCGGTGCCCCATTTTTAATAGATGTTGAGTCGCGAGTTTGCCCCCAAGCTCGTTATCAACATCTATACAGCTGGTTGAAATCTCCGGAATAAAGCGGTTGATCAGTACAACTGGAACACCCTGTTCTTCCAAAGAGATTATGTAATCATCGGTCAGCTGCTGTGCGTGCAGCACTATCGCATCCACTCGACGACCCAATAAAAATTCAACCGACTCCTGCTGTCCTTCTTCTGTGTTTGACCCTGCGGTGACCACAACGTGATACCCAAGGCGACGGAAATTGTCTTCTAAGTTATGGAGAATCTCAGAGAAAAATGGCCCACCTAACTCAGGAACGATGATGCCAATGCTTCCAGTGCGACTTGACGCTAATGCTTGAGCAATCGAGTTAGGGCGATACCCCAAATGTTTGATGGCCTTTTCAACCTTGAGTTTCTTGTCATGGCTGACTCTGCTCGTGCCATTAATAACCCGAGAAACGGTGGCTTGTGAAACGCCGGCATACTCAGATACATGCTTAATTGTTGCCAAAGGAACCTCGAAGATACTAATTCTAAATGCGTCACTTGAAACCGCTTACAGATTGAGTATTGAGGATTTAAGGGGGGATTTACGTGATTTTAGTCACAGTAGACTCTGCGCCAAAATGTCAATTCAGTAAATATAGAGAGTCACTACAGTTTCATTTCACCCCATGAAACTGTTTCATGGAACCCATAATTCATTCATTGACGGTGTGCTGTAGACCGCGAAATTATATTGATTAGAAATGAGTCAGTTAGGTGAGCGTAAAGAATGAATTGGCCGATTTGATTGATACTTTCGTCTTTCTCGCCTTTTTGCTTTTTAGCTTTTTTCGTCAGCGATAATTTAATTTTTAGGCGCAACGGAACACTCAATCCACTCCATCAGTACCAACTCGCAAAGTATCCATGGTCAATAAAGGGGAAATAAAGCTGATCACCCCAATATGCACTACAATTAATATCAAATACAACTGGTTGAATATAAATATGGGAAAATCGGTTCTACTAGTGGACGATGAAATCAACATTTTGAACTCTTTTCGTAGAACATTACGAAATCAAGTTGATATCGATCTCGCTAATTCAGGGAAAGATGCGTTAGAGCTTATTCAAAAGAAACAATACTCTATCGTGATATCGGATATGCAAATGCCAGAGATGAATGGCCTTGAGCTCTTAGAGGCTGTGAAAGACATCTCACCCGATACAGTAAGAATGATGTTTACGGGGAACGCCGATCAAAAAACAGCCGTTGATGCGGTCAATGTTGGTGATGTCTTTCGCTTTATCAATAAGCCTTGCTCACCCCCCGAGTTATTGGGGTTCATTGAGTCTGCTCAACGCCAACACGATCTTCTCGTCGCCGAAAGAGTACTCCTAAACCAAACTCTTAGCGGCACCATCAGTGTGTTAAATGAAGTGCTCTCTCTCGTGAGCCCTGAAATCAGTGAGCACAACAGCCGTATTCAATTTCACATGTACCAATTAAGTAAAGCGCTTAAGATACGCAAACACTGGAGCTTTCAACCTATGGTTCAGTTGTCGCAATTGGGTTTTATCTCTTTTCCTCCGCAAACACTGAAAAACATGAGCCTAGGCCGTGTCATCACAGAAGAAGACAAGCAGCTATTTGCTCAACATCCATGCCTTGCCTACGATCTTCTTAGAAAGATCCCCCGGATGGAAAAGATAGCAAAAGCCATTTTGTACCAAGAAAAAAGCTTTAACGGAGAAGGTGCCCCTTATGACGAAATCAAGGGGAAAACCCTTCCTCTGGGTTCAAGAATGCTCAAGATAGTCTGCGATTATGTTCGTTTAGAAAAAGAAGGCTTTAACGCAGACCAGGCGACAGAAGCATTAGAGACTCAAACAGAGCGCTATGACCCTGAAATACTGCAAGCATTTAAGCGAACTTTGGCGCTAACACCCCCAAAAATCTTCGTCGATGTCACGGGACTCACGACCAGCATGATCTTAAAGCAGGAAATCTGGACCAACAGAGAGCAGCTCATCGCGAGTAAAGATCAGCAAGTCACCGAGCCTTTACTAAAGATACTTCACCATTGTTTGCAAAACCAAGCCGTATCGGGGCAGGTGGAAGTCAGCATGATAGAAGAAGACAAAACGGAATCAACTCAACTCAACACAGAAAAACCCGGAAACGACAAAGAGGCACTGGTTTAAGAAGTTGATTGGAAAATTCTGCATCCAAACAAGAGATGCATTAAACAGTACAACGTAATGAGGCTTACCTTCATGTTTGAATTCTGGCGATTTCATCAAATCGATGAACAGCAATACACGTTACTTCAGGGCAGTTATAACCTTTATCTCATTGCCTTATCGATAATCATTGCCAGTATGGCGGCCTATTCATGTCTCATTATTGTCGATCGGATCTGGCACTCAAATGCCCCAAAAACCATCAAGCTGTGGAAGCTTTTTGGCAGTATCGTGTTTGGCTTAGGCTGTTGGGCGATGCACTTTGCTGGCATGCTCGCGTTTAATACACACCACGACATGAGCTATGACATCAGCATCACTATGGCCTCTTTATTCCCCCCTATGATTGGGGCATTTTTCTCCTTTAAAATTTTGTATCGTCAACGTTTCTCATTCTTAGACATTCAACTCGGTGGGCTTTATCTCGCACTAGGTATTGGCAGCATGCACTTCCTTGGTATGGAAGCGATGAAGATGGAAGCCATCATGGTGTATGACTTCACGTGGTTTATCACCTCAATCATCATTGCTCATATCTTCGCTTGCATCGCTATCTATTTGATCAAACTTCAGAGCCACCTCGATAACATCAGTACCAATAAGCGCACTCTCATTGCTAGCATTATGGGTATATCCGTTGCGAGTATGCACTATACCGCAATGAAAGCCGTCAGCTTTTACAGCCTAGAACCCATGGTGGACCACGGTGTCAATACTTCCAATACTCACGGCATAGCACTTGTCGTCGCGGCTTTCGTCGTGCTTATCGTTTCAGCCACCATCCTATGTTCCATTGTCGATGCTCGCCTTCAATCTGCTGACTCATCCATTCTTGCAAGCCTAACCAGAGAGCAGGACATTATTAACAACCTCGCGGATGGGCTCATCATTTTTGATGAGCATGGTGTGGTTGAAAGTCTAAATTACAAAGGCTGGGAGATGTTTGAGTCTCAGCAGTCAGACAACGAAACCCTAAACATAAAACAGTTAATGCCATCGTTTGATCTCACCGCCGTCACCACCAATATGTTCAACTTTGCCTCCCAGCGCAACACCATGACGATAGAGGCGATAAAGAAAAACGGGCAACCATTTCCAGTCGAAGTCAGCGTTTCAACCATGTCGACACTGAGAGATGACAAGCATTTATACAACTGTGTTGTGCGCGATATTTCCAAACGAATTGAACTGGAAAACCAACTTAGACAGGCGCAAAAACTGGAATCCATGGGGCAACTCGCAGCGGGTATTGCTCATGAAATCAACACACCCACGCAGTATGTGTCAGACAACACCACTTTCCTAAAGGATGCCTTTCAAGGCTGTTTAAACTCACTGACTGAAATTCAAACTCTCGCTAAGCAAAAGCAAGTTGAGTCTTCTCAAAACAACAGCGAATTGAACGAGCTCGCGACATCAATTGACGCCATCGTTGAGCGAAATGATATGGGCTTTATTGCCGAAGAGATCCCCATGGCACTTGACCAATCTCTAGAGGGCTTGAGTCGAATCAGTAAAATCGTGCGAGCGATGAAATCTTTCTCTCACTCAAATAACGATGAGATGCAGCAAGTCGACATTGCAGAAGCGATTGAATCAACGGTGACCATTGCACGCGGAGAGTGGCGCTATGTGGCGAACGTCAACACTCAATTTGATCCCAATCTTAGCGCGATACCCTGCTATCGAGATCAGCTGAATCAGGTCATTTTGAACTTCATCATCAATGCCGCCCACGCCATTGAAGATAAGGTTTACGAGAATGCACACACCCTCGGCCTCATCACCATTACAACGGTATTGGAAGAGCAATGGGCCGTCATAAAAATAAAAGACAATGGCGCAGGCATTCCAGAAGAAATCGTCGAGCGTGTCTTTGATCCCTTCTTTACGACAAAAAAAGTCGGTAAGGGAACAGGGCAAGGTTTATCCATTGCTTATTCCGTCATTGTCGAGCTTCACAAGGGGAAAATATCCGTTGAAAGTCAACTGGGTGAAGGCACAGAGTTCACCGTCAAAATCCCTCTAACAAACGCGTTGAAGGAATCCTCAAACGATACAGCACTCGCAGGAACGCAAAATGAACATACTGCTGGTTGATGACGAACCGCTCATACTCAATGCACTAAAGCGTGCTTTATATGGTACTGGGTGGAAGATATTCATAGACACAAGTGGCCAGGCCGCTTTGGACAGGCTAGAAACAGAAGATATCGATCTGATTGTCTCTGACATGCTCATGCCGGGGATGAATGGGGCGGAGTTACTGGAAAAAGTGAGTAAGGCCTACCCTTCAATCATTCGCGCTTCTCTTTCCGGGTATTCCGACCCTGATATCACGATCAAGGGTGGTTTTTTCGCTCATCAAGCCTTTATGAAGCCTTGTGACCCATCGGTAATAAAACAAGAGATTAAGCGGATAGAGAACATTCTGGCGCTCTTTCCTGATCGCGTCATTCAAAGTGCCATTGGCAGCATCACCTCTCTCCCCATTGCTCCTAAACTATTTTTCCAGGTGAAACGAGCGCTGGCAGACGATACTTCCTCCATGCATGACATTGCCAAGTTCATTAGCCATGATCCAGCCATGTGTGCCAAGATCATCCATACCTCCAACAACACCATTTTCCGAGGAAACAAAGAGATCACCAGCATTACAGAAGCCATTACTCGCCTTGGCGGGCAAGTAATCAATAGCATCATTAGTATGCTTGAAATCTATTCCGTCTCTTTGAACAAACCAAGCCAGCCATTAGAAGCGCTTCAATCACAGAGCCTACGCGTCGCCGTTCTTGCGTCTAGTCTGGTATCGAAGAACCAGAGAGATCAAACATTCTTAATCGGCATTCTCCATCGTATTGGGGAATACGTACGAATGATGATAGTCAGTGATCTCATGAGCGCTTATCTAGACGTGAATAACAAAGGCCAAGAGCTATCTCATCTAGAGCAGTATTTGTTTAATACCAAATCCGAACAACTCGGTGGGTATCTACTCCACTTCTGGGGGTTTCCTACCCATATCATTGAAAGCATTCTGACCTTCAATGAGCCGCTTATGTTGATGGAGCAGAGTTTTGGCCCGACAAGCGCCGTTTACATTGCCAGTCAGATAATAAACGATAAACCGATTGACCCAGTATTCACTCAACACTTTGACCTTGAAGAAAAAATCGAAGAGTGGCGCCAGCCATTTGAACAAACGGTGAAAAACTAACTTGATCCTGTGTGGTGTGAGCATGAACAAGAGCTGCAGCCACCAACACATAACGAGGTAGGAATAAGCAGGAAGGGCGGGCGTCACCGACGGAATCCAATTTGATTCATGCCCTTCTCTTCTCTTTTCTTTTCTTCGCTTCAGTACCCATTCATTACCACAACGCCTGTCAATGTCCGACGGTAGAAAACCCAATCGCTTGGCTTCTAAGGTTACGTCTTCATACCGCACCTATTCCTAGCAACTGTCGCTAGCAACCATCGCAGTAAGTATCGCTAGCAACTGAGCAACTGAAATCGGCGTGACTCCAACAGATTCGGTGCACCATCAGTGTCAGTTGCACTAACTTGGTGGGATTTATTGGATGATTCATTCCATTAAATTACCATAAATGATTGATAAATAACAAATTAATAAACTGGCACACTAATTGTATTCATAGAGATTATGACATTCAGTCTCTAATGGCGGAGACGAATAAAAACATTTAAACAGATCAGTCAGAACTGCAACGGCGTAGTTCAATATTGGTTAAGGCAGAGTGGCCCACATACATTTGGCGTATACACGTTGGATATTGTTGTGGGCCTTTTTTTTGGAGAAAGGACTATGTTGAATACTCAAATGAAAAGGATGATCAAGGCGGTCGCAGTAAGTGCCTGTCTGCTGTCTTCGTACAATGCTGTTGCAGAAAAGCTCGGATGGCCGGAAAAAGAAGAGCTCACCTTCGGCTTCATTAAGCTCACCGATATGGCCCCCATTGCCATTGCCTATGAAAATGGGTATTTCGAAGACGAAGGGCTCTACGTCACTATCGAAGCACAAGCCAACTGGAAAGTGCTGCTTGATGGCGTCATTGATGGACGCCTAGATGGGGCCCATATGCTGGCAGGCCAACCCATTGCAGCAACGATTGGCTACGGCACCAAAGCGAACATCATCACACCGTTCTCTATGGATCTGAACGGCAATGCCATTACAGTTTCAAACGAAGTGTGGGAGAAAATGAAGGTCAACATTCCTAAAATGGATGATGGTCGCCCCGTCCACCCGATTAAAGCCGATTCGTTAAAACCAGTCGTTGAAGAATTTCAAGACGCAGGCAAACCATTCAACATGGGCATGGTATTTCCAGTCTCTACCCACAACTACGAACTTCGTTACTGGTTAGCCGCTGGCGGCATCAAACCGGGCTACTACGCGCCACATAAAGGTGATACATCCGGCCAAATTGATGCAGACGCTCTTTTATCAGTCACACCTCCGCCTCAAATGCCTTCAACACTCGAGGCGGGCACTATTCATGGCTACTGCGTTGGCGAACCGTGGAACCAACAAGCCGTATTTAAAGGTATTGGTGTACCCGTTGTCACCGATTATGAAATTTGGAAAAACAACCCAGAGAAAGTCTTTGGTATTACGGAAGAGTTTGCTGAGAAATACCCGAATACCACGATCCGCTTAACACGAGCGTTAATCCGCGCGGCTAAATGGTTGGACGAAAATGACAACGCTAACCGCCCTGAAGCGGTGAAGATCTTGTCTCAGTCTAGCTATGTGGGTGCAGATTATGACGTCATTGCCAACAGTATGACAGGCACGTTTGAATACGAAAAAGGCGATCGACGTTCTGTCCCTGACTTCAACGTATTCTTCCGTTACAACGCAACCTACCCATACTACTCCGATGCCATTTGGTACCTCACACAGATGCGTCGTTGGGGACAGATCAGCGAAGACATGAGCGACGAATGGTATGCAGACACAGCGAAGAAAGTTTATCGTCCTGACATCTATGAAAAAGCGGCGAAGTCTCTCATTGAAGAGAAGTTAATTGGCGCTTCTGAGTTCCCTAACTTCGACAATGAAGACGGCTACCGCGCACCACAAACCCACTTTATTGATGGCATTGTTTACGATGGCAGCAAGCCAAACGACTACATCAACAAATTTGAAATTGGTTTGAAATCTGGCGACGTACTTTAAATTCTCAAGGAATCTGTGGCCGGCCTAGTGGCTAACATTGATCTCAAGCGCTCTGCGTTTGTATCAATCACCAAGCATCTAGTGTCGGCAACGGGAGAAAACAATGAAGACTATAATCGAAAAACTCAACCCAACGAAACTCAACTCGCAGGGAGTAAACATTCAAGGAAACAGCATTCAAGGAGACAGCACGCAAGGAGAAAGCCTTTTATCTGGTCAGGCTGTCACCATGTTGCTAAGTGCCCTCAAAAACCTTGCACTACCGATGACTGGTATTTGTGGATTTTTGCTCCTTTGGGCTATTACGGCCAGCAACATCAACACCTCACTTGGAAAGTTCCCTGGGCCGCAAGACGTCACTCAGCAAATAGTGAATCTTTATCAAGAACATACGGCAGAGCGCGCGAAAGAAACAGCTTTCATTGAAAGACAAGAAACACGTAACGCACAGCGCGTTGCTGCTGATCCTAGCTATCAACCTAAAACACGTGCCTATACAGGTAAAGAGACCTTTTTAGACCAAATCATCACCAGCTTGATCACCGTAATGACGGGCTTTTTTCTGGCGGCAATCATCGCAGTTCCACTGGGCATTGCTGTAGGTTTAAGCAAATCGCTCAACACCGCGATAAACCCAATCATTCAAATATTCAAACCCGTATCCCCACTCGCGTGGCTACCTCTCGTGACCATGGTGGTCAGTGCTGTTTATGTCTCACCCGATCCTATTGTCGCCAAATCGTTTGTTAATTCCGTCATCACCGTAACGCTTTGTTGCTTGTGGCCAATGATCATTAACACCTCTGTGGGTGTCAGCTCTATCGAAAAAGACTGGGTCAACGTAAGCCGAGTGTTGCGTCTAAACCCGCTAACACATGTACGAAAAATTGTGCTTCCTGCTTCTATTCCAGCCATTTTTACGGGCATGCGTTTGTCGCTCGGTATCGCTTGGATGGTATTGATAGCCGCAGAAATGCTTGCGCAAAACCCGGGCTTAGGCAAGTTCGTTTGGGATGAGTTCCAAAACGGAAGCTCACAATCATTAAGCCGCATCATGACCGCCGTACTTGTCATTGGTGCAATTGGGTATTTATTAGACCGCAGTATGATGCAACTGCAAAGCATACTGAGCTGGGACAAAGCAGCAGAAGTTCGATAATAGGGAGAAAACACTATGAAACCATTTCTAGATATCAGCCATATCGACATGGTATTTCCGACCCCCAAAGGGCCGTTTACTGCGCTGAAAGACGTCGACTTGAAAATAGACAAAGGCGAATTCATTTCTCTTATTGGTCACTCGGGCTGCGGTAAATCAACCGTACTCAATGTCGTTGCGGGCCTCTACCAGGCAAGTAAGGGGGGCGTGATTCTCAACAACAAAGAAGTCTCAGAGCCTGGGCCTGAGCGCGCGGTCGTGTTCCAAAACCACTCGCTACTCCCATGGCTCACAGCGTACCAAAACGTCGAACTCGCTGTCAGACAAGTTTTCGAAAGAACCATGAAGCCGAGTGAGATGAAAGAGTGGATCGAACACAACCTCCAACTGGTGCATATGGACCACGCCATGCACAAAAGGCCCGACGAAATCTCGGGAGGAATGAAGCAGCGAGTGGGGATTGCTCGCGCATTGGCGATGCAACCCGAAGTACTGTTGATGGACGAACCTTTTGGCGCATTGGATGCACTGACAAGAGCCCACATGCAAGACTCTTTGATGGAGATTCAAGAAGAGCTCAATAATACCGTCATTATGATCACTCACGATGTGGATGAAGCCGTTTTGCTTTCCGATCGCATCGTCATGATGACCAACGGCCCTTCGGCGACGGTGGGTGACATTTTAAACGTGGATTTAGAGCGCCCAAGAAACCGTTTAACGTTGGCTGAAAACCCAACCTACAACCATCTTCGCTCAGAAGTACTGACCTTCCTTTACGAAAAACAACGCAAAGTCGAACCACTGCAACGCAGTTCTAAAAAAGACGTCGACCAGAAGCAAAAAGTCAGCTGATAGAAACCAATGGTTAAAGACGGAAAGGCAAGGATACACCTTCAATATCCAGAACCATCGTCAATAAAGGCGCTCATCGCGGTGCTTGATCAGTGGAACGGTCTATATAATTCTAGATGGAAACTTTGTCTAACGGCCATGGATAGGTGATATGACGACAAGAATCAAAGTCATGCTTATTGAAAATGATAAGCAGAAGGTACAAGCGCTACGTGAAGCGCTGGACAGTTCGGAATACTCTATTGAGCACGTCACCGACACCGGCATTTCGTTACTGAATGAAGTGGTTCGGGTTGAACCTGATCTCATCATTATGAATATTGAGTTTCCTAATAGGGACATACTCGACAGCTTACAATTGATGTCGCAGTCGAACCCGAAACCCGTCGTGATGTTTTCTGAACAAGAAGGATCCGATACGATTCAAAATATGATGAAATGCGGTGTCAGTGCCTATGTGGTTGGAGATTCAAACCCTAGAAGAGTGAAATCTATTCTTGATACCGCCGTGGCACGATTTACAGAATATCAGCAGCTGCGTGATGAGCTTCAGGAAACCAAACAACGCCTTTCCACTCAAAAAGCCATTGAACAGGCCAAAATCTGGTTAATGGAAACCAAAAACATATCAGAGAAACAGGCCTATCACTCTATTCGCAAAATGGCGATGGATAACTCTCAGAAGATTGAAGATGTCGCGAAGAATATTCTCTCTGTTGCATCTGTGCTGGAGAAAGGTTGATGAAACTGCGAACACTAGAAACAACAAAACTCAATATCGGCTTCATGCCGCTGACGGACTGCGCGCCGATTGTGATGGCAAGCGAGCTCAATTTGTTCGCTAAACACGGCCTTGACGTAACGCTCGATAAGCAAAACTCTTGGGCGACATTACGTGATAAGTTGCACGCGGGCTTATTGGATGCGGCGCAAATGTTAGCACCGATGCCATTTGCAAGCACCTTGGGTTTAGGTGGCCCGAAACACCCAATCATTACGCCTTTTATTCTCAGCCGTAACGGAAATGCCATTAGCATCTCAGAGAAGCTTTACCACGAACTGCTCGATATTCATAAACTAGATACCTTAAGTCTTCCTTTGGCATCAGGCTTATTGGGAAAATTAATTGAAAATAGAAAGAGTAAAGGTCAAAAGCTGCGGTTTGCTACGGTACACCCTAACAGCTGCCACTACTATCAGTTAACGAGTTGGCTCAATATGTCTGGAATCGATCCGGCAGAGATTGATATTGCGGTACTTCCTCCCGCCAGTATGGTTGAAGCACTGGCTGAGGGCGACATCGATGCTTTTTGTGTCGGCGGCCCTTGGAATGCCGAAGCCGTGCGTCAAAGCATCGCGACAACCGTGCTGACCTCATCGGATATTTGGTCAGATTCACCAGAAAAAGTGCTCGGAATCTCACAAGAGTGGTATCAAGAGAATCAACAGACGACCTTGGCATTAATAAGCGCACTTCAAGAAAGTTGTCGCTGGCTTGAACATACGCCAAACCGTTTTGAAGCGGCCAGAATATTAGCCACCAAGCGCTATCTAAACACCAGCCTTGATGTCATTGCTCCGTCATTACTTGGCAGTTGTTTGACGCGTTCAGGCGAGTCGCCCCGTCGAATCCCAAGCTATAATCAGTTTAGTGCCGACAACAAAGAGAGCGGCAACTCCCCCGAGCGATCTCAAGGAGAAAGAATTTTGCAATACATGATTGATGCTGGGCATGCTTCTCGCCAAGCTCTGCCTGAAAATTTGTGCCAGGCCGTGTATCGCAGTGATATCTATGCGCGGTGGCTACTCGAAGAGTCGCGTTAATAGTTAATAGTTGAAGAGTGAGACAAGGTTTTAGCCCGAAACTTGTCCCCTTTTCCTCTCAAAAGCAAAAGGAGAAGTGGCCACTCACTCCTCCTTTTCATTTATGATGAGCTGATTCATCCATTCTTTCTATTTACATGTAAAGCGATTGAAATATGCGCTTATTTGCTTGCCGTTATAAACTCTTCTTCTACACTCAGTCGATCTTCAGCGTTCGCAGAATGCCCATGCAATTTGAAACTGGCTGTCAGCTCTGATTGCGTTTCCGCCATTTTCTCTAATTGCTCACCGTGGGTCGCCAGCTGCTTTGAACGCTCGGTATTCTGCTCTGCCAAACTGTGAATCAAGCTCACGTTCTGCGCCACTTCTTGAGCCACCGACTGATGTTCCGTCGTTGCCGATGCGATTTGATGGCTGCGGTCTTCGACCTGATTAAGCAGTTGATGAACGCTTTGCAATGACTCATTCACACCGTCGGCCTGAGAGATACAACTCGCCATGTAATCCACGCATTCATTGACTTGAGAAACGGCCAAATTCGAGCTCTCTTGTAACTGATCGATCTTCTGCTTAATTTCTTGCGTCGATTGGCTCGTTTTACCCGCCAGCATTCTGACTTCATCTGCCACGACCGAAAAGCCTCTTCCCTGCTCGCCCGCTCGTGCCGCCTCTATCGCTGCATTTAGAGCAAGTAAATTCGTCTGATCTGAAATACCAGTAATCACATCCAGAATTGTTTCTATGCTGCTGCTCTCCTGCTCCACTTGGTGGATGGTCTGTGTCGATGCGGTCAGCTTTTCAGAAAGCTGGTTGATGATAGCCACGTTGTCACCCATCAAATTTTGGCCTGATGTGGAACTGGAAACAGCGTCTGTCACCAGCGATAACGTAGAGTTTGCCGACTGCGCGATTTCCGCTACCGACGATTCAATCTGTTCCAGTGCCGTTGCAACTTGGATGGTTTGAGCCGTTTGTTCGTCAATCGCCACATTCAACGCTTCACTTGTCCCTTGGTTTTCTAAAGACGCATCATTGAGTTGTTCCGACGAGATTTTTATCTGCTCTATCATTTCCGATAGATGATCAATAACCAGGTTAACCTTGGCGGCCAACAAGCCAAATTCGTTGCTTCCCTTATACTCAACTCGTGCTGATAGATCTTTTTCTGCAACCCTATCAAGCGCCAAATTGACGAGTTTGGCGGGCTTTCGGATCATGTTCGCGATGTTGACGCCGATAAATATCGCTATAACAACCGAAATGGCTGAGACTGAAAACAGTGTAATGAGCGTCTGCTTAGACTCTAGCGTTGATTCAATGTACATGTCGCCCGCGACACTCGCCGCATAGCTCGAGAGCACATCAATTTTATCCAGCTCAACGTCAATCAAGGTTTCCAACGTCACACGTTGCTCCGTTAGCGCTTCATTGATGCGTGCCGCTTCGACGTGAAGGCTGACGGCCCCTTTGTCAGTAAATACCTGTTGTTCAAAGAGTTTTAAAGGCTGGTTCAGTCGTGAATAGATAGATTCCGAAGTGGTTTTGAGCGTATTCAGCGCCCCATCAAAGCGCTCCTTACGACCACTGAACCCACGCTCTACTGAGCGAAGTTCATACATATCTTGCAGCGAAAATACTTCATTGACGTCGCCCATGAGTAAGCTGACTTGCGACAACACCGCTTCTATCGCGGCCTGTTCATTTGGCTGAGCACTTGAGAGCGCTTTGACTAGGCTACTGCTTAGTTGTCCTGCCAATTGTTGAAATTGAGTTTGGCTGTAAAGGTCTTGGTCTTTAGTGTCTAAATAACGCACATTGGTTTCCAACACCTGCGTTAAGGCATTGAGCACTTGGTGGCTGGTGACCTTAATCTCATCAACGGCTTCGCTGATCTCCGTGTTGCTGCGCGCAAGATCTTCAAACCAAGCGAGTTGCAGCTGATAGGCGTCAATGTTGGTTTCGATGTTTGCCCTCAACGGATCCAATTCATCGATATACATCGCTGATAAATAAGGAGATAAACTGCGGTTGATGTTCAAGAATGAAATAGTCAGCTCCGCCGAACGCACCATCATGGGTGTCGATTGTTGGGTTATGGACTCTATTCTCGACGTCACTTGCTGATTACCTTGAATAGAAAACCAAGCAGAACCTAGCATGATCGATATCAGAACGAAAAAGCCTAAGTAAACCCGAGAGACAAGTGATGTTAGCTGCATAGACACACCTACCATTTAGTTTTGAGAAAAAAAACGGGCACTAAGTGCCCGGGGGAATGGAGTTAATCAAGATGATTACTAGTGGCCCTAATATCTGCCTTTGGGGCCAAATTTTATGGACAGTAAAATCAATTACTCATTGAAACCACTGAGCTAACGAGGAGCCCAGTCGTTATTGACGGTTTACCACCAAGCTTCAAACATTGCGCCGAAGCTTACTGTGTCAACATTTGTCGTTGTTGTGCTTGGACCTTTCTTCTCTACGTCACCCACCGTTGTGTAGAAACGTAGCATTGGACGGCTCCAAGGCATACCACCTAGAGAGATGTTTTGAGAAAGCGTAACTTTCCATGCTTGCTCTTCAGAGTTATCTTGGTAATCCACCATGCCAAGGCCGGCTTCTAACCATGTAGAGTGCGTTTCGTCCCAGTTGTACATTGGGCGAACAATCGCTGCGTACTCTTTTGATTCATTAGAGACGTCGTCACCAGAGATGTCTTTGTATGATGCTAGGTAATCAATGAAGAGGTTATCCGAAGGATTGATGCCACCTTCAATACTGGTGTATAGCACTTGCTTTTTACCCGCTAGGTCAAAGGCTGAGTTATCTGCACCGTCACCGTACTTAACAACCAACTTGTTCGAAGCACCTAAACCTAATGTTGCACCCACTAATACTGATGTTTCACTGTTGTCTTTATCTGAAGAGAAACCGTAGTTAGCGTAAAGGTCTAAATCACCAATACCCGCATTGATTCCGTGAAGCTTAGAAGTGAATGCGTAAGTTCCGCTGTCGTTACCTAGTGAGGCATTCGTGCCACCAGTGCCGATTTCATTTCCGTCAGAATCTTTGATTGTTACTTCACCGCTTGCGACTGCACCGACAAAAGCAAAGTCTAACTTAGCTCCACCTAAATTAAGGTTTTGGAAACCACCACCTTGTCCATCGTGGTTCATCCAGAAGTAATCATTCAAGCCTTGTTGTGGACGCTGATGGAAGTCACGACCTGCCCACACATAAAGCTCAGGTTGGCTTTCAAAGATGTTGCTCGCGCCAGCAAAGAATTTTTTCAGGTTAACGCCATCAGCAGAACCCCAATCGCTATGAGCCCAGTGGTCAAGCATCACTGCCAAATTCCACTTCACACCGTTATCAGATTCAAAAATTTTACCAAACTGGAACTCGCCACCGTTTGATTCATTACCTAGTCGACCAATAGAGCGACCTGTTGAACCAATATTCACTAACTCAGCGTCACCTGACTGATACAATGCGCCATAACGAGCATAGCCAGAGAAGATAATGCCTAGGGGAACGTCAATATCTGACGGTAGATACGATTGTTGTTGGTCATCCGTGTAATCTAGACTCACAACCTTTGCCTCTAGCTCTTGAATACGCTGTTCTAATTCCGTCACATCTGCTGCGAAAGAAGAAGCGGAAGCAAGTGTAGCGGCCACTGCTAAAGTTAAAGGCAAGCGCTTAAAGTTATTCATGTTATTTCCCTATTATTATTTGGATTCGTTTTGGTACGGGGAAATAATAAAGAATGAAACAACTGAAAATAGCGTTGCGCCTCACATCAGCACTAGCGTGAATGTGTCATGAAACAACACGCGACAAAGCCAATTCCTGCGAGTGATTTAATATCAAATAGTTAAGTTAATATTCAGTCTATCAATTAGACTTGAAATCGGTTTCATTTCATGGGATTTGACGGGATCTATCACGAAAAGTGAATAGACAATCAACTAGATTGGATAAGCTATTTTGAAAGATTTCATGATGATGAAACTTTTCATGAGTTATGTTTGAAATTGACAGGGAAATGACAAATGTAGGGAGGAACCGCAATTCTCTCTCTTTAGGTCAGACTGCCCAGTGAATGAAAGGTTCACAATAAACCAATGAAAATCTTCAGTATCGACAAGGTATTCACTATATCAATCCACGCACCAACCAATGTCCTCTATGTGAATTGAATATCACGAAAGCGCATACAAAAAACCGTCATTGACGAAGCTTAATTTGCATCCGTATTAACAAGGTCGCGTAACCGATGAGGTGAAGGTCCTATCATCTGTGCGGCTATTGAATTAGGTAACTAGTCTCTCCATTTAACGTAATTCCCTGTGTCACCTTTTCTTTATGAGTCATACAAAGTCATCAGCTTTGTGACGAAAAACGCGCCATGTCACTGAATAGCGATGGCACTGCCGCCTATAAAAAAGTTGAAAAAGGCTCGTCCGAAACCATCAACTGGACACTCACTGACCAAGGCAACCTTCGTCTTGAATTCGATGATGGGTATGCGTGGGATTGGACGCTTATGTCTGAGTCCGAAAACTACCTAGCGGTAAAATCCATGGGATGGACGGCTGACGGCTCTGAAAAAGACATTCTTTCCATGGTCGTAGCGGTAACCGCAGCAATGCAGTAGCAATATAGTAAAGGCGAGATTTCTAATTTTAATATTATGCCAGATAGATCAAGCGTCACTATCTGGCAGCCGCACTTTCACTCAACTCTGCTATTGTTCAATGTTCTTAATGATTCGACATGGATTGCCCGCAGCCACGACATTAGCGGGAATGTCTTTCGTCACCACGCTACCTGCACCAATGACCGAATTTTTGCCAATTGACACACCCGGGCAAACAATCACGCCGCCGCCTAGCCAGGCATTATCTCCAATCGAAATACTCAACCCAAACTCGACCCCATCTTCAACACGGCTTTTTACATCAAGCGGATGTCCAGCGGTATAGATCTGCACATTCGGTGCGAGCATGACATTGTCACCGATACGTACTTCGCCCACATCTAACACAACACAATTGAAATTCGCGTAGAAATTCTTTCCGAGCTTGATGTTAGACCCATAATCGCAGCGAAAAGGTGGCTCAAGATAAGCATCAGAGGCATTGGGGATAAGTGAATCAATCGCTTCCCGCCACTCAGGTGAATCAGGGATACTGCCGTTCAGTTTTTGCAGGGCTATCCGGCAAGCCTTTCTTTCTGACAACAGTTCTTCATCCCATGCATCATAAGGCTCACCAGCCAACATTTTCTGTTTTTCACTCTTCATATTTGTTACCTGCATTAGAAGTACCACGAAATCCTCAATGATATACCTTATCTAACAAAGCAGCGTAAGAGCCAAAAAACCAAGCTGCCTAAACGATCACATTCCGTTATGACTGTATGCGTCAAATCGAAACAATTTCATTCAATGCCTTTCTATCTAGGCTGCTCTAACGTCGCAAAAAAGCTAAGGATTCGTAGTCATCTCACCCTTGATACTTTCTCCCTTTTTAAAGAAATTATCACTTCAACTCTTGATAAATGATAATTATTATCATATAAAACGTTATAACATAACAATACACAGCAAGAGATTTACAATGAAACAAGGAATTCACCCAGATTATCGTACTGTTGTCTTTCACGATACGAGCGTCGATAAGTATTTTTTGATCGGCTCAACACTTCAAACCGACCGCACCATCGAGTGGGAAGATGGAAAAACTTACCCTTACATGACGGTAGAGGTCTCTTCAGAGTCGCACCCGTACTATACCGGTAAGCAACGTGTTGTTCATAAAGAAGGCCGTGTCGCTAACTTTAGTCGCAAGTTCGGTAATTTAGGCAGCAAGAAATCTCAGGGAGACAACTCATGAAAGTATTAAGCTCATTAAAAAGTGCAAAGTCACGTCATCCAGACTGCCAGATTGTAAAGCGCAAAGGTCGAATCTATGTGATCTGCAAAACCAACCCAAGATTCAAAGCCGTACAAGGTAAGAAAAAGAAAAAATAGCACCCGCAGAGTTAGCTTAGTGCCTCGCTAGGCTAACTTTCCCATCGACTTATCTACTCTTCTTATCTAATCTTCTTAAAGCACGTCAGCAAGAAAATCCCTTCAATTGAGCAAGAATGTACAAAAAGAATAGAGCAAATTACGTTAAGATATGGTTAATATTGTTTCAATCTATAATTTTCGCTAGTCGCCGAGGTCCCGTTGTCAGCCAAAGAAAATGCTCGTATTCATTTAGCCGATGAACTCGGTGGTCTGGAGTTTCTACAGGCTCGCTACCATCGACAGAACTTTTCGCGACACAGTCACGCAGGTTATACCGTGGGTGTGATTGAAGATGGTGCCCAGCAGTTTTATCGTACGGGCGGCAACCACATCGCCCCTCAAGACAGCATCATTCTGGTGAATGCCGATGAAATGCACAGCGGGCAAACCGCGTCGGAAGGTGGATGGTCATATCAAGCAATGTACCCCTTACCAGAGATGTTTGAAGAGATTTCGCAAGGCAACCATTTAGGCCGAGTAGCGCCCTATTTCCCCAACCCTGTTGTGTACGACCCTGAACTGGCTCAGCTTCTCAGGCAGGTGTTTAACGTCTTAACACATTCTGATAATCGATTATATCGAGAGACACTGTTGCACGGCGCCATGTCTCAATTGGTCGCCAGACACAGCTTACAAAGTCAATCAAGCAGCGCCATACTTAAGAAAACACAGGCTCAAGTCGAGTGTGTTAAAGCGTTCTTGTCAGATTGCCCCGAGCGCAATGTTTCGTTATCTGAGCTTTCAGCAATGGTGTCACTCAGCCCTTTTCATCTTGCTCGTAGCTTCCGAGATCAAGTGGGGATCCCCCCGCATGGTTATCAGCTGCAAATGCGTATTCGAAAAGCTCAGGTGCTACTGGGCCAAGGCTTTAAAGCAGGTCACGTCGCCATGGAGGTGGGCTTTCATGACCAAAGCCACCTAAACCGACACTTCAAAGCAACGTTAGGCGTAACACCAAACCAATACCGACTCGCTCATCAGCATCGACTTGCGGGCTAGTGTCTTCTCTTCTCATGCTCCCTTTCGTTCAGTAGGTACAGATTCATTCTGTCCGTTTACTAAAAATAAAACGCAGTCGTAGGCAGAGCGCAAGTTTGTACAAGACGCATCAGACTTCCTAATCTAGTATTTCTCGACAGCCAACAACGCATTGTCTTAATGACGCTGAGTAGAATCAGTTGAAAAAATAGTACGTCAAAAGAAAGGATTTTTCATGTCAGATTTAACGGAACCCAAAACAATAACTCAGCAATTATGGAAAGGCACGATCGCGATGATGCCACTGAGTATTGCGGTGATTCCTTGGGGCCTATTGGCGGGTTCATACGCAGTAGAATCCGGATTGTTAGCGTTGGAAGCCCAAGCGCTCTCAGCGATACTGTTTGCAGGCGCTGCTCAACTTGTCGCCATTGGTATGTTCAAATCTGGCGCAGGTTTACTCACCATGCTGGTCACCACCTTTTTCATTACCTCGCGACACCTCTTATACAGCGTGGCAATGCGAGACACCTTAAGCCCATTGCCTTTGCGCTGGCGGTTAACCTTGGGTTTTCTATTAACTGATGAGCTGTTCGCCTTGATCGGCCATAAAACCAAAGAGTTCAATCGATATTATGCTTTAGGAGCCGGGCTGAGTTTTTATCTGATATGGAATCTCGCCTCGCTGGTTGGCATCATTGGGGGAAGCTATATTCCGAACCTTGATTCTCTCGGTTTAGATTTTGCGATTGTGGCAACCTTCATCGCGTTAGTGGTGCCCACCATTAAATCCAAGCCCATTTTACTCTCTGTGGTTATGGCATTTTTTAGCTCCGTTATGCTCCATAAATGGCAAGTTAATGGTTCGCTTGTCATCGCCAGTCTATTAGCCATGTCAGCGGGTTACATTGCGGAACGCCTGTTAAACCAAGCACCAACGCCTCAAGCAACTGGAGACAACTCATGATCTTCTTATCCATATTAGCCATGACTGTGATCGTGTTTCTGAGTCGATATCTGTTTCTCGAACCCGCGCTGCCACTGAAATTAAGCTACGAGGTGAAACGCTTTCTCAAGTTCTCTAGTCCAGCAATTTTGACGGCCATACTCGCTCCAATCATGACGCTAGACTCGAATAGCCACGAATTACTGCCACTGCCTAATCCATATCTAGTCAGCGCTGGTTTAGCCGTGTTGCTGGCATGGAAAACGGGCAATGTCCTACTCACCACCGTAGTCAGCATGCTGTTGTTTTTTACTCTCCACAATGTGGACCTATCGGCAATATTTGAATTTTAGGCGTTATTGATAAAGTTATATAAAGGTGGCAAAGAGGCATTTTCATCCTCACCTTAGTTGGGGTATGATGTTGCCACCTTTGTTGCAAAGATGTTTCGATATTGCTTATCCGTCACTCCAATCTATGGACATTTTGTTTGCTGATCTTGACGATACTGACTACCACGGTAGCCAGCGCTCAAGTATTCCTTTCGGAAACAGTAAACATGCACAGAATGAGTGCCTTTACGGTTTCAACGGACAATTCGAATCTCGAGAATTCCATCACTCTTGATCAACTCAGCGCATCCGATCTTGCAGTAAAACAATCAACGCTTGTCCGTTATGGCTCAAGCCTTGTTTCTAGCAAAACCTCACTTCTTGTCCAAGGCCCAGACTGCCCAGATAGCGATCATCACTACAAAGCTTCTGCAAGCCACGACGGTTGTGGATCCGTTTGCCAGTTTAAAATACCCACGTACTTGTACGGTGTGAAACTTCTCGCTCAGGCGCATTCCCTTGCTCTTATTGAAACAGAGCAAAACGACACGACAAAACAACTCGTTAAAACGCTGTACCGTCCTCCGATCTCTTCATTTCCTGCCTAAATAGTACATACCTTGTACTGACTTTCTCTTAATTCCGCTTATTGGGTTGAGAGCCGATACTTCCAATAACCGGAAGTCATCTACTTACTCACGTGCACTACGCTTGTGCTTGCCATCAATTGACTCGGTTATAGACAAGCTTTAATAGAAATGCGCGGAACAAATTAGGCGTAACGTGCGTTGCGCTAGCAAAATGGAAATGAATCATGATCAAACAAATACTCACTCTAGTTTCAACATTGGCGATCACTTTATCGGTCAACGCGGCACAATTTGAAGAAGGGAAGCACTACAAAGTACTGGACGCTGACAAAGCGAAAAAGCCCGTGGTGACCGAATTTTTCTCTTTCTACTGCCCGCACTGCTACAAGTTTGAGGGCATTGTTGAAAACCTAAAACCAACCCTTCCAGCTGACGCAAGCTTCGAAAAAGTCCATGTATCGTTCATGGGGGGAAACATGGGCGTACCAATGGCGAAATCCTATGCGGCAATGGTCACGTTAGATGTGGAAAAAGAGATGATTCCAGCAATGTTTAAGCAGATCCATCAACTGGGCCAAGCACCAAAAAATGAAGCAGCGCTTCGCCAACTTTTTGTTGACTATGGCGTTGATGGCAAGAAATTCGACGCTGCCTACAAAGGCTTTGTTGTCGATTCTATGCAACGCAAATTTGATAAGAGATTCAAAGAAAGCACATTCTCCGGCGTCCCGGGTGTACTGGTGAACAACAAGTACATTGTGAAATCGGATCACATCAAAACTTATGATGAATACAACGATCTGGTTAACTACCTACTAACGCTCTAGTGCTGAGCATTTAAGTTCACACCATCTAAAAGGGCCAACAGATAAATGTTGGCCCTTTCTTCGTTTCAACAGCATGATTTGGGTAATTCGGAACCATTAAAAGTAGTGAGAGATCGCCAGATAACGCGCACGAATATGTTCAATCAACTGCTTCACTTTATTTGGCGGTTGGCGAGTGAAAGGGTACACCGCGTAAATCCCCAGTTTTTTCCCAACGAGTTCAGGGAAAATGTCCACCAGCTGGCCGTTTCGAATATCGTGGTACACCAAACAGCGTGGTACGTAAGCAAAACCATATCCTCCCAATGCCGCCTTACGAAGTGCAGTGGCATTGTTGGTCGAAAAACTGCCTGACACTCGAACAATGTAGTTGCCCTCTTTGCCTTTAAACTCCCACTCACTGGCGCCCGTCGTTTGGTAAGCGTATTGCAGACAGTTGTGTTTCGCCAAATGCTGAGGTTCGGTTGGCTTGCCATGTTTCGCGATATACGAAGGAGACGCGCACACCACCCATTGAGAATCCAATATGTGGCGAGCAATGAGGCTAGAGTCCTCTAAATACCCCGTTCGAATCACCAGATCGAACCCGCCATCAACGAGATCAACGAATTTATTATCAAGCGACATATCAACGCTGAGCCCCGGATTCATATCGCAGAACTCCGCAACAGCATCAGCCAAGATAAGATCACCCGAGATCGTGGGCACGGACATTTTGAGATGACCACTGATGTTTTCGCCAAAGCCCGCAACTGAATCCATAGCCTCCTGAGCGGCTAACTTCACAGTTTTCGCACCATGCAGAAGTGCCTTACCTGCCTCGGTAAGCGTTAATTTACGCGTTGTTCGATATAATAGCTGCACGCCAATATCTTCCTCAAGTCGCGCAATCCTCTTACTAACTACCGAATTTGTAAGGTTATTTTGTTCAGCCACCTTGCTAAAACTGCCCAACTCTATGACCTGAGAAAATAAAATTAAATCATCTGCACGCATTCGATTATACCAATTTTGGAATTAATTATTTTCATTATTTCCCTATATCAATAAAAAATAAAGGGGTAAATTCACCTCAAATTAACAACACCATCACAATTATAAAACCTAAGAGACTCTTTAGAGCCCTAATGAAAGAATGTAAAGGACATACCAATGAGTGAAACATTACTAGCCCTCGTGGCCTTCTCACCTATCGTGGTGGCGGCCATACTGCTCGTCGGCCTGAACTGGCCAGCTAAGCGCGCAATGCCTGTCGCGTTTGGCCTCACCGTCTTTATCGCGCTGTTTGCATGGGACATGTCAACCACGCGAGTACTGGCTTCGATCTTCCAAGGATTAGGGATCACCGTTTCGGTTCTTTGGATTGTGTTTGGTGCCATCTTCTTGCTCAACACGTTAAAACACACTGGCGCAATCTCCACCATTCGAAATGGATTCATTAACATTTCACCGGATCGCCGCGTTCAAGCCATCATCATTGCATGGTGTTTTGGCTCGTTCATCGAAGGGGCTTCAGGCTTCGGTACACCGGCAGCAATCGCCGCGCCTCTACTTGTGGCTATTGGGTTTCCAGCCCTAGCTGCGGTGCTCATGGGGATGATGATTCAATCCACCCCCGTGTCATTTGGCGCGGTGGGCACACCGATTATTGTTGGGGTGAACAAAGGGCTTGATACGCACAATATCGGCGAAACGCTTCTGGCCAATGGATCAAGCTGGGACGCTTACCTGCAACAAATTACCTCAAGCGTTGCCCTGATCCACGCCTGTGTGGGTACGCTTATCCCAGTATTGATGGCCATGATGCTGACTCGTTTCTTCGGCAAAAATAAGAGCTGGACGGAAGGGTTAGACATTCTGCCATTCGCTATCTTCGCGGGTTTGTCGTTTACCATTCCTTACGCACTCACTGGCGTCTTCCTTGGCGCTGAGTTCCCATCTCTCATCGGTGGATTAGTCGGCTTAGCTGTGGTGGTATCCGCCGCAAATCGTGGTTTCCTTGTGCCGAAAACAACGTGGGATTTTGAGGCAGAAAACAAATGGCCAGTAGAATGGTTAGGCTCGCTCAAAATCGACCTAAACGATTCAAACGCAAAGCCAATGAGCATGGCGATGGCGTGGCTGCCGTATGTATTGCTTGCAGTGGTTCTTGTAGCCAGTCGTGTCAGCGTTGAATTTAAAGCCATGCTACGCAGTGTTAGCCTTTCATTTGGCAACATTCTTGGCGAAGTCGGCATCAGTACGGCGATTCAGCCTTTGTATTTACCAGGCGGTATTCTTGTCTTCGTCGCATTAATGGCGGTACTGCTGCAATCTCGAAGCGTTACGCCGCTTGCAAAAGCGTTTGGTGAATCGAGCAAAACACTGATAGGCGCAGGATTTGTGCTTGTGTTCACCATTCCTATGGTGCGTATCTTCATCAACTCAGGTGTGAACGCGGCGGATCTAGCCAGCATGCCAGTCACCACCGCGAACTTTGCAGCAGGCCTAGTCGGTGATGCTTTCCCTGCACTGAGTGCCACGGTGGGTGCGTTGGGCGCTTTCATAGCGGGCTCTAACACGGTTTCAAACATGATGTTCAGCCAGTTCCAATTTGAAGCGGCGCAAACACTGACTATCTCTACCGCTGTTGTCGTGGCACTTCAAGCGGTTGGTGCAGCCGCTGGCAACATGATTGCCATTCATAACGTGGTGGCCGCTTCTGCAACCGTTGGTTTACTAGGCAGAGAAGGCGCAACGCTACGTAAAACCATTATTCCAACGACGTACTACCTCATTGCCACCGGTGCGATTGGTTTGATCGCTATTTATGGATTCCATATCACAGACGCGCTAATGCGTTAACGAGCCGGTGGAACAACCGATTTACCCTAGAGTTTCTGATACTCACATCGCCACTTGAGAGACGCTATTGTGAAAGCAGTAGCAAAATCAAGAGTATTAGCACCTCACTTTTAAGATGTCGACCATACTAAACCTTCGATAAAGGTGATGTATAAACTATTGATAGGATTGAACTATGATCATCTCTGCCTCTACTGATTACCGCGCTGCGGCTAAAGCCAAACTGCCACCTTTCTTGTTCCATTACATTGATGGTGGATCGTATGGTGAGCATACATTGAGAAAGAACACCGAAGATCTTGCCGACATCGCGCTCAAGCAACGTGTTCTCAATAATATGGAAGACCTCAGTTTAGAGACCGAGATCTTTGGTGAAAAGCTGGCTATGCCTATCGCACTCGCACCTGTTGGTCTAACGGGTATGTACGCAAGACGCGGCGAAGTACAAGCAGCGAAAGCGGCAGAAAACAAAGGGCTGCCTTTCACCATGTCGACGGTGTCTGTCTGCCCGATTGAAGAAGTGGCACCCGCCATAGAGCGCCCAATGTGGTTTCAACTGTATGTGTTGAAAGACCGAGGCTTTATGAAAAACGTACTTGAACGTGCGAAAGCAGCGGGCGTCACGACACTCGTGTTTACCGTGGATATGCCCGTTCCCGGAGCGCGTTACCGTGACATGCACTCTGGAATGAGTGGCCCTAACGCGGCTGCTCGCCGAGTATTGCAAGCCATGCGTCACCCTAGCTGGGCGTTTGATGTCGGTCTATTGGGTAAGCCACACGACTTGGGCAATATCTCAACTTATCGCGGCGAACCGACCAAGCTTGAGGATTACATTGGCTGGCTGGGTGACAACTTCGACCCGTCAATCTCATGGAAAGATCTGGAGTGGATTCGCGATTACTGGGATGGCCCAATGATCATCAAAGGCATTCTGGACGAGCAAGACGCAAAAGACGCGGTCTCTTTTGGGGCCGATGGCATCGTTGTTTCAAACCACGGCGGTCGTCAGTTAGACGGCGTTCTTTCCACAGCGAAAGCGCTTCCATCCATTGCTGATGCCGTGAAAGGCGATCTTAAAATCTTCGTGGATTCCGGTATTCGATCTGGCCTCGATGTGGTTCGCATGCTTGCGCTTGGCGCTGACTGTACTCTGCTTGGCCGCTCATTCATTTATGCTCTCGCGGCGCAAGGTCAGGCGGGGGTTGAGAACCTACTCGACCTGTATGAAAAAGAGATGAGAGTGGCCATGACCCTCACAGGTGCTAAGAGTATCAAAGACTTAGATAGGAACTCACTCGTAAACTTTAAATAAACTCAAAAGGTGTCACAGCAAATAACAGAGATATGTGACACCTTTTTACCTACTGGAATATAAAAAAGACAATACCGGTAGCAAACACAAGGAAGCCAATCATGTCAAACCTAAGCGGCGACAAGCAGATGACGAGCAGTCCATCTCACAATAGCCGGTCAATCGATGACTCTACCTATCAACAGTTAGAGCAACTCTTTGCGGTTGAAATTGATGCAGAGCGCATTGTGACTCAGCATGCAAAACGACTCGCCTACGGCACTGACGCTAGTTTTTATCGCCTTGTTCCGCGGATTGTGCTTCGCTTAAAAAGCCTCGATGAGGTTATCTACACCATTCAATGCTGCCGTGAAATGCAAGTTCACTTTACCTTTAGAGCCGCAGGAACCAGTCTGTCAGGCCAAGCGGTTTCTGATTCTGTTCTCATCACTTTAACCGATGACTGGCGTGGCCATGAAATTGTCGACGACGGCAATAAAATCATTCTTCAGCCCGGTGTGATTGGCGCTGATGCCAATAAATATCTGGCCCCTTTTAAACGCAAAATCGGCCCTGATCCTGCGTCTATTAACACCTGTAAAATCGGCGGCATTGCGGCCAATAACGCCAGCGGCATGTGCTGTGGTACGGCGCAAAATTCCTATCGCACCATCGACAGCATTAAAGTGGTGTTTAGCGACGGTACCCTGCTCGATACCTCGTCAAAAGAGAGCATTCAAGCATTCCATATTGCCCGCCCAGATATCATTGATGGTCTCAACGCATTGATCCACGAGACGCAAAACAACACCGAACTAAGCGATCGCATTAAGCACAAATACCGCCTCAAAAACACTACGGGGTACGCGCTCAACGCACTGGTTGATTTTCACGATCCCATTGACGTGTTAGAGCACTTGATGATCGGCTCCGAAGGTACGCTGGGGTTCATCGCTGAAATCACCTACAACACGGTCATCGAGCATAATTTTAAGGCCTCTTCCCTGCTTGTCTTTGCTGACATTGAAGAAGCGTGTCAAGCCGTCGCCACATTATCCAAAACCCCCGTCGCAGCCGTGGAGCTGATGGATGGACGCGCCATGAGATCGGTCGCCGATAAGCCAGGCATGCCTGAATTTATTCAAACCCTCGATTTAGAAGCGGCAGCACTTCTGGTGGAAACGCACGCCAGCGAACAGTCTGTGATTGATAGCCAATGCAGCACCATCATGGACTCACTCTCTGACTACACCATTATTGAATCGGTGCCGTTTACACTTGATCCGAAAACCGTCGCCACGCTTTGGGGCATCCGCAAAGGCATGTTCCCTGCGGTAGGCGCCGTTCGAGAAGTGGGCACGACAGTGATCATTGAAGATGTTGCCTTTCCAGTTGAAAACTTGGCCAATGGCGTACGCGATCTTCAAGGCTTGTTTGATAAATACCACTACGATGAAGCGATCATTTTTGGTCATGCCCTTGAAGGAAACCTGCACTTTGTCTTCACCCAAGGCTTTGATAGTGGTGATGAAGTTAATCGCTATGGTGGATTCATGGACGACGTGGCCGACTTGGTGGCCGTTAAATATCAAGGTTCGTTAAAGGCTGAACATGGGACAGGCCGTAATATGGCCCCGTATGTTGAGCTTGAGTGGGGCAAAGATGGCTACCAATTGATGGAGAAGATTAAGGCCTTATTTGATCCGCAAAGCCTGCTCAACCCTGGTGTCATTATTAACGATAACCCACGTTCTCACCTTGAAAACCTCAAGCCGATGCCAGCCGCTGATGATTTGGTGGATCGCTGCATCGAATGTGGTTTCTGTGAACCGGTGTGTCCATCTAGAACTCTGACCTTATCGCCAAGACAACGCATTGTTTTATATCGAGAGTTGCAGCGTCGACGCGCGGCCGGTGAAGACGTAGAAGCAAGCGAGCTGGAAAAACTGTTCGACTATCAAGGTATCGACACCTGCGCTGCCACAGGCTTGTGTGCCGACCGCTGCCCTGTAGGAATCAACACGGGTGATCTAGTTAAGAAACTTCGCAGTCAACGCTATGAAAAGCTGACGCCTCTTGTGAGATGGACAGCCAAGTGGAGCGCCGATCACTTCAGTTCGGTTGCCTCTATGGCGCGGGTGGGGCTAAAAGCCAACAAAGCGGCAACAACGCTAATGGGAAATAAAGCGGTGGGCGGAATGACCAATGGGCTGCGCAAGCTGACGAAAGGCTCTACCCCAACCTGGATGCCCGAATACCCTAAAGCCAACGCTCATCGCATTCAAAATGAACTTGATGGCGAATCCAACGAGAGCGGAACTCTACGAAAAGTGGTGTACATGCCCTCCTGTGCCAGTCGAAATATGGGCCAACAAAACGATGCTCAAGATTCACGCCCACTGACCGAGGTAACGCTTTCTCTGCTCAATAAGGCAGGGTTTGAAGTGATTGCGCCTGACAAGCTGAATGACCAATGCTGTGGTATGCCCTACGACAGCAAAGGCGCGAATGACATCGCAAACCAAAAATCGCAGCAGCTAGAAGACGCACTCTGGGAAGCCAGCAAGCAAGGCAAGTACCCTGTTCTTATGGACACGAGCCCATGTGCCAAATTAAGCATCGAGAAGTTCTCAAAACCTATGGAGATTTTCGAGCCAACAGCGTTTGTGATGACTCATCTGAAAACGCATTTAAACTTCGAGCCTATCGATGAGACTGTGATGCTGCACGTGACCTGTAGCTCGCGCAGAATGGGCCTAGAAAACGACATGCTGTCTCTAGCGAAAGCCTGTACCTCAGAAGTTATAGTGCCTGAGCATATTCAGTGCTGTGGGTGGGCGGGCGATAAAGGCTTCACTACACCAGAACTCAATGCCGCAGCCGTTCACCCATTGAAAGAACAAGTGCCGAGCAATTGCAGCCGAGGCTTTAGTAACAGCCGAACCTGTGAGATAGGTTTGTCGCACCACAGCGGCGTGCCGTATCAATCGATACTGTATCTGGTGGATGAGGTGACTAGAGTAAAGTAACAATAGCTAAAACTAGGGGCTGACTCGCTAACACGTATCTGCCCCAAAACGAGTTGCAAGCGGTATCAGAGCGCACAGTAGAATTCTGATTTTGGAATACGTAAGCTAATGGTGAGCAAAAGGCGAGACCTGCCCCTGAAGAACGGGCGATAGAGCTTCAATTATGACCATCGCCCGATGCGGGCGATGGTTTTTAACTAATCGATATTATTTAGCTCGTAGTTCATTAATGATGTCTACTGTATTGATTAGTTGCTTTTGTAGGTTCGGTGCGACTGTATTTGTGTACCAATCTGAAAAGTAGATTACAGAATAACCAGACTCTAGGTCAGAAAAACCCGTTTGACCAAATGAACCGTGAGAGTATACGATATTTTCAGCTTTCATTGTGTACGACTGCATGTCATACGTTGTAGGGCTTGCCGCAGCAAAAACATCTTTAATTACTGGTGTAACGTTAAGTACATCGTTAGATGAATCTTTTAACTCTGCATAAAAAGACTGTCCAGCTTTACCTTGTGCAATGTAGCTAGTAAATAACGCGTAGTCGTATGCACTGCTGTTTATACCAAACGAAGGTGATGTTGTTCCATCAGATGTTTTTGCAATTTGAATTTCATCATTACCGCCGTAGCTATTGTGTAGCTCAGCAAGTAATTTCTCAAATGGCTTACCTTCAACTTTAGCAATAATAAGAGCCAGTGTGTCAGTGTTTTGGTCTGTGTAATCCCAGTTTGTGCCACGCTCGCTTTGTGTCGCTTTAGCTGCTTTGATTGCATTTAAGTGACCAATTGGCTCACCTGCGTTTTGTAGGCCAATCTCTTTTTCCCATTCGTAACCATTAGAGCCTGGAGTGTGATAGTCACTCAGTGGCTCGATGCCCGAGTTCATTGTAGCTAACTCGCTGATAGTTGCCTCGCCAATAATAGAACCTTCTAGCTCTGGTAAATAAGTTTTCGCTTTCTCATCAAGAGAAACCTTGCCTGAATCAATCGCGTGGCTTAGTAAAACACCAACGTAAGACTTCGCTGCTGATTGCAAGTTATTTAACATGCCAGTCTTAAAGCCATTGTCGAAGTGCTCCGCTAGCACCTTACCATCTTTCATCACTACGAATGCTTTAACTTGTGTGTCGATCAGGTCTTTACGTAGTTCCGGTGAGATTTCAAATCCGCCTACTCGTTCAATTTTAACAGGGTTTACTGATGCAGGTAGTTTGTGTACGCCATAACGTAAAAACTGTTCAATGTGTGCCGATGCATATGTGTAATAAGGCCATTGTTGGAATCCATCGGCTGGGATTTCCGCTACTGTGTAGCCTTCATAAAACTTAGATAGAGGCACTTCATCTGCTGCCGATGCCGATGTGATAGAGCCTATAGTTGTCGCTAATAGAATTGTGGCTAAGATTGATTTTTTCATAATAAATGCTCTTCGTTTGTAAAGGCAACCTGATGTGGAGCCTCTGAATTAAGTTGTTTGTGTTGACGTGTTCTATAATCGCACCATAATGAGATAGCCCGCAGCACGAAATGACCCATATTTGGAGTGGTTGTATTGCTATGGGAAACCGAGAGGATGAAACAGTGCTAACATTTTCAAGTCACAACCTTGAGTGCTTTATCGCCGCTGCTGAAATGGGAACATTTAACAAAGCAGCCCGTAAGTTGGGCAAGTCTTCGTCTACAGTGAGTCGCTGGATAGGCGAACTTGAAGACGAGTTAGGGTATTTGCTTTTTGATCGTCAAAGTAATGGTTTAGTTGTTGTCCTAAGTGAAAAAGGCGAACTTTTACTTCCAAAAGCAAAGATTGCTATTGAATATCTGCAAAAATTTGAGAGCCTTGCGCTTTCCATACACAGTGACTCTACACCTCTTAAATTAGCGATCAGTTTTGGTGAGTTAATCGATGGGGAAGGGATTGCCGATGTGATTAGTCGGTTGAAAACATCATGGCCTAACCTACAGATCTCGCTTAAAAATGCGGATATGACCCATATTCAGTTGGCTCTTGATAACAAACTCGTCGATTTTGCACTTGGTATTGTCGCTGATTCCCTTTATCCCAACGTGGGTGGAGCATTAGTTGGTGAAGAAAGTACGACTTTGATTGCGCACCCCAATAATCCCTTGTGTGGCGAGCCGAACGTACAATTGGATATGTTATTGTCGCAAACGTCAATCTGGTCTGCTCCTTATGAACAAACCCATAAATACGATACAGCCTTATTCAAAAGCCTAGAGATGATCGAGTGTAGTGATGCTAATACTGTGGTGTCACTGGTCAAAAGCGACCTAGGGATAGCATTGCTTCCGGAATACATCGTGCACCCAGCGATTCAATCGAAACAAGTGGTGTCGCTTAATTTTGATAAAAGAGAAATCGATCCGTCATTTCAGCTGATGCTGTACTACAGATTGGATTATCCCCACCGTGAAGTTATTGATGAGATCATTCTTGCCCTAAGGGATTGGTTTGGTTATACCAAGTAGCCACATTTATAGAATGGATTTATAGAATAGATTTATAGTATTTTCGCGTATTGTATTCGTTTTTCGAATGCTTTCTAGTTACACATTTTGTTACAGACTCATTAGCATAGACCTAAATCAAGACGTACTAGATATGGAATTACTTCGTATCTATTTAAATTAAATAAGGTTTATCATGAAAAATAAATTATTGCTTTCAAGTGTGTTAACTCTAGTAACGCTAACCAGTGCTGGCTCATTTGCGCAGGGTGGGTTCTCTTCGGGTCAGGCGAATGCGTCTAATCAGTCATCATCGGTTGGTTTTAACGGCAATATTGCTAATCCGGATACGGTTAAGGCTGCGTCTGAAGCAAGAGACGATGCTTATGTGACTCTTACTGGCAACATCACAGAACAAATTGGTCATGAGCTATATACGTTTAGTGATGAGACGGGCCAAATTGTTGTGGAAATAGAAAACGAAGATTGGCACGGTATTAATGTGACAGCAGATACTAAACTTATTGTTCAAGGTGAAGTAGACCAAGGTTGGACAACAGTAAAAGTCGACGTAGACCGCATCAGAGTAGTAACTCAGTAGTTACCTTCTTTGAATCTATCGATTTCAACGTTGAATTGTTGTGGATACGTAAATTGTCCACAACTTTGCATGCTATTTATGATAGCTGACATTATTTGAGTTCACTCAGCCCCTATAAAGTTTTTAACAAGTCTTGTCCAATGGCTTGCTAGAAATTGATCAAACCAAATTGCCTACGACACTAAAACCGAATCGGCTTTGTTAAGGAAGGAAAAACGCCCCCGAATAACTCCGCTACTTCGGCTAATGAATGCCAGGGAGTTTTAGAAGTTCTTGCTGTTTGTTTAAAATAAACTCAATAAACGTCGACAACTTTTTCGATCGCGTTCTCGATTCATGGAATACAAGATAAAAGCTGATCCCATCTGGCCACAGTGCTTCGCATATCGGCACGATCTCTCCATTGTCTATGGCAGAATGCGCATCAAAATACGGAACATAGATCATTCCTAAGCCCGCTTTTGCGGCTCTTACTGCCTGCTTCGGAGACTCGAGTAACAAGCCAGAGTTCGGAAAAATGGCGTGCTGTTTATTATCTTGTTTAACTAACCACGGAAAGCCCTTCCCCTTCACACCAATATTCACCACCTCGTGTGTCTGTAACTCTGCTAAATCTAGGGGCTCACCGTGTTCTTTCGCCCAACTAGGCGAGGCATAAATACCGTATTGCAACCCAAACAAGCGTCGCTGCTTCAGATCAGAGTCTGACAACGGCCCCTGACGAAAGGCGATATCAATTCTATCTTCGTAGAAATCAAGGTTTTCGTTACTGCCAACCATTTCGATGTTGAGTTTTGGGTAAGTCGATTTGAATTCGATGACCCAGTCACTGAGTGGCCAATCAACAAATTGTAATGGGGCGGTGATACGCAACGTGCCTGAGACCTGTGATTGGTTGTCTTGCCAATCTTTTAATGATTGATAACCCAATTCAAGCTGCTTAGTAAGGGCCAAATACTCCGTCCCAGACTGAGTGAGTTGCATACTTCGCGTATTTCTCACCAACAACGTCACCCCCAATTGCCCTTCCAGGTTGGAAATGCGTCGACTCACTGTGCTGGTCGGCACGCCTAATTCAATAGCGGCTTTCGAAAAAGACCCCATTTTAACCACCGTCGAAAACCACAAGCTTGCTTCAAGATCCATGTTTATCCCATTTATGATAATCAGACACTCACTTTATCCTACTAATAATATTAATCAATGCCACTTATGATTGATACCTCATTCACAAGGAGTCTTATTATGTTTAAAACAACTGCTGTAATCGGCGCTACTGGCATGCTGGGTTCACCTGTCGCGAAACAACTTGCTCATGAGGGCTATACTGTTCGCATCATTTCTAGAGATTCATCAAAAGCTCGTAAGATGTTTCAAGGGCCACAATTTGAGTTTGTCGAAGCTGACTTATTCAACCAAGAGAGCTTAACGGCCGCGTTGAAAGGTGTAGAAGCCATTCACATCAACCTCAGTGGCAACAGCCCTGAGACTTATCTCAAAAATCACATTGAGGGAACACAACACATTCTTAACGCTGTCGATAAATCGACTATCCAATTAATCACCATGATTTCTACCGCGACGGCGTATGAAAAAAACAGCTTCAGAATCGATACACAGGCAAAACTAGAAGCAGAAAACCTACTAAAGAACAGCGGCATACCTTACATGGCCTATTTGCCAAGTTGGTTTTTCGAGACCCTGAACTTATTGGTTGACCAAGAGACCGTGACCACAATGTGTGAATCTACGAAACCGCTGCGATGGATCAGCGCTGACGATTATGCCAAGGCTGTCGTGGAAAGTTATAAGCTGCCTGAGCTATACAATAAGCGACTAACCCTACTAGGGCCGGAAAGCCTGACCATCACCGAAGCTGCAGATTTCTTCGCAAAAGCAAAAAAACTCGCCCGATATCACATGACAGAGAGTGAGGCTTGGGACTACGCGAAAGAATTGGGTGATGACACGCTACTGGATGCGGTCGATTTGTTGGCATACACCGAGAAAGTGGGAGAAGAACCTGACCCTATCACTTTAGATCACCCACTGACGGCTTCAACACGTCTATCCGATTGGATAAAGGCCAACTAAATGCTGATGGCGCAAGAAGGCTAACAATCTCGATGACTATCATCGCCTCAAATAGTGATAAACCTGGTACTTCGTCGTATTTTTACTGATGTTCAGATAAATAAAAACCCCCTAAGCGGGTAATGCCAGTCAGTTTAGCTGACTGGCATTACCCTTTCGGAGGCGTATTAAACACGCTTTGTACAGCGA
>NZ_MCWZ01000341.1 GCF_002877365.1 Vibrio sp. 10N.261.55.A7
CTTTAATATCAATGCCGATTGGGTCTAGCTCACCGAGATGCACGCCTGTTCCACGAGTCACGGACTCGACAACTGCGGGGGTAAATTGCGGTTCAGAAAACACACATACAGCTTGTTTTTCTTTCAACGTATTCTTGATTAAAATTAACGTTTTTGCACCCGGTTTACGCTCAGGACTAACGGTAAAGTAGCCTAAGTGATTAAGTTGATAATCCGCTTCAAAGTACCCGTAAGCATCATGAAACACATAGTATCCATTCTCTTTTACCGGACTCAGTTTAGCCTCGATGAGTGACTTTTCTGCCGCCATTCTAGATTCAAAGGCTTGGTAATTATCTTGGTACTTTTGGCTGTTCAGCGGATCAACTTCAGACAGTCTCTCAGCGATTGCCTTTGCTGCTTGGATCGCAGGTCTATAGCCAAGCCAAAAGTGCGGGTCTTCATTGCCATGATCGTGCCCATCATGTTGATGTTGGTCACCGGTATATTCACGTAAATCGAAGTTGGGTGTTTCACTTAGAGTGAGTACATTCTCTTGTTTTGATAGCGTGCGATCCAAAAAAGGCTCCAAGTCATAGCCGAACCAAACAACCAAATCGGCGCCGCGTAAACGGCGAATGTCGGAAGGACGCAGTGCATAATCATGGGGAGAGGTATTGTTCGCTAGCAATACTTCAGCCTCGCCTACATCTAGCATTATTTCAGTCGCTATCATCTGAATTGGTTTAATGCTTGTCAGTAAGTTTACCGACCAAGCTGGGCTAGCATTTAAAAGAAGCATTAAAGCAGCGACTATACGAAATCTCATTTGGGTACCGATCATCATTCTATGGAATTGGAAAGCGAGGAATGTTACATTATAACAATAGTCAATTGCAAATGAGTTCTATTTATGACCCTTTTGGTCGAGTTAAACGATATATGCGTTTCATTCAATGAAAAGCGTGTACTAGACCAGGTGAGCTTCACTCTAGAGCGAAAGAAAATCACAACACTTATCGGTCCTAATGGAGCAGGAAAATCCACTTTAGTAAAAGTATTGTTGGGTTTGCACGCTCCAGACTCTGGAAACATCAAAAAACGTAAAACCTGTAAAATTGGGTACGTCCCTCAAAAACTCAGACTGAACGACGCTCTCCCTTTAAACGTAAAGAGATTCTTGCAATTGGCAGGGCGATACAGTGCGCAAGAAATACTTGATGCGCTTAAACTCGTGCGTGCAGAACATCTTCTCAACAACAACATGCACCAACTGTCGGGTGGTGAAAACCAGCGAGTACTCATTGCTCGAGCGCTATTGCAACGACCTGATTTGTTAGTATTAGACGAACCTGCTCAAGGTGTCGACATACAGGGCCAAATCGACTTATATGATCTGATTGATGATATTCGTCACCGATTCAGTTGCGCGGTCTTTATGGTATCGCACGATTTACACTTGGTGATGGCGAAAACAGATAATGTCATCTGCTTACACCACCACATATGTTGTTCAGGGGCACCTAAAGACATCACCAACCATCCAACCTACATTGCATTGTTTGGTCATTCAGGAAGAGAGTCTCTAGCCTTGTATGAACATCATCATCAGCACCACCATCATGACCTTTCTGGCTCACCTGTAGAAGGAAGCGCGTCTAGCTGCAGCAATCATAACCACGGACACTCTCATGATTGATTTTTTATTGCCTTCTCTTTTAGCCGGACTCGGCATTGCTTTGATTGCAGGCCCTTTAGGCTCTTTCGTCGTATGGCGAAAAATGGCTTATTTTGGGGATACCCTAGCGCACGCGTCATTAATGGGCTTAGCACTTGGTTTTTTGCTCGAGATTAACATTTATCTAGCACTGCTGATCTGCTGTTTTGGCTTGGCTCTCGTCCTTGTAACACTGCAAAAACAAAAGCTTGTGGCGACCGACACATTGCTAGGTATTTTAGCCCACAGCTCGCTTTCATTGGGCCTCATCGCCGTAAGCTTTCTAGATTCTGTTCGTATTGATCTGATGAGCTATTTATTCGGTGATCTGCTTGCTGTGTCCAGCAGTGATTTACTTGTCATCTATGCTGGTGTTGTCGTGGTTGGCATTACTTTGTTCCTTTTTTGGCGTCCATTACTCTCAACCACCATCAATGAAGATCTCGCTGCGGTTGATGGCATCAATGTCGACTTAATGCGTCTGGTTTTGATGTTAATGGTCGGGCTCGTTATCGCCGTTGGAATGAAGTTTGTCGGCGCGCTGATCATGACTTCTCTTCTTATTATTCCAGCCGCTACCGCGAGAAAGATCGCTCAAACGCCGGAGCAAATGGCCATGATTGCATCGGTCATTGGGGCGATCTCCGTTTGTTTGGGTCTAGCTCTATCTTGGCACTACGACACACCTGCTGGTCCTTCAGTTGTGATCAGTGCAACGGGGATGTTCTTGATTAGCCAGCTTATTAGGAATAAAGCGACCTAATTGGCTTGGCTTGGCTTG